>NZ_CP076361.1:3027500-3376470 GCF_018798885.1 Gemmobacter fulvus | reverse complement strand
GCGTGTCATTGTCGACCCCGCCGGTCGAAACCGTCTCATAACCGTCGACATAATCGCCGACACCGCCATAGAACGTGTCGGCATCCTCTTCGCCCAGCATGACATCGGCACCGTCGCCGCCATAAAGCGTGTCCATGCCGGTGGAGCCTTGCAGCGTATCATCGCCGCTGCCGCCATCGACCAGATCGTTGCCGTCCGATCCGGTGATCGTGTCCGAGCCGTCGCCACCATAGACGCTGTCATTGCCAAAGCCGCCAAAGGCGCTGTCATTGCCGTCGCCGCCAAAGACCTGATCGTTGTCGGCACCGCCATAGACCGTATCATTGCCGATACCGCCGTAAACGCTGTCATCCCCGGCATCGCCGCGCAGAAAATCGTCGCCGCCATCGCCTTGCAGCGTGTCATTGCCCGCATCGCCCTGCGCGTAATCATTGCCGCCGCCAGCGCTGATCTGGTCGTTGTCATTGCCGCCGTAGACGCTGTCATTGCCGTTCAGCGACTGGATCGTATCATTGCCGTCGCCGCCATAGATCTCGTCATCATCCGAGCCGGGTGTGCCGAAGATCGCATCGCCATTGTCAACAACGTCGCCATTGCCATCCACATAACCCGCGCCGATGCTGTCCGCACCGCCCGTGCCAAAGATGATACCGTCATTGTTGCCGCCGTTCAGAACCAGATCCTCAATCTGGCTGAAATTCAGCGTGGTGCCATCGCCGAAGGTGAGCGTGCCAGCCTCGTTATTACCGCCGCCATAGACCAGCTGCGTGACATTGTTGGCATACAGAACGTCGCGGTCATCGCCGCCTTCGCCGCCGACGATGCTGTCGCCGGATCCGCCGTAAAAGGCATCGGCATCATCGCCGCCCGACAGCGTATCGGCGCCCGCGCCGCCGGTCAGGGCATCGGCCCCGGCACCGCCGGTGAGTGCATCATTGCCGGTGCCGCCAAAGGCCACGTCATTGCCCGCGCCGGTCTGCACCACCACCCCATTCGTGGTGGCCGAGGCATCCACGACATCATCATAATCGGTGGTGTTGATCGCCTCGATGCCGGTAAAGGTGCCACCCGCCGTCGTGCCATCAAAATCATAGCTGCCGGCCTCGTTGCCGGTGAAGCTGACCGTCACCCCATCCGCAACCGTGGTGGCGGTCAGGTTGAGCGTGTCGCTGTCCGTGCCGGTTTCACCGCCATCAATGACATCGGTGCCGCCATTGTCCTGCGCGGTGATCGTATCCTGATCCGCCCCGCCCGACACCGTGTCATTGCCTTGGCCGCCATCCAGACTGTCTGCCCCGGCCTCGCCCGACAGGCTGTCGTTGCCGTCGTCGCCCGACATCGTATCGCCGCCGGTGCCGCCCAGCAGCGTGTCGTTGCCCAGCCCGCCCGAGATATTGTCATTGCCATCGTCGCCGTAAAGCTGATCCGCCCCGGCCCCGCCGATCACCGTATCTGCGCCGGTGCCGCCGTAAAGCTGATCGTCGCCGCCGCGCCCGTCGAGGGAATCGTTGCCGGCACCGCCATAGAAGATGTTGGTGTAATCATCTCCGGGCACGGTGCTCTGGCCATCATAGCCGATCAGCGTATCGTTGAAGCCCGAGCCGATGATGCCATCAATGCCCGTAAGCGTATCACCCGCCGCATCGCCGCCGCTGCCGATCGCCGTGGGCGACGACAGATCAATGCTGACGCCCGCGCCGGATGCCGAATAATCCACCACATCCATGGCTTCATTGCCCGACATGGAGTCGGCCCCGGCCCCGCCGACAAAGGTATCCGCGCCAAGGCCGCCCAGCATGGTGTCCGCACCGATGCCGCCGGTCAGCAGATCGTTGCCATCACCGCCGACAAGGCTGTCATTGCCATCGCCGCCATCCAGCGTATCCGCCCCGGCCCCGCCCAGCAGGGTGTCATTGCCGATGCCGCCGGTCAGCCTGTCATTGCCGTCTTCGCCCAGAAGGCTGTCATTGCCCGCGCCGCCATCGAGCGAATCCGCGCCGATCCCGCCATATACGGTATCATTGCCCGCCCCGGCCAGAACGGTATCGTTTCCGGACCCGGCGCGCACATGGTCATCATTGCCGGAACTGCCCGCCAGCCCGGCATCGTTGTTGTCGATCCGGTCAGAGCCATTGGCGATGGGTTCGACATAGGTGCTGTCGATGGTGTCATTGCCCGCCGTGCCTTCGACATAGCCATCATCCCAGCCGGTGACATGGCGGTCCGCGCCATAGTTCACAGCGGTGCTGGAGGACACGCTGTTGAGCGTCAAAGACCGGATTGGCTTGGCCTCGAAGGCCGTCGTATCGGTATTGGTGGTGATTTCCGGGGCCAGAAACAACTGCCCGGTGGTGGATTGCACCAGAACGGCAGTCACGGCGGCGGTGGTGCCATCGGCATAGGTCACGGTGGCATTGTAGATGGCGGTGCCATCATAGGTGAAGGTCTGCGTGCCAGAGCCGACATTGGTGGTGAACTGATCATTGACCGTGCTGTTGTTGGTATCCAGCACACCGGCCGTGCCGCCGTTGTCAATCATCGTGCCACTGGTGATGCTGTTGAACAGCGGCGATCCGGTGGTGCCGAACGTGCGCCCGACAAGCTGCGACGCGTTTTCTGAATCCGAGTTGCCCTCGGTAGGGTCGATCTGGAGACCCGGCAGCCCAAGGTAGATCCAGTTGAATGTCGTCGCCATGACTTATACCCTTTCCACGCACATTACTGCGGCATCCCCTGTGGGCGTCGCCAAAACCCGCGCAAAACAAGACTGCGGCGCAAGGCCCTGATCCTGTTTCCACACGGTGACTGACACACACATAACCCCTCACTTTCCCTGCGATTCGGCAGGGAGGCTTGCCAGACGGGCAAAGCCTTGATTTCTCCGCTTCTATGGCGGCGAAATGTGGCGATCCCATGGGGGACTGAGGGAGACTGTTGGGCGGGACTGTGGCAGGCCTGTCCAGATCTTGCCACAATTGCCACAACCGGATCGGATCACGGGCCGACGGGCCTGCAAAACCGAAAAGGGGCCTCTTGCGAGGCCCCTTTCCCGTGCAACCGGAGTACGCGCAGGCGGACCCCGGTCCGCGCTGCATAACCTGTTACTTCACCAGCAGTTTGGCTTCGTGTTTCTTCAGCGTGCGCCGTGCCGCGCCATAGCCTTCCAGACCTGCCTCGGTTTTCAGATCCGGGAACAGTTCGAAGATCTCGTTGCGCTGCGCATTGCCCATGCCTTTCAGCGTATAGTCGCCGGGCTGGAAGCTTTCGGTCCAGGCCCCATTCGACAGCACGACCTCGTGGCGGTCGAACATGAAGTGCAGATAGGTGGTGCCCATGCTGTCCACCTCATGCACGCCCTTGCCCGCCACCAGATGTTTCGCCGCCACCAGCACTTCGTGTTCGTCGAAGTAAAGCGCGGTGCGATCATTGGCCACCAGCACGCGGTGGTTCGGCGACACCATCATGTCACGCTCCGGCAGGCCATTGCCAAGGCTGCCCTTGCGGATCAGCACCGGCTTCAGATGCGGGTTGAGCGAGAGATCCGCCCAAGTCATCTTCTTGGCACCCACCCAGCGGATCTGCTGGATACCGTTGTCGCGCGTGATGACGCGATCCCCGGCCTTCAGATCCTCCACCGGTATTTCACCGCGCGGCGTGGCAATCAGCGTGCCGGGGGTAAAGCAAGGCACGATCTCTTCGATATTGGTGAAGACCATCTGCCCGGTGACATTGCCATCGGCATCAAGGAATTCGACCCGGCCGTCAAAGCCATTGCCATCGCTGTCGGTCACCCGGTCCACGATGCGGAACGGGCCTGCGCCGGTCAGCTCCAGCCGGTCAAAGTCAACCCCGCCCGAACCGCCATCGGCCACGTCGCCAAAGCCGTCCTCGGGGCGGTTGACCACGAACACGTCCTGATCGTCGCCACCCGACATGCTGTCAGCGCCACCGCCGCCGATCAGAATATCGCGGCCCGCATCACCAAACAGCGTGTCATTATCGACGCCGCCGTCGATCACGTCATTGTCGGCGCCGCCATAAAGCAGATCAGCGTCATCCATGCCGAAGATCGTATCATTGCCTTCGCCACCCATGATCGTGTCACGGGCATTGTCGGGGCGCAGATCGGTCGCGTCCGGGATGTTCAGCTCGTCGGGGAAGGCCGGGGTCAGACCGCCATAGATCAGGTCATGGTCCAGGCCGCCGTCGATCAGATCGGAGCCTTCGCCGCCCACAATCGTATCGCCGCCCTGCCCGCCCATCAGCGTGTCATCATCCAGACCGCCGTCGATGCTGTCACGCCCCGCACCGCCATAGACCAGATCGGCATCGTCGCCGGTGCGGATCGTGTCATGGCCAAGGCCACCATAGACGGTATCCAGATCATCCGTCGGATCGGAATCCGCCGGATAGAGGCCCGGATAGTCGCGGTCCGGCAGCGGGAAGCCAGAAGAGGACGTGTCGATCACGTCGTCACCCATGCCGCCATAGACCAGATCGCTACCGTCGCCGGTGTTGATCGTGTCTTCGCCGTCGCCGCCACCGACCGAGTCATTGCCTTGGCCAGTGAACACCAGATCATTGCCCGACCCGGCATTCACCGTATCGTCGCCCAGACCGGAATAGACCGTGTCATCACCCGCTCCGGCACGCACGAAATCGTCGTTGCCCACAGCACCGGGCAGCAGCGCATCATCATTGTCGATGAAATCGCCATCCGGGTCGCCGGTATAGCCCACGTCGATCAGATCGCCGCCCGCCGTGCCATCAACATAACCGTCGCGGCTGGGCTGGCCCACCGTCACTGTCACCGTGGCGGTATCGGTGCCGCCATTGCCGTCGGTCACTTCATACGTAATTGTTGCATCACCGGAAAATCCGGTGTTAGGGGTGAAGGTGATGGTGCCGTCGCCATTCACCTCAACCGTGCCTTCCGCCGAAACCGGCGTGCCGAGAATGGTCAGCGTATCGCCATCCACATCCTCGTCATTCTCCAGAACCGCCACGACGACCGGCGTGTTGAAATCCGTGCTGGCCGTATCGTCATTGGCCACCGGATCGTCGTTCACCGGGTTCACGGTCACGTTCACGGTCGATGTTGCGGTGTTCCCGTCGGGATCCTGCACCGTATAGGTGATGGTATCGCCGCCGTTGTAATTGCTGTCGGGCGTATAGGTGATCGTGCCGTCGTCATTGATCGTCACCGTGCCATGCGTCGCCGTGGCCTCGGTCACTTCCAGCGGATCGCCATTCGGATCGCCGTCATTGTCCAGCACCGGAATTGTGACCGGCACATCCTCATCCGTCACCGCCTCATCCGGGCAGGCGACCGGATCTTCGTTCATCGGGTTGTTGTCGACCGTGTCGGAGATCGAGAAATACTCAACCGTGCCACCAAAATGCTGGTCGATATTGTCCAGCGCACCGGGGGTGGAGGTCGACTGCCCGGCGCCCACGATCCAGGGCTGGTTCATGCCAGAGCCGCTTTGATCCATGGTCAGGCCTGCGGGCACATCGCCGATGAAATGCGTGCCTGCGGTGAAGTTTTCGATCACGACACGGCCGCCGCCCATCTCGTCCCAGGAATAGCTGAGCTTGATCTGGTCGCCGGGGTTGGAGAAGCCCGCCGAGGTGCTGGTCACATCATCACCCGATGCAGATTCATGCACGATCTGGATGGTGCCATCCGGCATGATGTCAACGCGGTAGCCGCCATCGGTCTCACCGGCACTGTCACGCGACAGAACGGTCTGCGGCGTATCGCTGCCCTCCGGCGAGGAGGTAAATTTGATTTCAAGCGTGCCGCGATCCATCTGGAAGGTCGGATCGGGGTAAATCTTCACAAAGTCATTGTCGCCATCCAGAACGGCGCGCGTGCCATCCGAGGCCGCGCCATTGATGTAGACGCCGTCCTGTGCGCCGTTCCCCAGCGCGGTATCATGGGCCGTCGTCGTTCCCATGTCATCGAGATTGTAGAGCGCAAACACCGGCATCTTCGTATCCTCATTCAGCAGAGCCTCATGGCCCGCCCGATCCATCAACCGCAGCCCCTAAGGGCCAATGATCGGCGCGGCCCCTGTTCGGACCCTGCGCCACCCGGCCTGACGTCAGATCGTGAGATGCAAAAAACACTGCCCCTCCGAAGCGGAGGTGCCCTGAAAAGACCCCATGAAACGGGGCACATAACAGAACAATAATCTTCAGATGCTTGGCAGCGCTTTCGTCACAACTCCCGCGCCATTCGGCGCAATACCACTAACGACCGCCCCCACGGCCAACAGTCTCACCCCAGCAAGACCCTTTCTGAATACCTTCTGAACGCCGTTGCGGGAAGCGGAAAAAAGGCAAAGCCCGGTCCGGCGCACCTTCCGGGCGCGGCGAAACAGCCCCGGATTTTCGCCATCTGCCCCGAAATCCAGCGCTTCTGTTTCCCCGGCGGCGACGATGGCGTGGCTCGATATATGGTTAATTTTTCATTAACTTATTAACAGGACATCATTTTTTCTGGCGGCCTGTTGCCGGGAGTTTCGGCGCATTCGCGGATCCGGAAACAGTTAACGGCCCCAAAACCGTCTTAACCATCATCATGTTTTTGCCACGATCTCGCCACTTTGTGGCCCCCGCAGCGTTCTCGCATGCGCATCAATACCCCTGATTAACCAGAATATGCGCGTGATAAGCTACTGTTTCTCTTGAGAAACGCCGAATCACTGCGCACAACCTAGACAAGATCATGGCAAAACCGGGGCGATATGTGGAGCGCCTCAAGAAAGAGTCATATGTGGTTAATACAACGTTAAGTTGATACGCAAAAACCGCTGCTGGTCAGGCAGCTTCTGACAAAGGCTCCCATATCGGGACCGGCGGCGCGCCGCCTCGGCCAGCGTTACCGCCAGCGTCGTCAGCGGCGTGCCCAGCTCATGCGCCCTACCCGAGGACAAGAGCCCCAGCCGCACCAGTTGATCCTCTTCGATCAGCTGATGCTGAAGCGCTGCAAGTTCGGCATCGCGCTGCGTAAGGCTCGCCCGGATCCGGACCATGACATACACCAGCAGCCTTTCCGACAGGAAGAACGACAGGAACATGCCGAGCAGATGGGTGTTGCAGAAATCCGGGCCAGAACCACGGTCATGCGGCAGGTGCGGCGGCAGGCCATGGCCCTGCGATCCGGGGATCATTCTGCCACCACAGCCAGCCGTGCAGCGCGCCGTTTGTTGATCAATATAGATAATCTCAAAGCCGGAACAGGCGCGCCCCCTCAGGGTCTTACGCTGTTCACGACGCTCAGGTTTGAAAACTGGTGCGGGTGGTCGGACTCGAACCGACACTCCTTGCGGAAACAGAGTTTGAGTCTGTCGCGTCTACCATTCCGCCACACCCGCACGATCCCGCATCCCCCCGGTAGGTGCCAGACTGTCAATCTGGCTGAGGATGCGTCTTCTGCAACGGCTCCACATCAGACCTGTTCAAACCAACCGCTCCGAACAAGGCTTTTGTTTCAAGGGGTTTTACGGCGCTGTGCAAGGATGCTTATTCCCTGCGCCTGCCGTTCCGCCGCCACGTCACGCGGCGTGGTTTAGCCCGCCGCGTGACGCCCGTCAATTGCCAGAAACCGGAACCGGCCCCGGAAAATGCCGCCCGATTACAGACGGGTCGCGCCGAAAGTGTCGCATTGCGCCATATCCCCGGCCTTGTAGCCGCGCAGGAACCAGCGCGCGCGCTGCTCCGAGGTGCCATGGGTAAAGGTATGCGGCATCGGACGTTGGCCCGCATTGCGTTGCAAGGTGTCATCGCCAATCTGGCGCGCGGCATTTACCGCCTCTTCGATATCGCCCTCTTGCAGGCTGCCAAAGCGGTCTTCGGCCTCGCGCGCCCAGATCCCCGACAGGCAATCGGCCTGAAGTTCGATCCGCACCGAAATGGCATTGCTGTCGGCCTCGCTGGCCTGCCCGCGCACCTGATTGGCCTTGCCCAGAATGCCCAGCTCGTTCTGCACATGATGGGCCACCTCATGCGCCACCACATAGGCCGCGGCGAAATCTCCGCCCGCCCCGAGTTGCCGCGACATGGTGGTGAAGAAATCGGTGTCGAGATAGACCTTCTTGTCGCCGGGGCAGTAGAACGGGCCGGTGGCGCCGCTGGCCCCGCCACAGGGCGATTGCGTCACACCTTTATACAGCACCAGAACCGGGGGGCGGTAAGCCGAGCCGACCTGTTCGGGGAACACATGCCCCCAGACCTCTTCGGTATCGGCCAGCGTCACCGAGACAAACTCGCCCGCCGCCTGATCGGCCTCGCTCAGTTCGACCTGCCCGCCCTGCTGCTGTTGCCCCGGGTCATTCAGCAGTGGTGTCACATCAATGCCGAAGAAATACCCGATGAGCAGGACGGCAATCACGCCCACGCCCCCCACCGCGCCACCGCCCCGCACCCCCATGCTGCGCCGGTCCTCGATGTTGCGGCTGCCGCGGCGGCCTTTCCAATCCATGATGATACCCCCTACCCGTTTCATCCAAGCTTAGCCAATGCGCCCTGCCGCCGGAAGCCCCCGCTTGCCGGGCTTGACCTCGCGGGCGGCGCATGGTCTCCGAGGGCAAACGCAGCAGAGGCCCGCAATGTTCCGCAAGCTTTACGACTGGACACTTCACTGGGCGGGATCGCGTCACGCCGAACCGGCCTTGGCCGCCGTCTCCTTTGTGGAAAGCTCGGTCTTTCCGATCCCCGCCGATGTGCTGTTCGTGCCGATGTGTCTGGCCCACCCCGAACGCGCCATGCGTTATGCGCTGATTGCAACCATCACCTCGGTGCTGGGCGGCGTCTTCGGCTGGGCGCTTGGCGTCTATGCCTTTGATCTGATCGCGCGCCCGGTGCTGGAGTTCTATGGCAAGCTCGCCGCCTTCGAGGCGCTGCGCGATGGCACCGGCCATGGGGCCATTCTGGTGATGCTGGTCACCTCAGGCCTGTCGCATCTGCCGCCGATGAAGGTGGTCACGATCCTGTCAGGGGTGCTTGCCTTCGATCTGAAACTGTTCATCCTGTCGGCCATCGTGGCACGCGGGGCGCGGTTCTATCTGCTGGCCTGGCTGCTGCGGCGCTATGGTGTGCGCATCATTGATTTCATCGAGCGCCGCTTTGCGCTGCTCAGTCTTGGGGTGGCGCTGCTGATTGGCGTCGTCTGGGCGGCGCTGACGCTGCTGTAACCGCATCGGGGAGTGACCTTGTGACCAGACAACGGTTTTTGGTGCTGATCGCATCGGGCGGATCGGCAGCGCTGCTGCTGGGGGCGCTTGGTTTTCAGTATCTGGGCGGACTGGCCCCCTGCCCGCTGTGTATCCTGCAACGCTGGCCGCATCTGGCCGCTGTGCTGATCGGGGCGCTGGCGCTGTGGCTGGGCGGTCGGCTGTTGCCGCTGCTGGGCGCGCTGGCGGCACTGACCACAGCCGGCATCGGGCTGTTTCATGCGGGGGTGGAGCTGAAATGGTGGGAGGGGCTGCAATCCTGCTCCAGCGGCTCCATCGCCGGGCTGAGTGCCGCCGACCTGCTCGACCCCAGCAAGGACATCGCAGCGGTGGTGCGCTGTGATGCGATTGCCTGGCAGATGTTCGGCCTGTCGATGGCGGGCTGGAACATGGTGATTTCGCTGGGGCTGGCGCTCGTCTGGCTGGCAGCGGCGCGGCGGGCCTGACGGCCGAGCAAAGGGGCGCAGCGCGCCCCTTTTCATATGCGTCCGTCAGGTGGCAGGACCGCTGCCAAACAGCCGCCCATGTTCCTGAATGGCAAAACGGTCGGTCATGCCCGCCACGTAATCGGCCACCATCCGGGCCAGATCGGTGTCGCTTTGCGCCGCCGCCACATCCTCGCGCCATTCCTGCGGCAGCAGTTCGGGGCGTTTGAGGAACAGCGGGAACAGATCATCCACCATGGCCGTCACCCGCGCGCGCTCCACCATCACCGAGGGCGCGCGATACATGCGGTGAAACAGAAAGCTGCGCACCGCCTTCAGCTCCTGATACAGCGGCTTGGAAAAACGGATGATCGTGGTGCCCATGCCGCGGATGTCGTCCACCGATTGCGGATTGGCCGCCTCCAGCCGGTTTTGCGCCACATGGATCACATCCTCGACCATGCGCCCGAACACCCGGCGCAGGGCCTCGTGCCGACGGCGCATCTTTTCAAGGCCGGGATAAAGGCGGTCGACCTCCTCGAAAGCCGGGCCGGACACCGGCAGATCCATCAGATCGTCTTCGGTGAACAGGCCCGAGCGCAGACCATCATGCAGGTCATGGTGTGAATAGGCCACATCATCGGCAATCGCCGCCACCTGTGCCTCGGCGCTGGCATGGGTGTGCAGCTCCAGATCCCAATCGGCATTCGCCTCGGCCAACGCATAGGGCAGCGCCACACCGGCGTCTTTCGGATCGGCATTGGGGCCGGTCAGCGGGCCATTGTGTTTGGCAATGCCTTCCAGACTTTCCCAGGTCAGGTTCAGCCCGTCAAACCCGGCATAATGCCGTTCCAGCCGGGTCACGATGCGGATCGCCTGCGCGTTGTGGTCAAAGCCGCCATAAGGCTCCATCAACCGCCCCAGCGCATCTTCGCCGGTATGGCCGAAGGGCGTATGCCCAAGGTCATGCGCCAGTGCGATACATTCCGCCAGATCGCTGTTCAGCCCCAGCACCCCCGAAATCGTGCGCGCCACCTGCGCCACCTCGATCGAATGGGTCAGGCGGGTGCGGTAATAATCGCCCTCATGTTCCACAAACACCTGGGTCTTGTGTTTCAGCCGCCGGAAGGCCGAGGAATGAATGATCCGGTCCCGGTCACGCTGAAACGCCGAGCGGAAGGTGGACATGCTTTCGGGATGGCGGCGCCCGCGCGAGGCGAGCGGTTGGCAGGCATAAGGTGCAAGCATCAGGGTCACGGTTCTTGTATGGTCTTCCGTGTAGGCCTATATGATGAAAACCCCATGAAGGATATGGAAATTCCGCCGATGGACCTCCAGCTGCCCCCCCGAGTGACCGACCGTGCCTTTGCCCGTCTGGCCGAGATTGCCGAAATGACTGGCGAGGCGAAAGCCCTGCGCGTGGCCGTGGAGGGTGGCGGCTGTTCCGGCTTTCAGTATGACATCCGGCTGGATGATCCGGCGGGCGAGGATCTGGTGCTGGAAAAGGGCGGCCAGAAGGTGCTGGTCGATCCGGTGTCGCTGCCCTTCCTGCAAAACGCGGTGATCGACTTTACCGAAGAGCTGATCGGCGCACGGTTTGTGATCGAAAACCCGAACGCCTCGTCAAGCTGCGGCTGCGGCACGTCTTTTTCGATCTGAACCGCTTTCAGGCGGGCGCACCAGGCGCGTCTGTCAGGCGCGCGCAGCCGCGCGCTGCGCATGAATCAGCCAGATGCCCGAGCCGACCACCAGCGCCGAGCCGACCCAGATGTGCAGCCCCGTCACCTCGCCAAACAGGCTGCGGCCAAGAATAACCATCCAGATGAACTGCACATTGGCCAGCTGCATCACCACATAGGCGGGCAGCATCCGCAGAATCACCACCATCAGCCAGCGCGTGCCGATCAGGAACAGCGTATAGGCCAGCAGCAGCCCCACATCGGCCAGCGCCATCGGCTTCCAAACCAGTGGCAGGAACAGCGCCCCGCCAATCATGCAGGCCATCTGCGCATAGAACACCTGCGCCATGGAATGGGTATGGCTGCGGCAGATCCGTCGTGACAGCACGATGGAGGCAGAGCCGGTCGCACTGGCCGCCAGGCCGATCCAGTGGCCCACGCCGATAGCGGTCAGCCCTTCGGGGAACAGAAAGATCATGCCCGTCAGGCCGAAACACAGCGCAAGCCAGACGGCCCCCGGCACGGGCTCGCGCAGCACAAGGGCGGCGAACAGCGCGCCCAGTACCGGCATGATGGCGATGAACAGAAAGACTTCGGCAAAGGGCAGATAACGCAGCGCATAGAAAAAGCAGGTCGTGCTGACCGCGCCCAGAACTGAACGCAACGCCAGCAGGCCCGGGCTGCCGGTGGAGAGGATCCGCTCCTTTTGCCCGCTCATTGCGGCAATCAGGCCAAGCGTCACCGCGATCAGCCCCGACAGGGCCATCAGCTGCGGTGCGGCATAGCTGGTGATCAGATCCTTGGCGATGGCATCGGCACTGACCGACACAAGCGTGTTGAACAGCGTCAGCCCCGCCCCGATGACGGCGGCGCGCTGGATCACGGTGCGTCCGGTCAGAGCCGCTGTCATGCGCCGATCCTCACCAGCTTTGTGGGCTCTGCAAAGGGCTGCGCGCTGCGGGCGAAATGGGCGAAGAAGGCCTCGAAGCCGGGCGATCCCTCGGCCCCGGCATCGGCCACCGCCACTGCGGCCGCCGAGAGGCGCGGCGCGCAGGCCGACCGCATCGCCGCCCAATCCGCACGCCGATCCGATCCCAGGGCCAGCAGGGCCTGAGACCATTCGCGCAGCGGAGAGATCAGGGGGCGGGGCAAAATGAATCGCATGGGGCCTGCATAAAATATATCGCCAAAGGCGGTGTCCCCAATAGTTTCCAACAACCACTGATTGACAAGAAAATTATGATAGGCGTCGGCGGAATCTGAACATGACGCTACGTCAATCTTGAAGCTGCGCGCCTCGCGCCGCAGCAGATCGAGCCAGAGCGGCGGCAACGGCTGGCCGCAATAGCGCAGCGCCAGACAGACCTCGGCCAGCAGATCGCCGTCCTGATCCAGATGCGCCAGCGCGCCGCACATCTGCAACGATGTCAGCGCCGCTGCGGGCAGATCCAGCGGGCGGCGGCCATAGTGGCTCAGATAAAAGATGGCGTGCAGCATGTCATAGGCCGCGCGCGGATTGGGCACGGCAAAGGTGGCGGGCCGCGACATGAAACGGATCAGCCGGTCATCCAGCCCGTCATCCGCCGCCGTCTGACCCGCGCGGCCCAGCAGATAGCGGGTCTCGGCGCGTTGCAGATCGTTCACCTCGATCTCGGGCCAGCCCTGCGCCACGATCCAGGCGGCCAGCGCCTCGGACTTGCGCCCCGGATAGCCCAAAGCCTCCAGCGACTGCGTGACGCTCAGCAACATGCGGTAATATTGCGGATAAAAGCCGATCTGCGCCTCGATCCCTTCATAGAAGGGCTGATAGACGGCCAGCGCGAGTTCTGGCAGGCGGCGGCCCGTGGCCACAAGAATGTTCAGAACCTCGGCATTTTCCTTCAGCCAGAACGCATCTCCCAGATGCCGGCGGTGATGCGCGAAACAGGCCAGCAGCGGGGCAAGGCCGCCCTGCCCCGACGCACCGCGCGACTGGGCGGCATGATGTGCAAAGCGAACCACATTCGACATGATGAATTTCCCGGCCCGGCCCGTGTCGCAAAAGCCCCCCTCCGGCACCGGGCAAGGACGGTGGAGGGGGGCCTTGGGGCAGGATCAGTTGGAGGTCGGCATCAGCGCCACACCGGCACCGCCCAGCATGTCATCGGTCTTGATGTTGGAGGTCGGCATCAGCGAAACCGCCCCGCCCGACAGCATGTCATCAGCCTTGATGTTCGAGGTCGGCATCAGCGAAACCGCGCCACCCGACATCATGTCGCTGCCTTCGATGTTCGAGGTCGGCATCAGATCGCTGCCCAGACCCATGCTCATATCGGAAACAATGGCGGTCTCGAGAGCGGCAGAAACTTTGCGAAGTGCGGTCATGATAGATCCCCGTGGTTGAGCAATTTTGCCCCTCCACGCTTGCGCTATATGATTGTTTTTTCAATCATATTTACATCCACAAGTTGTGCTTGTGCTTATCCACATCGCCTCTGACCGACAAGCCTGTGGGTTGATTAACCTAAACGCGTTTGGAAACAATTATCCACAATCTGCACGATACAAAACTATCCACAGCCCTTGGTCAGATGATGATTCGCAAAGGTTAACAAAGTCTTAACAAACGCCCATCCTCGGGCTGTTTGCGGATTGCCGCTCACCGCCCTTGCCTCGCTTCCGCTGCCGCGCGATAGAGGGGGCAGCCCGCCCATTTCGGGTGGCCGGCAGCCGGAGGAGCCATGAAACTCGCCACCTTCAACATCAATGGCATCAAGGCCCGGATCGAGGCGCTGCCCAGCTGGCTGGAAAGCGCGCGCCCGGATGTCGTGACACTTCAGGAAATCAAATCGATCGACGAAAGCTTCCCGCGCGAGATGTTCGAGGATTTGGGCTATCGGGTGGAAACCCATGGCCAGAAGGGCTTCAACGGCGTGGCGATCCTGTCGCGTCTGCCGCTGGAAGATGTGACGCGCGGCCTGCCCGGCGATGACGGCGATGAACAATCGCGCTGGATCGAGGCGACCGTAATCGGACCGGCCCGTGCGGTGCGGCTGTGCGGTCTTTATCTGCCCAATGGCAACCCGGTCAGCTTTGATGCCGACGGACGGCCCGAGGCCACCGGCAAATATGGCTACAAGCTGGGCTGGATGGAGAGGATGCGCCACCGCGCCGCCGATCTGCTGGCGCTGGAAGAGCCGGTGGTTCTGGCGGGGGATTACAACATCATCCCGCAGGCCGAGGATGCGGCAAAACCCGAGGCTTGGCGGCAGGACGCGCTGTTCCTGCCCGAAAGCCGCGCGGCGTTCCGCCGGATCCTGCATCTGGGCTATACCGAGGCATTCCGCGCGCGTGACCAAAGCCCCGGCCAGTATTCTTTCTGGGATTATCAGGCCGGTGCGTGGGAACGGAACAACGGCATCCGCATTGATCACTTGCTGCTTTCGCCGCAAGCCGCCGATCTGCTGCGCGATGCAGGGATCGACCGGGATGTGCGCGCGGGCGAGAAACCTTCAGACCATGTGCCGGTCTGGGTCATGCTCGACGCCTGACCCATCCGGCTGAAAGGCCGCCATGACGACAGACCAGATGCTGATCTTTGCCATCCTCGCTGCGGTCATAGCGATGTTTCTCTGGGGGCGCTGGCGGCATGACATGGTGGCGCTGGCCGGGTTGATCGCGGTGGTTCTGGCCGGGCTGGTGCCGGTGAACGAGGCCTTTGCGGGCTTTGGCCACCCGGCCGTGATCACAGTCGCCTGCGTGCTGGTACTGAGCCGGGGCTTGCAGGTCACCGGGGCGGTGGATGTGCTGGCGCGCTGGGTGCTGCCCGCGCAGGGCGGGCCGGGGCTGATGCTGGCGGTCCTGTGTGGCCTTGGCGCGTTCCTGTCGTCTTTCATGAACAATGTCGGAGCCTTGGCGCTGCTGATGCCCTTGGCCCTGCAACTCGCCCCGCGCATCGGCTTGACCCCGGGGCGGGTGTTGATGCCGCTGGCCTTCGCCACGGTTCTGGGCGGCACCATCACGCTGATCGGCACGCCGCCCAACCTGATCATTGCCGGATTCCGCGAGCGCACCGGGGCAGCACCCTTTGGCATGTTCGATTTCACCCCGGCGGGACTTGCCGTGACCGTGGCGGGCATCGCTTTCATCGCGCTGATCGGCTGGCGGCTGGTGCCCGCGCGCGAGGGCACCAGCGCCGAGGCGTTTGACACCGGGGCCTATATGACCGAGCTGCGGGTGGCAGATGGGGCCAAGGCGGTGGGTCTGACGCTGACCGATCTGGAAACCGCGCTGCACGATGCGGGCGCGCAGATCGTAGCGCTGGAACGGCGCGGCACCTATCTCTCCGCGCCGCGCCCCAGCCGGGTGATCGAGCCGGGCGATGTGCTGGTGATCGAGGCGGATGTGACCGCCCTGATCGAGGTCGCCACGCCGCTGGGCCTGCAGATCGCCGTCAAGGCCCCCGAGGCCGAAGGTGCCGAGAAGCTGCGCACCCCCGCCGAAATCGTGCTGCGCGAATATGTGGTGCGACCCGACAGCGCGATTGCGGGGTCCACCCCCGCCGATCTGGCGCTGCGGTCGCGCTACGGGCTGAACCTGCTGGCGGTTTCGCGCGGTGGCACGCGGGCGGCGACGCGGCTGCGCGCCTGGCGCATCCGGTCGGGCGATGTGTTGCTGCTGCAAGGCAGCGTCGAGGCGCTGGCGGTGTTTACCCAGGATGCGGGTTTCGTGCCGCTGGCCCCGCGCGATCTGCGCCTGCCCGATCCGCGCAAGGCGCTGGCGGCGACCCTGGTGATGGGCGGCGCGGTGGCGCTGGCGGCGTTCAACATCCTCGCGCCCGAACTGGCCTTTGCCTGCGGCCTGCTGGCGACGATGGCGCTGCGCACCGTGCCGCTGCGCGACATCTACGATTCGGTCGATTGGCCGGTGATCGTGCTGCTGGCAGCGATGATGCCGGTGGCGGCAGCAATGGAAACCACGGGTGCAGCCGAGGTTCTGGCCGATGCGCTGATGGATTGGGTGGCGCGCGGCAATGCCGTGCTGGCGCTGGCGCTGATCCTGACGGTGACCATGTTCCTGTCAGACGTGATGAACAATGCGGCGACGGCGGCGGTGATGTGCCCGATTGCGCTGGGGGCCGCCGCGAGCCTCGGCGTCAATGCCGATGCCTTTCTGATGGCTGTGGCGATTGGCGCGTCCTGTTCCTTCCTGACACCGATCGGGCATCAGAACAACACGCTGATCCTTGGCCCCGGCGGGTTCCGCTTTGGCGATTACTGGCAGCTTGGCCTGCCGCTGGAGCTGATTGCGCTGGTCGTGGGCGTGCCGGTGATCCTCTGGGCCTTTCCGCTTTAACGCCGGGTGCTGGTGGTGGCGTCAAAGCCATGCAGCCAGTCGAACTTGGCCAGCGGCGCTGCCGGGGCCAGACGGCTGGCCAGCCGCAGCCCCAGATGCGCCACCTCGCGCAGCGGGCTGCGCAGGTGATAGTTGCGCGCATTGCCATTGGCTGCCGCCACGATCCGGCGGCACCGTGGCGCGCGTGTCGCCTGATACAGCGCCAGCGCCTCGCCGGTGATGCCGCGGGCGGCGAAGAGATCCGCCAGAATGAAGGCATCCTCCAGCGCCATATTCGCGCCCTGCGCCAGAAACGGCAGCGTCGGATGTGCCGCGTCGCCCAGAATGGCCACCGCCCCTTCGGGCAGCATCCGCCCCCACATGCGTGCCACCGGATGCCGGAACAGGCCCCAGAGCCAGACATCCTCGGCCTGATCCAGCCAGCCGCGCACCCTTGGATTGAAACCTTCAAAGGCCAGACGCAGGCTCAGTGGGTCATCGCGCGTGTTCCAACCCTCTTCGACCCAGCGGTTGCGCTCTTCCACCGCCACGATGTTGCGTAAGCTGCCACCGCGCAGCGGATAGCTGACCAGATGCCGACCCGGCCCCATATGCACCTCGGCCACGGCAGGTGCGCCCGGCTCTGCCGGAATCACTGTGCGCCAGGCCACCTGCCGGGTGAAGAACGGCGCCACCATGCCATTCAGCGCGCCGCGCAGCCGCGAATGCAGGCCATCTGCGCCGATCAGCACCGAAGGGGTCATCTGGGCCCCCTGTGCCGTCACAAGGCGCGGGCGCGGGCCGGAAAGGTCAATCTGGGTCACCTGATGCAACAGCCGGATCTGCACCCCGGCATCGCGCGCGCCCTTGGCAAGCAGCGCAATCAGATCGGCGCGGTGGGTCAGATACCAGCCCATATCGGGGCGCAGCCGCGCCAGATCCATGCGCAGCACCAGATCGCCTTCCAGCCCGTCGCGCAGTTCCACTGCGGTCGAGCGGATCGAGGCCGCCTCCAGCGCGCCGCGCAGGCCCAGACCGCGCAGCACCGCCGCGCCGTTCGGTGTGATCTGCAACCCGGCCCCCACCTCGCGGATCGCCTCGGCCTGTTCCAGCACCGTGACCTCGGCCCCTTTCAGCGCCAGCGCCCGCGCGACGGCCAGCCCGGCCACCCCCGCCCCCAGAACCGTGATCTCCGCCCCGTTCAGCTGCATCCTGCCTCCGCATATGAAAACGCCGGACCTGAGGCCCGGCGTATCCTTCCTTCGGCATCCTGCGCAAGCGGGAAGCCCGGGGTCAATCGTCGCGGTGAACCTTCTCGCGGCGTTCGTGCTTTTCCTGCGCTTCCAGCGTCATGATTGCAATCGGGCGCGCATCCAGCCGTTTCAGGCTGATCGGCTCGCCGGTCATCTCGCAATATCCGTATTCGCCGTTCTCGATGCGGCGCAGGGCCGCGTCGATCTTGCTGACCAGTTTGCGTTGACGATCGCGCGTCCGCAGTTCCAGCGCGCGGTCGGTTTCCTCGCTGGCGCGGTCGGCCAGGTCGGGCACGTTGCGCGCACTGTCTTGCAGGTTGTCAATCGTCTCTGCGCTCTGGCTGAGAAGCTCATGTTTCCACACGAGCAGCTTGCGCCGGAAGTATTCCAGCTGCCGGTCATTCATGAACGGCTCATCCTCCGCGGGGCGATAGTCGTCGGGGAGAAAGACCTCTGCCTTCATCGCTGCACTCTCCAAATAGGCGGACGGCGCCGACGTGGGCCGATCGTGGCGCGTCTGGTGGCGCCCTCCTACCGGAAGCTGCAACCATTGTCACTAGCAGTTGCGACGATTTCCTGTCGCCGTTAGGCTGCGGCGCGCGCATAGCCCCAAGTATCGGACGAGACATGACATTCACTTCAACCTCCAGTTACATCGCCTCGGAAGATCTGGCCATTGCGGTCAATGCGGCGGTGGCGCTGCAACGCCCGTTGCTGGTGAAGGGCGAACCGGGCACCGGCAAGACCGAACTCGCGCGGCAGGTCGCGGCCAGCCTTGGGATGCCGATGATCGAGTGGAACATCAAATCCACCACCAAGGCCCAGCAGGGGCTGTATGAATATGATGCGGTCAGCCGGTTGCGCGACAGCCAGCTGGGTGATGCCCGCGTCAACGATGTGAAAAACTACATCCGCAAGGGCAAGCTGTGGCAGGCTTTCGAGGCCGATGCCCGTGTGGTTCTGCTGATCGACGAAATCGACAAGGCGGATATCGAGTTTCCCAACGATCTGTTGCAGGAACTCGACCGGATGGAGTTTCACGTCTATGAAACCGGCGAAACCATCGCCGCCCGGCACCGGCCCGTGGTCATCATCACCTCGAACAATGAAAAAGAGCTGCCCGACGCCTTTCTGCGCCGCTGCTTCTTCCACTACATCCGCTTCCCCGATCCCGAGACCATGCGCGCGATTGTCGATGTGCATTTCCCCGGCATCAAGGAGGCTTTGCTGACCACAGCACTGACGCAGTTCTACGAGATCCGCGAAACGCCGGGCCTGAAGAAAAAACCCTCCACCTCCGAGGTGCTGGACTGGCTGAAGCTGCTGCTGGCCGAAGATCTGTCGCCCGAGGATCTGAAGCGCGATGGCAAGACCAGCCTGCCCAAACTTCACGGGGCCCTGCTCAAGAATGAACAGGATGTGCATCTGTTTGAGCGGCTCGCCTTTCTGGCGCGTGGGCGCGGCTGAGAGGCCAAACAGGGTGCCGCAGCGTCAGGTGGCCCCGGTTTCCAGCACACAGACAATCAGGGCAAGGCCAAGGCTGTGGATACTTTAACATCCCCCGCCAAGTCCTTGCCCCAAGACACAGAATCGCCACAGAGATTCGGGCGGGCCTGCCCTGAATTGGCCACACTTCCGCCACAATGCACTCACGAAACCCCATGATTCCGCAATGATCTGAAACATTGCGTGATACAGCCATCGCAAATCTGGCGCAAATGCGGCGCGGCACCGCGATGGGTGGTGCGGCCCGGAACTTTCAGATTCCCAAAGATTGACACATCAGGGCCGTGAAACCGACACTCGCCCTACGTTCTTTGAACCTGTCGAAGAACGACACCAATCATAAGGGCAGGACGCCACAGGAATGAACCGGATCGGGCCAAACCCGATGCGCCCCGACGGGGTGTATCGTGCCACAGGATGCGACACCGCTGCGGTGCCGCCTCTGGCCCTGTGCCGCCGTGACCGCCTGCCCGTGATTGGTGCCGCAAGGATCCCGCTGCTGGGGTCTGTGCGGCACAACAGCTTCCGGCCTGCCGCCGGAAGTCAGGCCGCCGCGATGCGCGGCGTATCGGCGGGGGCCGATACGTCCTGCACCCGGGCGGCACACCGGCGCTGCAAGGCAATGGCCCGATCCGTGTCTCTGGGGGAGCACGCCGGGCAGATCATTGTCAGAGGCACCGGGGATCACGGCGCAGGGCTGCGCGATGCGGGGGCATCGCGGGGCCATGGGCTGCGGTTCGATCTTGCGCCCTGCAAGGGCCGGCGTGGTCTGCTCCGCCGGCCTTTGCGGACCCTTTCACACTGCATACACGGGGCTGCCAACCCATGCGCATTGCTGCACTTCTTGCTGTCGCCACCCTGACGGCCTGCGCGCCGACCTATCACGCGACGCAGAACGCCGACGTTTCGATGACCCGCCCGCGCGAGCAAACCGCCGCGCCGGGGCTTGCGGTGACGCAGGCCTTCGTGGCCACAACGCCCAGCCGGGTGAGCCGCAGCAATGCCGAGATCGCGCAGGATTTCCTCGATCTGGAATTCCGCATGGAAAGCGGGCGCGCCCTGCCCGTCCTGACCCGGTTTGAAGGCCCGATCACCGTGGCCCTTGCCGGGCAGGTGCCCGGCTCTGCCCCGGCCGATCTGGCCCGGCTGATCACCCGGTTCCGCAACGAGGCCGGTCTGGATGTGCGGCAAACCGCGTCTCAGGCCAATATCACCGTGGAATTCCTGCCGCGCCGGGTGATTCAGGGCACCCATGCCAATGTCGCCTGCTTTGTCGCCCCGCGTGTGTCCTCGTGGGAGGAATACAGATCGGCGCGCGGCACCGGCACGCTCGATTGGACCACCCTGCGCCAGCGCGACCGCGTGGCGATCTTCGCCCCCGCCGATTCCAGCCCGCAAGAGGTGCGTGACTGTCTGCACGAAGAAATCGCGCAGGCGATGGGGCCGCTGAACGACCTGTATCAACTGCCCGACAGCGTGTTCAACGACGACAACTTTCACACCGTGCTGACCGGCTTCGACATGCTGGTGCTGAAACTGCATTACTCGCCTGCTCTGCGCAGCGGCATGACGCAGGCCGAAGTGGCCGCGGTTCTGCCGGGGCTGCTGGCGAAGATGAACCCCGCACCGGCCACCGGGCGCAGCCACAATGGCGGGCGCACACCGCAGGCCTGGAGCACGGCGATGGAAAGCGCGCTGGGGCCACGCGGTTCTGCCGGGGCGCGGCGCGCGGCGGCACAAACCGCGCTGGCCATTGCCCATGCGCAGGGCTGGAAAGACAGCCGCCTTGCCTTTTCCTGGTTCGCCGTCGGACGGCTGAACATCGGGAACGACCCGCTCGCCGCGACCAAGGCCTTTTCCGAAGCGGCGCGCATCTATCGCGGCTTGCCCGGCGCGCAGATCCATGCCGCGCATGTGGATATGCAGCTTTCGGCGCTCGCGCTCAGCCAGGGCCGCCCCGATCAGGCCATCGCCTTTGCCGACCGCGCGCTGCCGGTGGTGAAACAAGCGCAGAATGCCTCGCTTCTGGCGACCCTGATGCTGCTCAAGGCAGAGGCCAAAGGCGCGCAAGGCGATGCGGCGGGGGCAAAATCCCTGCGGCTCGACAGTCAGGGCTGGGCGCGCTATGGCTTCGGTTCGGATGCGGTGACGCGGGCCCGGATGCGCGACATCTCGGCGCTGGTGCCCTCGGGCTTGCGTCTGGCATTGAACGGATGAGGGTGGCCCCTGCCGCCCGGCAGGAGGCAGAATGATCGTCATCGGTGGCGCCGTGATCGGCGCAATCCTTGGGGCAATGGTGGCGAAACGCCATGGCGGGCGCGGGCTGGACATGGCGCAATATGCCGTGGGTTTTGCCATCGCCCTTGCCCTGCTGGGCCTGTTTGCAACGATCTTCCTCGAAAGACTGCTGTAACCGCGATGTTCCTGCCGTTTTTCGAGTCTCTCAGGCGCAATGGGGTTCCGGTCTCGCTTCGGGAATATCTCGCCTTTCTCGAAGGCATGGCGGCGGGGCTGGTCACCTATGATGCCGAAGGGTTCTATTACCTTGCCCGCACGGTGATGGTGAAGGACGAACGCCATCTGGACAGGTTCGACCGCGCCTTCGCCGAAGCCTTCAAGGGGCTGGAGGCGATCAGCACCGATCAGGTGCTGGAAGCGATCGACATCCCGAAAGACTGGCTGGAAAAGCTGGCCGAAAAATACCTGACCCCGGAAGAAAAGGCGCAGATCGAGGCGCTGGGGGGCTTTGACAAGCTGATGGAAACCCTGAAGCAGCGGCTGGCCGACCAGAAGGCCCGCCATCAGGGCGGCAACAAATGGATCGGCACGGCAGGCACCTCGCCGTTCGGGGCCTATGGATACAACCCCGAGGGCGTGCGCATCGGCCAGGACCAAAGCCGCCACCAACGCGCGGTCAAGGTCTGGGACAAGCGCGAGTTCCGCAATCTGGACGACCGTGTCGAGCTGGGCACCCGCAACATCAAGGTCGCCCTGCGCCGCCTGCGCAAATGGGCGCGCGACGGCGCTGCCGAAGAGCTGGATCTGGATGGCACCATTCGCGCCACCGCCGATCACGGCTATCTTGATGTGCAGACCCGGCCCGAGCGGCGCAACGCCGTCAAGGTGCTGCTGTTTCTGGATGTCGGCGGCTCGATGGATCCCTACGTCAAGGTGATGGAAGAGCTGTTCAGCGCCGCCCGCGCCGAATTCAAACATCTGATCCCGTTCTATTTCCACAATTGCCTTTATGAAGGCCTGTGGAAAGACAATGCCCGCCGCTGGGATGCGCAGACCCCGACATGGGAGGTTCTGCGCAGTTACGGCCATGATTACAAAGCGATTTTCGTAGGCGATGCGGCGATGTCACCCTATGAGGTGCTGCATCCGGGCGGGGCCAGCGAACATTGGAATGCGGAATCCGGGCAGGTCTGGCTGAACCGCGCCTGCCAGCAATGGCCGCATCACCTGTGGATCAACCCCGCGCCCGAGGCCTATTGGCAGCACACCCATTCCACCCGCCTGATCCGCGAGATTTTCGGCGGGGCCATGGTGCCGATGACGCTGGAGGGCATCAGCCGGGGCATCAAGGCGCTGCGCTGACCCCAGCGGCTGCGACGACCGGGATTGACGCCAGTGGCGGCGCGCCCATATCTGGGCCATGACCACCCTCATTCCTGTCTTCATGGCGATTGCCTATGCCTTTGCGATGTATCGCATCTCGGTCTGGCGCAGCGCCAAGACCCTGAACGAAAACTCGCATCCGCTGCGCGAGCCGGAAATCACCGCCATGGCGCAAAGACTGGCCCGCGCGCTGGATCTGACCAGCATTCAGGTGCATGTCTATGCGGTGGATCCGGTCAACGGTCTTGCCGCCCCCGATGGCCGCATCTTTCTGACCGAAGGCTTCCTGCGCAAATACCGCGCGGGCGAGGTGACGGCGGCAGAACTGGCCAGCGTGATCGCGCATGAGCTGGGTCATGTGGCGCTTGGCCATACCCGGCGGCGCATGATTGACGTCACCGGCGCCAATGCGGTGTTCATGATGGCCTCGGCGCTGCTGTCGCGGTTCCTGCCGATCATCGGCATCTGGCTGGCCAATCTTCTGTCCACCGCGCTGATGGCCCGCATTTCGCGCAAGGATGAATTCGAGGCGGATGCCTATGCCTCGGCCCTGCTGGTCAAGGCCGGGATCGGCACCGCCGCGCAGAAATCGCTGTTCCGCAAGCTGGATGCGCTGGTGGGGCATCGCGGCACCACCGCGCCGGAATGGCTGCTCAGCCACCCCAGGACGCCTGACCGCATCGCCGCGATTGAAGCGAACGAGGCGCGCTGGAATCTGGGCTGACCGGCGGGTTACAGCCCGGCCGCGCCGATGGCCTTGGCAAAGCGGTTCAGCTTCACCCGTTTCAGCAGGGCCTTGCGCGACACTGGCCCGCCCGACATGCGTTCGGCCACCGCCTGCACATCTGCCACAACCTGTTCCACCTCGGCCGGGTGATGCGACCACAGCTGCCACAGAAACCCGTCGGGGTCGCGGCGCTGCACGCCTTCGGCGGCCAGAACATGGCCCGGAAAATCGCTGGCGTTGAAGGTTATGATCGCATCTGCCCCGCTGGAAATCGCCACGGCCAGCACATGCAGGTCATTGGGGTCGGGCAGCACCAGCCGCGACTCGATATTGGGCTGGGCCCGTTGCAGCGCCCGGGGAAAGGCGCTGCGCATCAGGGTTGCATCGCGTTCGGCCTGCTGCACCGCCTCGGGGCCAAGCCGCGCCACCGCGCGAGTCCATTCGCCCAGAATGCGGTCGGACCAGACGGGTTCATAGAGCCCGCGCGCCGCCACCCCCAGCAGGATATCCCGCAAGACCGAGGGGAACAGCACACAGGCATCCAGAACCGCGCGCATGTCAGTCGAGCCGGAACACCAGCGATTTCAGATACCCGCTTTCGGCCAGTTGCGGCAGCAGCGGATGGTCGGGCCCGGCAAAGCCGGTATGGATCAGCTGCCCGCGCCGCCCGCCCCTGCCAATGCCGCGCCCGCAGGCATTGCGGAAAGCGCTCAGATCCGCCGCATGGGAGCACGAGCACAGCACGATATACCCCCCCGGTGCCACCAGAGGGGCGGCCAGCCGCGCAATCCGCTCATAGGCGCGCAAACCCGCCTCCAGCGCCGGTTTCGCAGGCGCAAAGGCAGGCGGGTCGCAGATCACCAGATCAAAGCGCGCGCCTTCGGTGCCAAGCGCCTCCAGCACCTCGAAGGCGTCACCTTGCCGGGTGCTGAAGCGATCCGCCACGCCCGAGGCTTCGGCCCCCTTGGTGGCCAGCGCCAGCGCCGGGGCCGAGGCATCGACCGCCAGTGCCGAGGTCGCCCCGCCGGCCAAGGCCGCCAGCGCAAACCCGCCCACATGGCTGAACATATCCAGCACCGTGGCACCGCGCGCGAGGCTGGCCGCAAAGGCATGGTTCGGGCGCTGATCGAAGAACAGCCCGGTTTTCTGCCCGCCCAGCACATCGGCCATATAGGTGGCGCCGTTCATCAGCACCGGAATCGGCGCGTCGATGCCGCCCACCAGCACCGCCGTTTCCTCGACCAGCCCTTCCAGACTGCGCGAGCGGCCCGTGCCGTTCTTGATCACCGTGGACACCCCCGTCACCTCGCGCAGCGCCGCGACCAGCGCCTCCAGATGCGCCTCGGCCCAGGCCGCATTGGGCTGCACCACCGCCACATCACCAAAGCGGTCAATCACCACGCCGGGCAGACCATCGGCCTCGGCATGGACCAGCCGGTAAAACGGCTGCGCAAACAGCCGCGCCCGCATGTCCAGCGCGCGGGTCAGCCGCCGTGCAAACCAAGCGGCGTCGATCACCGCCTCGGGGTCGCGGTCCAGCACCCGGCAGATGATCTTCGATTTGCCATTGACCGTCACCAGGCCCAGCGGGCGGCGGTCGCCATCTTCCAGCACCGCCAGCGCCCCGGGGGCCAGCGCCTGCGTGCGCCGATCCGTCACCAGCTCGTCCGCATAGACCCAAGGGAAGCCATGGCGGATCGCCCGCGCCTCGGCCTTGGGTTTCAGGCGCACCACGGGGCGGGTGTAGGCTGGGGTCTGGTTTGCGTCGGTCATAGGCTCACATGCGAAAAAGGGGGGCGCGATGCCCCCCTCTATCCCGAACCGGCCCGTGGTGAAAGCCCGGTCAGTAAATCGAGCGCCAGCCCGCAATCTCGGGCGCGGCATTGCGCGATACCAGCGCCATGCCCTCGGGCACCTGCGACGGATCGGTCAGCGGCAAGGTCTTGGGCACCGACAGCTCGGTGCGGATCACCTGCGCCAGATGTTCGACGATGACCACCCGCATGGTGCGCCCGGCCTGTTCCTCGGCGATGGCGCGCGCCCCGCCCGAGCCTTTCACATCGGCCACCACCTGACGCGGCCCGTCGATCACTTGCCCCGTCGCCACATCGCGCAGCGTCAGCGTGAACTTGATCGAATGCACCCCGCCCACGGTGTAGCGGGTCTTTTCGGTCAGCGAATGGAAGCGCGTCACTTCGACATCCAGCGCCACCGGACGGCCCGATGCCATGCCCTGCGTTCCGACAGCCAGCCCTTCCTGAACGATGGCGCGCACCTGCGCATGACGATCGCCCCGCGCCTCGCCCCGCCAGACGATATCGGCCAGCGGATAGAACATATTGGCTTCCGACACCCGCAGATCGCGCGGCACCGCAACGCGCACGGCCTGCACGTCATATTGCGGCACCAGGGCCACCGGCCCGCTTTTGGTGGCCACGGACAGCGCACTGTCCGGCACCGCATTGCGCGAGACCATGCTGCCACCGGCACAGGCCGAAAGCCCGAACGCCAGTCCCAGCAGCACCAGAATTTTCATTGCCTGTTTCATGTCACCCTCCGGGAAAATCCCGCTCTCGATGATGTGACCATGACGGCGGATCATGGCTGAAATGGGATAAACCGGGGTCAACACCGGGGTATTGCTGGGGCTTTCAGGCTCTGGCGCTGCCACAGACGGCCTCGGGGCCGGGGCGCTTCGGAATTGACCTTCCGCCCCTCAGGCGTCAAACTGGCCAGAGGGAAAGAGACGGCCTTGATGGGCTGCGGGGTTGTTAGCGCTAACAAGTTCTGCTACACCAATGCAAAGCCGCCTCAACGGGAGCAAGCCATGACGCTCAACGCCACCATCGCCCGTGTGACAGACCGTATCCGCGCCAGATCCGAAGGACCGCGGGGCGAATATCTCGCCCGGATGCGCGCAGCCGCACAGCAAGGCCCGGCACGCGCGCATCTGGCCTGCGGCAATCAGGCCCATGCCTATGCCGCCATGGGCACCGACAAGGCCGCTCTGGCCGAGGCGCGCCTGCCCAATATCGGCATTGTCACCGCCTATAATGACATGCTGTCGGCGCACCAGCCCTATGAAGATTATCCCCGCCTGATCCGCGAGGCCGCCCGCCGCGCCGGGGCCACCGCCCAGGTGGCCGGGGGCGTGCCCGCCATGTGCGATGGCGTCACCCAGGGACAGGCCGGGATGGAGCTTTCGCTGTTTTCGCGCGACGTGATCGCGCTGGCGGCAGGGGTCTCGCTGTCACACAACACCTTTGACGCGGCGGTATTCCTTGGCGTCTGCGACAAGATCGTGCCGGGCCTAATCATCGCGGCGGCCACCTTCTCGCATCTGCCCGCCGTCTTCGTGCCCGCAGGCCCGATGACCTCCGGCCTGCCGAATGACGAAAAGGGCAAGATCCGCCAGAAATTCGCCACCGGCGAAGTGGGGCGCGAGGCGCTGATGGCCGCCGAAATGGCCAGCTATCACGGGCCGGGCACCTGCACTTTCTACGGCACTGCGAATACCAACCAGATGCTGATGGAATTCATGGGCCTGCACCTGCCCGGCTCCAGCTTTGTCAATCCCGGCACGCCGCTGCGCGAGGCGCTGACCCTCGCCGCCGTGGAACGTGCTGCCCAGATCACCGCACAGGGAAATGACTTCCGCCCGGTGGGCGAGGTGCTGGACGAACGCGCCTTCGTGAACGGGCTTGTCGGGCTGATGGCCACCGGCGGCTCCACCAATCTGGTGCTGCACCTGCCTGCCATGGCCCGGGCCGCAGGCGTGATCCTCGATCTGGAGGATTTTGCCGATATTTCCGATGTGGTGCCGCTGATGGCCAAGGTCTATCCGAACGGGCTGGCCGATGTGAACCATTTCCACGCCGCCGGCGGCCTTGGCTACATGATCGGCCAATTGCTCGATGCCGGGCTGCTGCACCCCGATGCCAAGACCATCGCAGGCGACGACATGCGCCATTACCGGCAGGAACCGAAGCTGCGCGACGGCAAGCTGGTGTGGGAGGATGGCGCGGCAGACACGCTCAATGACCGCATCCTGCGCCCTGCCAGCGCCCCCTTCGCCGCCACCGGCGGGCTGAAACAGCTGACCGGAAACCTCGGGCGCGGCGTCATCAAGGTCTCGGCGGTTGCCGCTGACCGCCATGTGATCGAAGCCCCCGCCCGAATCTTCCACGATCAGGAAGATGTGAAGCGTGCCTTCAAGGCGGGCGAGTTTACTTCGGATGTGGTGGTAGTTGTGCGCTTCCAGGGGCCCCGCGCCAATGGCATGCCAGAACTGCACTCGCTGACTCCGACGTTGTCGGTGCTGCAGGATCGTGGCCTGCGGGTGGCGCTGGTCACCGATGGCCGCATGTCAGGCGCCTCGGGCAAGGTGCCCGCCGCCATCCATGTCAGCCCCGAAGCCGCCATGGGCGGCCCGCTGGCCCGGCTGCGCGACGGCGATCTGGTCCGCCTTGATGCTGATGCAGGCACACTGACCGTGCTGGCCGAAGACTTCGACAGCCGCGACCCTGTGCGCGCCGACCTGTCAGCCAATGCCCATGGCACGGGGCGCGAGCTGTTCGAGGCCTTCCGCCGCAATGTCGGCAATGCCACCGAAGGCGCCGCCGTGGTCGTGTAGTCGCTCAAACCCTGCGGGGCGCGAGCTTTGAGTTTTCTTGCCTTCGGCGAGGATATTTTAACCAAGATGAAAGGGTTTCGGGGGAATATGGGGTGCGGTACAGGCGGGGACGCCGATGATCGCCCAAGGTGAAAGCACCCTGTCTCCCCCGGATGGCACAGCCAATGGCCCGAGGCAGGGTGCCGACCCTCCGCTTTCCTTTAATCTTGGTTAAAATATCCCCGCCGGAGGCTCCGCATTCACCCCCCGTGCCTGACGCCGGGATCAAGGAGCCGATATGACCCCGCAACAAGCCTCTGCCAAAGCCGCCGAAATCTGCCGCCTCGCCCCTGTGGTGCCGGTTCTGGTGATCGACGATCTTGCCTTTGCCCGACCCCTGGCCGAGGCACTGGTGGCAGGCGGGCTGCCTGCGTTGGAAGTGACGCTGCGCACCCCGGTTGCGCTTGATGTGATCCGCGCCATGGCCGAGGTTCCGGGCGGTGTGGTCGGCGCGGGCACCTTGCTGACCCCTGCCGATGTGAAGGCGGCAAAGGCGGCGGGTGCGGTGTTTGGTGTCGCGCCGGGGGCCACCGACCGGCTGCTTGACGCCTGTGAGGAGTATGACCTGCCGTTGCTGGCCGGGGCCGCGACCTCCTCCGAGGTGATGGCGCTGCTGGAGCGTGGCTATACCGTGCAGAAGTTCTTTCCGGCCGAGGCCAATGGCGGCGCACCGGCGTTGAAGGCCATTGGCGCGCCGCTGCCGCAGGTCAGCTTTTGCCCGACGGGGGGGATCAGCCTTGCCAATGCACGGGATTACCTCAGCCTGTCCAATGTGCTGTGCGTCGGCGGCTCGTGGGTTGCGCCCAAGGGCTTGATGGAGAGAGGCGACTGGGCGGGCATCACCGCCCTGGCTGCCGAAGCCGCCGCCCTGCCGCGTTAATCCGGCCTGGCCGTCATGCGCCCGGCGCGCCCGCCCCGGCGGCGCGGTGTGTCGGGGGCTGTGAGTGCCGCGCGCAGAACCTCGGTCATCGGATGGTCTTCGCGCCCGGGGCCATAATGGGCGATCAGCGTGGCCAGCGCCGCCGACGTTGCAGCGGCCATTGGCAGGCTCAGCGCCCAGTCGATGAAAATGGACCGGCATTCCCCGGCGCTGATCCCCTCGATCGCATAGCTTTCGCGCACCAGCCCTTTGGGGTCCGCCTGATCAAGCTGCATTGCCGCCCTTCTCTTCCAATCGCGCCTCTATCACGGCGGCGGCGGCCTGCACCGCCGCTGCCAGCCGCGCCGACAGTTCCGCACCATCCGCCGCGCCGGTTTCGCGCACCAGAAAGGCCCGGCCCCCCTCGCCCAGCCTGTCCAGCTCCAGCTCCCGCTCGGTCAACAGCCGCGTGCCTGCCTGCACCCGCCAGAGCAGCCTGTAGGCATCCAGCAGAACCGTCTCGTCGGAAACCGACAGAAAACCGCTCTTTACCCCCGCGCGCAGCTGTTGTTCCACCCGCCGCGCCGGATCGGCGGCGCGCAGGGTCGCGGTCTGCGCCAGCAATTCGATGTCCATCAACCGGCCCGCGCCGTTCTTCGCCTCCCAGGCACCCGAGGGCGGTTTGGCCAGTTGCAGCCGCGCCCGCATCTCGGCCACATTGCGCAGAACCTCCGTCCCGCCGGCCTTGGCGGCCAGCACCTCGCGCCGCACCCGCTCCACATCAGCGGCCAGCGACGGCTCTCCGGCCAGCACCCGCGCACGGGTCAGGGCAAGATGTTCCCAGGTCCAGGCCTCATCCATCTGATAGGCGCGGAAGCTTTCAACCGAGGTGGCCACCGGCCCCTGCCGCCCCGACGGGCGCAGCCGCATGTCCACCTCGTAAAGCCGTCCTTCGGCCATCTGCGCCGTCAGCGCCGTCACCATGGCCTGGGTCAGCCGCGCGTAATAGGGGCGGGCGGCCAGCGGGCGCGGCCCTTCGCTCATCTCCACCCCTGCCGCGTCATAGATCACGATCAGATCCAGATCCGACCCGGCGTTGAGCCGCCCTGCCCCCAGAGAGCCCATGCTGAGCGCGACCGCCCCGCGCCCCGGCACCGGGCCATGTTTGCGGGCGAATTCGGCGCAGACCACCGGCCACAGTGCCGAGACCGCCGCCTCGGCCAGATCGGCATAGCTTTTTCCGGCCTCGAACGCGTCGGTCAGCCCGCGCAGGTGATGCACGCCGACGCGGAAATGCCATTCCTTCAACCAGCGCCGGGCGGTATCCAGCTTGCGTTCGTAATCAGGCACGTCGGCCAGTGCCGCCGCCAGCCCGGCGCGCAATGGCACGGTACCGGGCCAGCCTTCCCAGAACGAGCCGCCGATCACCGCATCCAGCACGCTGGCATTGCGGCTGAGGTATTTGGCCAGCGCCGGTGTGGTGCCCGCGATGTCGATGATGAGGTCGATCAGCACCGGGTTCGCCTCGAACAGCGAGAACAATTGCACCCCGGCGGGAAGCCCGGCCAGAAAGCCGTCCAGCGCCAGCAGCGCCTCGTCCGGGTTGGCGGCCTTCTGCAAGGCGCGCAGCAGCGCCGGGCGCAGGCGTTTGAAGATCTGCACCGCGCGTTCGGAGCGCAGGGCCGGGTAATTGCGCCAGCCCTCGACGATGCCCCGCGCGGTATCGGACAGCTCTGGCCCTTCTTCGGCCTGCCCCGGCGCAAAGAAGCCTTCGGCCAGCGCATCCGTCCGCTCCAGCCGCGCCTTCAGATCGGCGCGAAAGCGCGTCACATCCGTCTCGCCGCAGAAATAGGCGATCCGCGCAATACCTTCGGCGCTTTGCGGCATGTCATGGGTCTGCGCATCCGCCACCATCTGCAAACGATGCTCGATCTCGCGGTGTGCGCGGTAGAGGCCGGTCAGATCTTCGGCCACATCGCCCGGCACCCAGCCCTTTGCCGCAAGCGCCGCCAGACTGCCGACCGTGGTGCGGTCGCGCAGATCCGGGTCGCGGCCACCTGCGATCAACTGCCGGGTCTGGGTGAAGAACTCGATCTCGCGGATGCCGCCCACGCCCAGCTTCATGTTATGGCCTTCAAGGCTGATCGGGCCGTGCAGGCGGCGATGGTCGCGGATGCGCAGCCGCATGTCATGTGCATCCTGAATCGCGGCGAAATCCAGATGTTTGCGCCAGACAAACGGCACCAGCGCCCGCAGGAACCGCGCGCCCGCCGCCAGATCCCCGCCCGCAGGCCGCGCCTTGATGTAAGCCGCGCGTTCCCATGTGCGGCCCTGCGCCTCGTAATAGGCCTCGGCCGCCGCCATCGAGATGCAGACCGGCGTCACCGCCGCATCGGGGCGCAGGCGCAGATCGGTGCGGAACACATAGCCTTCGCCGGTGATATCCGACAGCAGCCCCGCCATCTTGCGTGTGACACGGATAAACCCGGCCCGCGCCTCTTGCCAGTCGGCCCCGTAGCGATCCTGATCGAACAGGCAGATCAGGTCGATGTCGGAGGAATAGTTCAGCTCGCCCGCGCCGCCCTTGCCCATCGCCAGCGCCACCATGCCGCCCGCCGTTTCGGCATCCTCGGCGGTCTGGCCGGGCAATTTGCCGCGCCGGATTTCTTCGGCCACCAGCCGCTTCAGGCTCAGATCCACCGCCCGGTCGGCCAGCGCCGACAGCGCGCCGGTCACCGCCTCCAGCGGCCAGACGCCGCCCAGATCGGCAAGCCCGGTCAGCAGCGCCACGCGCCGTTTGGCCTGCCGCAGACCGCTGCCCAGCAGATCCAGCGCCAAAGGCTCCAGCCCGGCCAGCACCTCGGCAAGGGCGGTTTCGGGGGCGACGGACAGCGCCGCGCGCAGCCACTCTGCCTCGCGCTGCATCAGCCCTTTCAGATAGGGCGAACAGCCCGCAGTCCCGCTCAGCAGCGCGCGCAGCTCGGGCGAAAGGTCGGAAAATCCGGCCACGCCATCCGTCCCGGCGGCGGTGTCAAAGGCGATGGGGGAACGGCTGAGGCGGGAGGCAAACGGCGCATATGTCATGGCGCGACCATGGCCCGGCCATGCGGCAGCCGTCAACGCCCTCGCAAGCCGCAGCTCCATCTTCCTTTTGCCCGGTCAACCGATTACCCAGAGCCAAACCGGAGTCTGCCCATGTCCAAAAGCCTTGCCCGTGTCACCGCCGCCCTGCACGCCGCAGGCATCACCGCGCCGCCGCTGGAAATGCCCGGCGAAACCCGCACCGCGCAGCAGGCCGCCGAGGCGGCAGGCTGTGCGCTGGATCAGATCGTGAAATCCATCCTCTTTGCCGGGCAAACCAGCGGGCAGCTTTATCTGTTCCTGACCGCAGGCGGCAATCAGGTGGATGCGGCCAAGGCCTCGGCCCTTGCGGCCGAGCCTTTGGGCCGCGCCGATGCGGCGCAGGTGCGCGCCACCACCGGCTTTGCGATTGGCGGCGTCAGCCCGCTGGGCCATCTGAGCCCCAGCCCCGAATTCTTTGACCCGCGTCTGCTCGACTTTCCGGTGATCTGGGGCGCTGCCGGAACGCCCCGGCATATTTTCCCGATCGCGCCGCAGGATCTGCTGCGCATCACCGGGGCGAAGCTGGCCGATTTCACCACCTGACCGGGTGCTTGACCCAAAAGATACCGGGCGGTATGTATAAACATACCCAAAGGTATCTTCTGATGACTGACGCCCACCGCCGCCCCAAGACGCCAGACCAGACCCGCCGCGCCCTGCTGGATGCGGCGGCGCGCATTGCGGTGGATCAGGGTGTCATGGCGCTGTCGCTGCCTGCCGTGGCGGCGGCGGCCGGGGTTACCAAAGGCGCGCTGTTTCACCATTTCGGCAGCAAACAGGGGCTGATCGAGGCCACCTGCGCCGATCTCTTGCAGCGGATCGAGGCCGAGATCGACACCGCCCTTGCTGCCGATCAGGGCGGTTATGGTCAGTTCACCCGCGCCTATGTCGCCTGCAGTTTCGCGCCGCCCGATCCGGCGCGGGGCGTCTCGCCCTGGGCATCGCTGTCCCTGACCTGCCTCAGCGACCCGGCGCTGGCGCAGATCTGGCGCGACTGGATCACCGCCCGCCTTGCCCGCCACCAAGAAACCGATGGCACGGCGGCGCTGGAGGCGGTGCGCCTTGCCGCCGATGGTCACTGGCTGGCGCAGATCTATGCCGTGCCCGTCCCTGCCCGCTGTGACCCTGCCGCCCTGTATGCCCATCTGATCGCCCTTACCCATTGCGGAGCCACGCCATGAGCCAGATCGCCACCTATACCATTCTTGGCATTGCCATTGGATTCGAGGTGATCGGCACCTCGCTGCTGCCAATGACGCAGCAGTTTTCGCGCCTCTGGCCCACGCTCGGCATGGCTGCCTGCTATGCGGTGGCGTTTTTCTGCCTGTCGATCACGGTGCAGGTGCTGCCGGTGGCCATCGTCTATGCGGTCTGGAGCGGCATGGGCGTCGTCTTGATCGCCATGGTGAACTATGTCGTGTTCCGGCAGGTGCTGGATCTCTGGGCGGTGCTGGGTCTGGTGCTGATCGTGGGCGGTGTGGTGATCATCAACACCCTGTCGAAAAGCGTGCCCCATTAAGGCCACGGCAGCGCCCGCAAACGGTGATGTAAAAAACATTCACATCGCCTCTTGAAGCCAGCGCCCGCAATGCGCATCTCCCATCATGTGAAAGACATTCACATAGAAACGCAACCGGGAGACCGCTTATGTATACTGCCTATCCTTCCGCCGCGATGAGCGGCCGCCCGAACATCCTGCGCCGGGCCGAAGCTTGGCTCGACAGCAAGGGCCGTCCGGCGTGGTTCGCCGCGATGATCCTTGGTTTCGTGTTCGTCTGGCCCGTTGGCCTCGCCCTTCTTGCCTATATGATCTGGAGCAAACGCATGTTCAGCAAATCCGCCTGTTCGTCCCGCCGTGCCACCCGTTTCGGCGGCCCCTTCTCGGCTGCCGGTCGCAGCTCTGGCAACAGCGCCTTTGACGCCTACAAGTCCGAGATGCTGAAACGGCTGGAAGACGAGCAGGAAGCCTTTGAATCCTTCCTGCAACGCCTGCGCGACGCCAAGGACAAGCAGGAGTTCGACAGCTTCATGGATGACCGCGCCCGCAAGGCCGCCGAACCCGTGACCGAACCCGCCGTTGCCGAAGCGCCCAAGGCCGGGGCATACTGATCCCCGCATATTGATCCCGACGGGGGCCGCATCCGGCCCCCCCTCCCAGCTTTCAGAGGCCCTTTCATGTTTGCGCTGTCCGACACCCATTTGCCCGACCCCGACCGCCAGGCCGAATTCTATGCCGGCGTGCCCACCAAACGTGCCCTCGCCTGGGTGGTGGATACGATCCTGATCGCGCTGATCACTGCCGTGATCGTGCCGTTCACCGTGTTCACGGCGCTGTTCTTTCTGCCGCTGCTGTATCTGTTCATCAGCTTCACCTACCGCGTGCTGACCTTGGCAGGCGGATCGGCCACGCCGGGGATGCGCCTGATGAATGTGGTCATGCTGACCCGCAATGGCGAACGCTTCGATCTGGCGACCGCATTTCTGCACACGCTGGGCTATACCCTGTCCATCGGCACGCTGCTGGTGCAGATCCTGTCGGGGTTCCTGATGCTCACCTCGGCCCGGGGGCAAGGCCTGACCGACCACATTCTGGGCACCGTGGCGATCAATCGGCCGCGATAAGGCACAATCCTGCGCCTTTTGCATGAAGTTTTCGCAACAGGACGCTTGGCGGCGGGCTTTGGCCTTGCTAACCTCGCCGCCAGAAACCCTCCTCATTTACGGTCATGCGCCACACCCTTCCCATCGCGCCGCAGTTTTATGTGACGGCCCCGCAGGCCTGCCCCTATCTCGAAGGGCGGATGGAGCGTAAACTGTTCACCGCGCTGCAAGGCGAACATGCGCAAAAGCTGAATGACACGCTGTCAAAACAGGGCTTCCGGCGCAGTCAGAATGTGCTGTATCGCCCGTCCTGTGCGGAATGTTCGGCCTGCCTGTCGGCGCGGATCCGGGTGGCAGATTTCACCCCCTCGCGCACGCAGAAACGCATCCAGAAACGCAATGCGCTGCTGCGCCGCAATCCGACCTCGCCCTGGGCGACCGAGGATCAGTATACGCTGTTCCGCCGCTATCTGGATCATCGCCACGCCGATGGCGGCATGGCCGATATGGATGTGTTCGAATTTGCCGCGATGATCGAAGAAACCCCGATCCGGTCGCGGGTGATCGAATATACCCGCGCGGCCCCGGATGGCGGGCGCAACCGCACGCTGGCCGCCGTCAGCCTCACAGATGTCTTTGATGACGGGCTGTCGATGGTCTACAGCTTTTATGACCCGGATCTGACGCCACAAAGCCTTGGCACCTATCTGATCCTCGATCACATCGAAATCGCGCGCGAGGCCGGTCTGCCCTATGTCTATCTCGGCTATTGGGTGCCAGGGTCGCGCAAGATGGGATACAAGGCCGGGTTTGACGCGCTGGAGATCTACAAGGCCGGGGCCTGGCAACAGATCGGTGATCCCGCCGATCACCGCGCCGAACTGCATCCGCTGTCGGTGGATCCGATTGCCGAACAGGTGGCCCGCATCGCTCTGCCCGAAGCCAGGCCCGGACAGGCGCCTGCCTGACGTGCCCATAGGGCGGGTTGCCCTTGCCCCGCCGGGCAAAGGCAGTGGTTTTCTCAGATCAGGCCTTCGGCCTTCATTGCCGCTTGCACCGAGGGGCGTGCCGCCACGCGGTCCCGCAGCGCCGCCAGCGCCGGATAGGCCGACATATCGACATTCAGCATCCCCGACCAGTTGGTCACGGTGAACAGATAGGCATCCGCCGCGCTGAACTCCGGCCCGGTCAGATAGGCGCGGCCATCCGCGAGGATCGCTTCGACCTGACCCAGACGGCGGGTCAGGTTTTCAAGGATGGCGGGTTTCGCCTCTTCGCTCGGGCCACGGAACAGCGGCGAATAGGCCTTGTGGACTTCGGAGGAGATGAAGTTCAGTGCCTCTTGCAGCCGTGCCCGCGCCAACGAACCGACCGGCGGCGACAATTCGGCCACGCCGCCCGTGTCGGCCACGAATTGCATGATCGCCACACCTTCGGTCAGCACCTCTCCACTGTCCAGCGCCAGCGCCGGAACAGAGCCTTTCGGGTTCACCGAAGTGAAATCCGCCCCGGTTTCGGTGGTCTTGGCGCGCAGATCCACCTTTTCGATCGCATGGTCCGCCGCCACTTCCTTGAGCAGGATATGCGAGGCCAGCGAACAGGCCCCCGGAGAGTAATAAAGCTTCATCTGTATGTCCTTCTGGGCTGCGGGCCGGGGCATCGCTGCACTGACCCTGTCGCCCGTCACTTTGCCGGTTTTGCCGCGCTGGTCCAGCCCCGCAATCGACTCAGCGCCGCGCAAAGCCTGTGCGCCACTGCGCAGATTGCGTCTTGTGTCGCCATTTCGGTTATTTTTGTAATTAAAGTTCAATATTCACGCAATAAACGACATTTTCAGTGAATTTTTGCCATTGACGCCCCCGCCCGGCGCTCCTAATGTCCGGCCCAATCGGAGGATTGGCCTCCAAGGGGAAAGAAGATGTGGGCGCTTCTTGTTATCGTAGGAAAAACGCGCATGGGCCGGTAACGGTAGACCATCAGGTTCCCCATGCGCCCCCGAGTAACACCGGGGGCTTTTTGTTGCGCAACAGGGGCCGCACGCGGGCGGCGAGAGGACGGAAAGATGACACGAGCGAATACGGGCACCATGACCGGCGCGAGAATGATCGTGCAGGCGCTGAAGGATCAGGGCGTCGAGGTGGTCTTTGGCTATCCGGGCGGGGCTGTGCTGCCGATCTATGACGAGATCTTTCAGCAGAACGACATCCGCCACATCCTCGTGCGGCACGAACAGGGCGCGATCCACATGGCCGAAGGCTATGCCCGCTCCACCGGCAAGCCGGGCGTGGCGCTGGTGACCTCTGGCCCCGGGGCCACCAATGCGGTGACCGGCCTGACCGATGCCCTGCTGGACAGCATCCCGATCGTGGTTCTGTCGGGCCAGGTGCCGACCTTCATGATCGGCACCGACGGTTTTCAGGAAGCCGATACCGTGGGTATCACCCGCCCCTGCACCAAACACAACTGGCTGGTGAAGGACACGGAGAAACTGGCCGAAACCATCCATCAGGCCTTCCATGTGGCCACCTCGGGCCGCCCCGGCCCGGTGCTGATCGACATTCCGAAGGATGTGCAATTCGCGCAGGCCACCTATATGCCGCGCGAAAAGGCCAAGGTCAGCCATTACCAGCCGCGTGTCAAAGGCGATATCGAGCAGATCACCCGTCTGGTGGAGTTGATGGAAACCGCCGAACGCCCGGTGTTCTATACCGGCGGCGGCGTGATCAACTCTGGCCCCGCCGCCAGTCAGCTGCTGCGTGAACTGGTGGAGGCCACCGGCTTTCCAATCACCTCGACCCTGATGGGTCTGGGGGCCTATCCGGCCTCGGGCAAGGCCTGGCTGGGCATGCTGGGCATGCACGGGCTTTACGAGGCCAATCTGGCGATGCACGGCTGTGATCTGATGATCAATATCGGCGCACGTTTCGATGACCGGATCACCGGCCGCATAGCCGATTTCAGCCCGCATTCCAAAAAGGTGCATGTGGATATCGACGCCTCCTCGATCAACAAGGTGATCCGGGTGGATGTGCCGATCCTCGGCGATGTCGGGCATGTGCTGGAGGATGCGCTGCGCATCTGGAAATCGCGCGGCCGCAAGGTGAACAAGGACGGGCTGGCGAAATGGTGGAAACAGATCGCCGAATGGCGCGCCGTGAACTGCCTTGATTACCAGAATTCGTCGAAGGTCATCAAACCGCAATACGCGCTGCAACGGCTCGAGGCGCTGACCAAGGGCATGGATCGTTATATCACCACCGAAGTGGGCCAGCACCAGATGTGGGCGGCGCAGTTCCTGGGCTTCGAGGCCCCGAACCGCTGGATGACCAGCGGCGGGCTCGGCACCATGGGTTATGGCCTGCCGGCCTCGATCGGGGTGCAGGTGGCGCATCCCGATGCGCTGGTGATCAACGTGGCGGGCGAGGCGTCCTGGCTGATGAACATGCAGGAAATGGGCACGGCCATGCAGTTCCGCGCGCCGGTCAAGCAGTTCATCCTGAACAATGAACGTCTCGGCATGGTGCGCCAGTGGCAGGAATTGCTGCATGGCGAGCGGTATTCGCATTCGTGGAGCGAGAGCCTGCCCGATTTCGTGAAGCTGGCCGAGGCCTTTGGCTGCAAGGGGATCCAGATCAGCGATCCGAAGGATCTGGATGATGCGATCATGGAGATGATCCGCTATGACGGCCCGTTCATCTTTGATTGCCGGGTGGAGAAGCACGAAAACTGTTTCCCGATGATCCCCTCGGGCAAGCCGCATAACGAGATGCTGCTGGGCGAGGCGGATACGCAGGGTGTGATCGGAGCCAAGGGCGCCGTGCTGGTGTGAGACCTGAGCGACCGGGGGCCAGCCCCCGGACCCCTGGGATATTTTTGCCAAGATGAAATGGAAGGGAGAGGCGATGTCGCCGCTCAATATCAAAAAAGGCTCGACGAGCCATTCCGCCTATGACCTGCGCGACCCGAATGCCGAAGTGATCGAACAGCACACTCTGGCCGTGCTCGTCGACAATGAAAGCGGGGTTCTAGCCCGCGTGATCGGACTGTTTTCCGGGCGGGGTTACAATATCGAGAGCCTGACCGTGGCCGAGGTGGACCATGAGGGGCATCGCTCGCGCATCACCATCGTCACGCGCGGCACGCCGCAGGTGATCGAGCAGATCAAGGCGCAGCTGGCCCGCATGGTGCCGGTGCATGATGTGCATGACCTGACGGTGGAAGGCCCGGCGGTGCAGCGGGAACTGGCGCTGATCAAGGTGGCGGGCAAGGGCGATGCGCGGATCGAGGCGCTGCGTCTGGCCGAGATCTTCCGTGCCAATGTGGTGGACAGCACGCTGGAAAGCTTTGTGTTCGAAATGACCGGCACGCCGGAAAAGATCGACGCCTTTGCCGATCTGATGCGGCCTTTGGGCCTGCGTGAAGTGGCGCGCACTGGCGTGGCCGCCCTCGCCCGCGGTGCCTGATATGTGCCCGCCTCTCCCCCATGGGGGAGAGGCAACGTCTGGCGGTTATGCGCCTCGAAACTGCGGGCTGCGCTTTTCCAGAAAGGCCGCGACGCCTTCGCGGAAATCGGCGGTCTTGCCCATGGCGCCCTGCAATTGCGCCTCAAGCGCCAGTTGCGCGGACAGATCCCGGCTGAGCGCGCCGCGCAGCGCCTGTTTCACCGCCCGGTAGGCCAGCGTCGGCCCCTGGGCCAGATGGGTGGCGCGGGCTGCGACATGGGTGGCAAAGTCGGCATCGGCCACCGTCTCATAGATCATGCCCCAGTCTGCGGCCTGCCGCGCCATGATCTTGTCGGCAAAGAGCGCGGCCCCCATGGCCCGCGCGGCGCCGATCTGCCGGGGCAGCCACCAGGTGCCGCCCGCATCGGGGATCAGGCCGATCCGGGTGAAGGCCTGCACGAAACTGGCGCTTTCTGCGGCGATCACCACATCAGCGGCCAGTGCCAGATTGGCCCCGGCCCCGGCGGCCGCGCCATTGACCGCGGCGATGGTCGGCACCGGGCAATCATAGATGGCATTGAGCAGGGGTTCGTATTCGTCGCGCAGGATCTGTTCCAGCGGCAGATCCGGCCCCAGCCCCATCGCATCGGCCAGATCCTGACCGGAGCAGAACGCCCGCCCTGCCCCGGTGAACACAATCGCCCGTGCGCGAGTCTGCACATCCCGTATTGCGGCCAGAAGATCGACCCGCATCTGCGATGACAGGGCGTTCATCACCTCTGGCCGGTTCAGCGTCAGCGTGGCGACGCCACCCGCTTCGGTTACCGTGATCGTGGAATACATCGCATCCTCCCCTTTGTGTGCAGCTTACTGGCTGCGGCATCGGGGAAAAGCAGAACGGCACGTCACTGCTTGAGAATTTCGCGCAGGCGCGCCTCTTCCTCGGCGCTGAGGCTGGCCGATGCCGTCTCGGGCCGCCTGCGGCGCAGATACAGGAGGGCAAGCCCGCCACCAACCAGCAGCATCGCGGGTCCGGCCAGCCAGAGCAGCAGGTTGTACCCCGAGGCGCCGGGCAGGAACAGCACATATTCGCCATAACGATCCACGACGAACGCCAGCACCTCGTCATTGCTGTCGCCTGCCAGCAGCCGCTCGCGCACCAGAAGCCGCAGATCGCGGGCGATATCGGCGTTGGAATCGTCGATGTTTTCCGATTGGCAGACCGGGCAGCGCAGCAGTTGTGACACCTCGCGCGCCCGCGCCTCGAGCGCGGGGTCCGACAGAACCTCGTCGGGTTGCACCGCGAAGGCCGGAGCGGCCAAGAGGGTAAGGCAGAGGGCAAGGATCAGGCGCATCGCATCACTCCGCCGGAACCGGGGCCGGCGTGGCACGGCGCGCGCCCGCCGCCACCCGATAACGCCGGTCGGTCAGCGACAGCAGCCCGCCAAGCGCCATAAGCCCCGAGCCGATCCACAGCCAGTTGGCAAAGGGTTTGTAATAGCCGCGTACCGCCCAGCCGCCATTCTGCTGCGGATCACCGATGACCAGATAGATGTCGCGCCACATGCCCTGATCCAGCGCCGCCTCGGTGGTCGGCATGGCCTGCACCGGATAGACGCGCTTTTCCGGGTGGAGAACCGCGATCTCTGCCCCATCCTTGCTCAGAAGCATCGAGGCCGTGGTCGACAGGTAATTCGGCCCCTGCACCTCTTCGACCTTGCTGAGCTGCACCTTATAACCCGCCAGATCAAAGCTTTCGCCGATCTGCACCACCTTGATCACCTCGGACGCCCAGCCATTCATCGCCGCCACGGCAAAGATGGTGGCCCCAAGACCGGCATGGGCAGTGGCCTTGCCCCAATCGGCGCGCGGCAGACGGGTCAGCCGCGCCAGTTTTGCGCCGATGCCGCCACGTCCGGCGCGGGTCCACAGATCGACCAGAGCGCCGAGCACGACCCAGGCCCCCAGCACAGCGCCCAGCGGCACCAGAACCGAGCGCCCGGTTTGCAGCGTGAACACCAGAGCCCCCAACGCCAGCGCCAGCGCCAGCGCGCCCCAGAGCGGACGCATCGCGCGCCCCGCCTGCGCCCGCTTCCACGGCAGCATCGCGCCCAGTGGCAGCAGCACCGCCAGCGCCACCATGAACGGGGTGAAGGCGGCGTCGAAGAACGGCGCGCCGACACTCAGCTTGCGGTCCCACAGCAGTTCGGCCACCAGCGGCCAGATCGTGCCGACAAAGACCACGAAACAGGCCACCGCCAGCAGCAGGTTGTTGGCCACCAGCGCGCTTTCGCGGCTGATCATCGAAAACACGCCCTTCGCCTCCATCGCGCCGGCGCGGGCGGCGAACAGGGTCAGCGCCCCGCCCATGAACACCCCGAGGATCAGCAGGATGAACACGCCGCGTTCCGGGTCATTGGCAAAGGCATGGACCGAGGTGATGACCCCCGAACGCACGATGAAGGTGCCGATCAGGCTGAAGCCGAAGGCCAGAATAGCCAGCAGGATCGTCCAGGCCTTCAGGCTTTCGCGCTTCTCCACCACGATGGCCGAATGCAGCAGGGCCGCCGCGATCAGCCAGGGCATGAAACTGGCGTTTTCCACCGGATCCCAGAACCAGAAGCCGCCCCAGCCGAGTTCGTAATATGCCCACCACGATCCCAGCGCGATGCCGATGGTCAGGAAGATCCAGGCGGCCAGCGTCCAGGGCCGCACCCAGCGCGCCCAAGCGGCATCCACCCGCCCCTCGATCAGCGCGGCCACCGCAAAGCTGAACGCCATCGAAAGCCCGACATAGCCCAGATAGAGGAAGGGCGGGTGAAAGGCCAAACCGGGGTCTTGCAGCAGCGGGTTCAGGTCATCGCCATTGAAGGGCGGTTCCGCCAGCCGCAGGAACGGATTGGAGGTGAACAGCAGAAACGTCAGAAACGCGACACCAATCGCCCCCTGCACCGCCAGCACCCGCGCCCGCAGCGTCGGCGGCAGGTTACCGCCAAACACCGCCGCGCAGGCCCCGAACAGCGCGAGGATCAGCACCCAGAGCAGCAACGACCCCTCATGGTTGCCCCAGACGCCCGAGACCTTGTAGAGCATCGGCTTGTCGGTATGGCTGTTCAGCACCACCAGACGCAGCGAAAAGTCCGATGTGACAAAGGCATAGGTCAGCGCCCCGAAGGCCAGCGCGATCAGCAGAAGCTGGATCACCGCCGCAGGTTCGGCCACCGCCATCCAGCCGCTCCACCGTTTCTGCGCGCCCACCAGCGGCAAGGTGCTTTGCACCACAGCCACCGCCAGCGCCAGCACCAGCGCGAAATGCCCAAGTTCTACGATCATGCGCGTCTCCCTGTTCGCGCCACCATATGCCAATGCGGCAGGCCCCGCCATGGGCCGAAAGTGCGCCCTATCGCCGCCCCGCCTTGCGTGTTGATAGCAGAAGATTCGTTTCCGATGTGATAACGCCTTCGATATTGCGGATGCGGTGAATCACGTCATCCAGCTCCAGCAGGGTCTGCGTCGCCAGTTCCACAATCAGATCCCATTTGCCATTGGTGGAATGCACCGCCATCACCGCAGGCAGGCCGGACAGCCGCGCCATGATCTTTTCGCCGCCCCGCCCTTCGATGCCGATCATCATCAGCCCGCGCACCGGGGCCGCCGTCACATCGGCACGCGTCACCACGGTGAACCCGGCGATTTCGCCCCGCGCCGTCAGCCGTTCCATGCGGGCGCGCACGGTCGCACGGCTCATCTCCAGCTTGTCGGCCAGTTCCGACAGCGAGGCCCGCCCGTCGCGCCGCAGCTCTGCGATCAGGCGTTGATCGGTTTCATCCATCCTGACAAATTCTCCCGCCGCTTTGCGTGATGTGTTACACAAAACGATCATAATGCCGCTGGAACCTGCCGCAAGATGAAAACATCTTGGGCCAACAGGAGACGAGACATGACCCAGACCATCCTCATTGGCGCCCCGATCGATTCCGGCCAGCGCCGCCCCGGCTGCCTGATGGGGCCAGCCGCCTACCGCGTTGCAGGCCTTGTGAATGCGATCCGCGATCTGGGCCACGGGGTCGAGGATTGGGGCGATGTGGCCCTGCCCGCGCTGCCGCCCGTCACCTGCGCCAATCCTGCGGTGGATCAGCTGGCCGAAACGCTGGGCTGGACCGAGATTCTGGCCGACCGCACCGATGACGCCCTCAGCGCCGGGGCCATGCCGATCATTCTGGGCGGCGATCATTCGCTGGCACTGGGGTCGGTGGCCGGTGCTGCGGCCTTTGCCCGCCGTCAAGGGCGGCCGCTGTTCCTGCTCTGGCTGGATGCGCATAGCGATTTCCACACACCGATGACCACGGTATCCGGCAATCTGCACGGCACCCCGGTCGCCTATATTGCCGGGCGCGACGGGTTCGAGGATTTCCCGCCCTTCCCGGCACCGATTCCGGCAGACCGGATCTGCCTTTACGGCATCCGCTCGGTCGATCCTGCCGAACATGCGGCGCTGCTGAAACATGACATTGCCATCAACGACATGCGCGTGCTGGATGAACAGGGCGTCGTCGCCCCCCTGCGCAGCTTTCTGACCAAGGTGCGTGAGGCGGGCGGGATGCTGCATGTCAGCCTCGATGTCGATTTCCTTGATCCGTCCATCGCGCCGGCTGTCGGCACCACCGTGCCGGGCGGCACCACCTTCCGCGAGGCCCATCTGGTGATGGAGCTGCTGCATGAATCCGGGCTTGTCACCTCGCTCGACCTGGTGGAACTGAACCCGTTTCTGGATGACCGCGGCCGCACCGCCAAGCTGATGGTGGATCTGGTCGGTTCGCTCATGGGCAAGAAAGTCTTTGACCGCCCGACCCGCAGCTTTACCTGAGAGACAGAGATGACCCATACCCCCTCCCGTCAGGCGATTGTGCCTTTTGTCAGCGTCGACAACATGATGCGGCTGGTTCTTCACATCGGGATCGAGCGGATGATGGCCGATCTCGCCGCCGAGATCGAAGCCGATTTCCGCCGCTGGCCGCTGTTTGACAAAACGCCGCGCGTGGCCAGCCATTCCGATGTCGGCGTGATCGAACTCATGCCCACCTCGGATGGGGAAACCTATGGGTTCAAATATGTGAACGGCCATCCCGCCAACATGAAGAAGGGGCTGCAAACCGTCACCGCCTTTGGCCTTCTGGCCGATGTGGCGACGGGCTATCCCCTGATGCTGTCGGAAATGACCATCCTCACGGCGCTGCGCACGGCGGCAACCTCGGCCATGGCGGCGAAATGGCTTGCCCCCAAGGGGGCCACCACCATGGCGATGATCGGCAATGGCGCGCAGGCCGAATTTCAGGCGCTGGCCTTCAAGGCGATCTGCGGCATCACCGAAGTGCGTCTTTATGACATCGACCCGGCGGCGACCCGCAAATGCGCGACCAATCTGGCCGGGCGTGGCCTGACCGTGGTGTCCTGCACCTCGCCCGAAGAGGCGATCCTGGGCGCTCAGATCATCACCACCTGCACCGCCGACAAACAGCTGGCCACCATCCTCAGCGACAATATGGTCGGCGCAGGGGTGCACATCAACGCGGTCGGCGGCGATTGCCCCGGCAAGACGGAGCTGCATCACGACATCCTGCTGCGCGCGCAGATCTTTGTCGAATACCCGCCGCAGACCCGGATCGAGGGCGAGATCCAGCAATTGCCCGAAAACCACCCCGTCACCGAATTGTGGCAGGTGATCACCGGCAGTGATCAGGGCCGCCGTGATGCGCGCGAGATCACCCTGTTCGACAGCGTGGGTTTTGCCATCGAGGATTTCAGCGCCCTGCGCTATGTCCACTCCAAGCTGCGGGCCACCGGGCTTTTTGCCGAACTGGACATGATCGCAGACCCGGATGATCCGCGCGACCTGTTCGGCATGATCCTGCGCGCCGGGGCCACCCGCGCCGCCTGATCCCTGACGGCGCGCGCCATGCGTGCCGCCGCCCGTCAATGCAGACGGAACTCTCCCACCACATTGCGCCACTCACCGGGGCTGATCAGCTTGCGGTGGGTGAAGCGCACCGAATGCAGCGGACCTTCGATCTTGTCCTGCCAGAATTCGATGAAGTGGAACAGCTTCGGGTAATCCGGGGCAAGATCATATTCCTGCCAGATGAAGCTGTTGAGAACGCTGCGATAATCCGGCATCCGGTAATACAGCTCTGCCGTGGTCAGGCCATACCCCTTCAGCATCAGTTCCGTTTCGCGCCGCTCCATAAGACACCTCCATGGTTTCTTCTTGTTCGATCAGGATGCGCGATTCGGATTATTAATCAATGAAAACAGTCTGTTGTCAGTCAATATCAGTGGCTGCCAACCTGTGCGGCATTGCCCCGTTGCACCCTATATCCGCGATGGTCTATAGTGCTGCCAACAACATCTAGGGTCTGTGCAAAGGCCCCCACCACAGAAGGCGGCCCCCGTGACCGACCAACCGGAAGACACTGAAAACATGGAAGAAAATCTGCGCAGCCATTACGATGGCCCGCAAGTCTCCATCGAGTCCGAGATGAAAACGGCCTATCTCGATTACGCGATGAGCGTGATCGTCAGCCGTGCCATCCCGGATTTGCGCGACGGGTTGAAACCTGTGCATCGGCGTATTCTTTATGCAATGTCGGAAACCGGCAACACCCACGACAAACCCTATCGCAAGTCGGCGCGGCCTGTCGGCGATGTAATGGGGAAATACCACCCGCATGGCGATGGCGCGATCTATGACGCGCTGGTGCGGATGGCGCAGCCGTTCAGCATGTCGTTGAAACTGCTGGACGGGCAAGGCAACTTCGGCTCGATGGATGGCGATAACGCCGCCGCCATGCGGTATACCGAAGTGCGGATGGACAAGCCCGCCGCCTTCCTTCTGGCCGATATCGACAAGGATACCGTCGATTTTCAGGACAATTACGACGGCAAGGACAAGGAACCGACGGTGCTTCCGGCGCGGTTCCCGAACATGCTGGTCAATGGCGCGGGCGGCATCGCCGTCGGCATGGCCACCAATATCCCGCCGCACAATCTGGGCGAGGTGATCGACGGCACGCTGGCGCTGATCGACAATCCGGATCTGTCCTCCGAAGCACTGATGGAGATCATTCCGGCCCCCGATTTCCCGACCGGCGGCCAGATCCTTGGCCGCTCCGGCGCGCGCAAGGCCTATCTGGAGGGGCGTGGTTCGGTCATCATCCGGGCCAAGACCCGCATCGAAGAGGTGCGCAAGGACCGCTGGGCGATCATCCTTGACGAGATCCCCTATCAGGTCAACAAGGCCACGATGATCGAAAAGATCGCCGAACTGGTGCGCGACAAGCGGATCGAAGGCATCGCCAATATCGCTGATGAATCCGACCGGATCGGCGTGCGGGTGGTGATCGAGCTGAAGCGCGATGCCACGGCGGATGTGGTGCTGAACCAGCTGTTCCGCTTTTCCCCGATGCAGGTCTCGTTCGGCTGCAACATGCTGGCGCTGAACGGCGGTCGCCCCGAGCAATTGGCGCTGCGCGACTTTCTGACCTATTTCATCGGCTTCCGCGAAGATGTCGTGGCCCGCCGCACCGCCTATGAACTGCGCAAGGCGCGGGAACGCAGCCATATCCTCTGTGGTCTGGCGGTCGCCGTGTCCAATGTGGACGAGATCGTGGCCACCATCCGCTCCTCCGCCGATCCGGCCGAGGCGCGCGAACGGCTGATGACGCGGCGCTGGCCTGCGCATGACATCGTGGATTACATCCGCCTGATCGACGATCCGACGCATACCGTGAACGAGGACGGCACCTATAACCTGTCCGAGATCCAGGCCCGCGCCATTCTGGAGCTGCGCCTGCAACGCCTGACCGCGATGGGCGTCAAGGAAATCACCGACGAGCTGGAAGCGCTGGCGGCGAAGATCAAGGATTACCTTGAAATCCTCGGCTCGCGCGACCGGATCATGGCGATCATTTCGGACGAGCTGCGCGAGGTGAAAGAGGCTTTCGCCGTGCCGCGCCGCACCGAGATCATCGACTGGGCCGGTGATATGGAAGACGAAGACCTTATCGAACGCGAAGATATGGTCGTGACCATCACCTCGGGCGGCTATATCAAACGCACCCCGCTGATGGAGTTCCGCGCACAGAACCGTGGCGGCAAGGGCCTGTCGTCAATGGCCACCAAGGAAGATGACGTCGTGACCACGTTGTTCGTGGCCAATACCCATACGCATCTTCTGTTCTTCACCACCGACGGCATGGCCTACAAGCTGAAATGCTGGCGTCTGCCGCTGGCGGGGCGCACCGCCAAGGGCAAGGCCATCGTCAACATCCTGCCGATCGAAACCGGCGTCTCGATCGCCGCGATCATGCCGGTGGATGCGCCTGAGGCGGAATGGGACAATCTTCAGATCGTGTTCGCCACGTCGGATGGTGATGTGCGGCGCAACAATCTGGCCGATTTCACCAATGTGAAACGCAACGGCAAGATTGCGATGAAGCTGCCGGAAGGCGTGACGCTGATCAATGTGCGCACCTGCAACGATGGCGATGACGTGATGCTGGTCACGGCGCTTGGCCGGGCCATCCGCTTCCCCACCACCGATCTGCGCGTATTCTCCAGCCGGGAATCCACCGGCGTGCGGGGCGTGCGTCTGGCCGAGGGCGACAGCGTGGTGTCTATGTCGGTCATCCGGCACTTTGACTACACGCCGGAAAAACGCGCGGCCTTCCTCAAGATGCGCCGGGCGCAAGAGGGTCTGGTCGAGGACGAGTCGGCCAGCGAAGATGACGAAAGCGTCGAGGCCGGATCGCTGTCCCTGGAAGAATTTGCCGAAATGTCGGCGAATGAGGATCTCATCCTGACCATCACCGCGATGGGCGCGGGCAAGCTGTCGTCCAGCCATGATTACCCGGTGCGCGGGCGCGGCGGTGTCGGCGTCAAGGCGATGGACGGGGCGATGCGCGGCGGTCGGCTGGTCGCCTCCTTCCCGGTTGAACTGGCCGATCAGATCATGCTGGCCACCTCGACGGGGCAATCCATCCGGGTGCCGGTGGCGCAGATCAGCTTCCGCTCCCGCTCGGCGGGCGGGGTGCGGGTGTTCAACACCGGCGGCGACGAAGAGGTGGTTTCGGTCGCGCGTGTGGCCGATCAGGGGCCGGACCAAGCCGACGATCAGGCCACCGGCGCATAATTGCCGAGGTGGGTGGCGAAGTCTCGCCACTCACATCTTCTTGTCTGCACAGCCCCTTTCACCCTCGGGTTGAATATCCTAGGTCATGTAGCCTGACCAAAAGGCTGCGCATGAATTCCTGGGATGACTATCGCTACATGATCCACCTGCATCGGCACCGCACCATGTCGGCGGTGGCGCGGGTGCTGGGCAGCAATGTGGCGACCGTCTCGCGCCGGATTGAAAAGATCAGCGAGGCCTATGGCTTCCCCGTGTTCTTCAAACGCGCGGATGGCTGGGAGGCGAACCCCGACATGCTGCCCCTGCTGGGCATCGTCGATGAGTTCGAGCGCAAGCTGCATGTCGAAAGCAACAATCTGCGCGCAGGCCGCAGCGATCAGGTGGCGCGCATCACCATCGGCTGCCCGGATGTGGTGACCAGCCATGTTCTGCTGCCCGGCCTGCGCGGTGACGGTGACCTGCCTGCCCGGACCGAGCTCAATTTCCTGTCGCGTGCCTTTGAAACCGGGCTTGGCCCCTGTGACATCGTGCTGTCCTATGGCCGCCCGGAGCAAGGCCGCCTGATCGCCCGCCGCGCCGGGCATCTGACCTATCGGCTGTATCGCCACCGCGAGGCCGCCCCCGGCAGTGGCTGGGTGGCGCTGGAACCGGCGGTCGATGGCTTTGGCGGCATCCAGATCGGCTGGACACATTTCGGCGTGCCACCTGTGATGCGCCTGCCCAAGCTGGAACACGCCGCCGACGCCATGGTGAAGCTGCGCCAGTCCGGCCCCCTGCCCGATGTGCTGGCCAGCACCCGCCCGGATCTGGAGCCGATCCCGCACAGCCAGGTCTATCAGGCTGATCTATGGTTGAAATTCCATGAATCCCGGCGCGGCGATCTGGCAATCCACCGCGCCGCAGACTGGATTGTGGGCTGTTTCCGCGCCCTGTCATAAGAGCTTTGCAAAAATGCAAACCATAGTTTCGCATTTTTGAGCATTCCCAAAACTCTCCTTTAGGTAGAGCTTGCCGAAGCGGCGAAAGATCGCAACAGGCAACCCACCGAGGGCAAATCAATGGCGAATATGATCGCGCTTGGGCAATGTGCGCTCAGGCTTGTGTTGGCGGCAGTATTCGGTGCACAGGGTTTATCACAGGTTTCCATTCTGGTCGCGCAGGCAGGCACCCCGCTTGATCCGTTCATCGGCATCAGTGGCAGCCTGCTGGTCGCGCTCAATGCCGTGCTGGTGACCATTGCCATCTGGCTGGCCTTCGGCGTGCGGACGCGGGTTGTCACCCTGATCGGGCTGACACTCTACCTTGCCGCAATGTTCCTCCATCTGCGCGCCTCGCTTGTGGCCGAGGTGGCTATGGCAGAAGTCCTGGCCGTCGTGCTGATGGCGCTGCCGCTGATCCTGCTGGGCGGGGGGCGCTTTGCGCTGTATCGCGCCGGCTGGAAAGAGGTTCTGTAACGATTATCGCGCAGTCTGCGCTGCTCAGGGCCCGGTGCGCGCACTCCGCTGCGCATCAGGGCCAACCTTGGCCGTCCCTGTTGGGACGGCCCTTTTTCTTTGCGGCATTTACGCTTTGGCAATCTGGCCATGCTGTTCTGACCTTCTGGCAGGAGGGCTGGCATGAACCTGTATCATTGCATGATCGAACTGAAGTCGGACGCGCGGGCGCTGGCCTTTGCCGTGGCGGTGGACGCCTGGCTGGGCCATCTTCAGACGGCGGGTCTGATCGGCGGCTGGCGGCTGATGCGGCGCAAATTCGGGCTGGCCTCGGGGCTGCACACCGATTTCCTGCTGGAGATCGAGGTGGAGGGCTTTGCGCAACTGGATGCCGCCTTTGCCGCCCTTGGTGGCAGTGATGACACCGCGCTCAGGCGCTATGACCAGATGCATCAGATGATTGTCCGGCTGGATGTCGGGTTGTATCGTCCCTACCCCGATCCGGCGCAACGGGAACGCATTGCCTTGATCTGAACCGCTGACGGGGCTACATCGCCGGGATGCAAGAGAAACTCCATATCATCGGCGGCGGAATGGCCGGATCAGAAGCAGCCTGGCAGGCCGCCCAGATGGGCGTGCCGGTGGTGCTGCATGAAATGCGGCCAGAGGTCGGCACCTTTGCCCATCGCACCGGCATGTTTGCCGAAATGGTCTGTTCCAACTCGTTCCGCTCGGACGATGACGAACGCAACGCCGTGGGCCTGCTGCATTGGGAAATGGGCGCGGCGCAGGGGCTGATCATGGAAACCGCCCGCCTGCACCGGCTGCCTGCGGGCGGCGCGTTGGCCGTGGACCGCGATCCCTTTGCCGAGGCGGTGACGGCCCGGCTGCGGGCGCATCCGCTGATTTCCATCGCCTATGGCGAGGTGCGCGACCTGCCGCAGGACGGCCACTGGATCATTGCCACCGGCCCGCTGACCTCGGGCGCGTTGGCCGAAAGCATCCGCGCCGAAACCGGAGCCGAGAGCCTCGCGTTCTTCGATGCCATCGCGCCGATTGTCTATGCCGAAAGCGTGGATATGTCGGTCGCCTGGATGCAGTCGCGCTATGACAAGGGCGAGACGCTGGAAGAGCAGACCGCCTATATGAACTGCCCGATGGACAAGGCGCAGTATGAGGCCTTCATTGATGCGCTGCTGGCCGCCGACAAGACCGAGTTCCACGAGGGCGAGACGGCGGGCTATTTTGACGGCTGCCTGCCGATCGAGGTGATGGCCGAACGCGGGCGCGAAACGCTGCGATTTGGCCCGATGAAGCCGGTGGGGCTGACCAATCCGCATACGCCGGGGGTGAAGCCCTATGCCGTGGTGCAGCTGCGCCGCGACAACCAGCTGGGCACGCTTTATAATATCGTGGGCTTCCAGACCAAGATGAAATATGGCGCGCAAACCGCTGTTTTCAAAATGATTCCGGGCCTGCACGAGGCATCCTTTGCGCGGCTTGGCGGTATTCACCGCAACACCTTCCTCAATTCACCCAGATTGCTGGATGCGCAGATGCGGCTGAAAAGCCGCCCCAATATCCGCTTTGCCGGTCAGGTGACTGGGGTCGAGGGGTATGTGGAAAGCGCCGCGATGGGGCTTCTGGCGGGGCGGATGGCCGCCGCACAGATCCTCGGCCGCGAGCTGCCGCCGCCGCCGCCCGATACGGCAATGGGCGCGCTGATCACCCATATCACCGGCGGGGCTGACGCGAAGACCTTCCAGCCGATGAACGTCAATTTCGGGCTGTTCCCGCCGATTGACGCCAAGGGCGGGCGCCGGGGCCGCAAGGACCGCTACAAGGCCTATACCGACCGCGCCAAAGAGTCGTTCACCCAATGGCTGGCGTCGTAACCCGCTTTGCCCCGTCGCCCACCGGCCCGCTGCATCTGGGCCATGCGTTTTCAGCGCTGACTGCGGCGGCGCGGGGGCAGATGCTGCTGAGGATCGAGGATATCGACCGGGCACGCTGCCGCGCCGGTTATGAGGCGGCGATTTATGATGATCTGCGCTGGTTGGGGCTGGACTGGCCCCGCCCCGTGCTGCGGCAATCCGACCGGCTGGCGGACTATGCCGGGGCGATCCACCGCCTGACGGCGCTTGGCGTCACCTATGCCTGCACCTGTACGCGGGGCGATATCAAGGCCGCGCTGTCGGCGCCGCAGGAAGGAGCCATCGTGATCGGGCCGGATGGCCCGGTCTATCCGGGCACCTGCCGCGGGCGGCATCAGCCGCCTACAGGGGTCGCGATCCGGCTGGATATGGCGGCGGCGATGGCTTTGGCCGGGCCGCTGACCTTTGCCGAAACCGGGTCGGACCATGCGGGCCCGCATCACCGGAACCGCGATCAGATGGTGGAAACGGTGGGTGACATCGTTCTGGCCCGGCGCGACATCGGCACATCCTATCACATTGCCGTGGTCGTGGATGATGCGGCGCAGGGCGTGACCGAAGTGGTGCGCGGCGCGGATCTGTTCGAGGCGACGGCGATCCATGTGCTGTTGCAGCGCCTGCTGGGCCTGCCGCTGCCGCAGTATCACCATCACCGGCTGATCCGCGATGCGCAGGGCAAGCGGCTGGCCAAGCGCGATGACGCCCGCGCGCTGGCCACCTTTCGCGCCGAGGGGGCCACGCCACAAGATATTCGCAGATTGGTCGGATTATAACGACGGAACCGCCCGCCTGCGGCGTTCATCGCCTTGGTGGCCTGCGGTTTCGCGGGATTGTCGCCTGCGCGCATTGCCGAAGCCCGCAGCGAAGCCTAGCTGTTGCACGGGGTTGGCGGCCAGCGCGCGGCACAGAACGGACAGGAACGGGGAAAAAGACCAATGAAGCAGTTTTACAGGCCCGGCCTGAAAATCGTGGCAGTCCTGCTGGCCTTGGCCGCATCCGCCGTGCAGGCGCAAACACCCCCCGCCGGGGCGGCGCGTGGCCCTGCCAAGGTGGGCGTAATCGACATGCAGCGCGCCGCCGTCAAACGCAGCTACACCCTGCCCGGTCGTGCCGTCGCCTTTGAGCAGACCGAGATCCGCCCCCGGGTCGGCGGTGTGGTGACCGACATTCTCTATTCCCCCGGCCAGCCGATCTCGCCCGGCACGCCGATGTTCCGGCTGGACCGCACCAGCTATGAGGCCGCCACGCAATCGGCCCGCGCCGCGCTTGCCCGCGCACAAGCGGCGGTGCCGGTGGCCGAGGCGGCGCTGGACCGGGCGAAAAAGCTGGAAGGGTCCGGCTCCACCCGCGCTACGGTGGAAAGCGCCGAGGCCACCGCCGCGCAGGCCCGCGCCGATGTGCTCAGCGCAGAGGCGGCGTTGAAGATCGCGGAAACCGAATTATCCTGGACCGAAGTGGCCAGCCCGATCGAAGGCATCGCAGGCGTGGCGCAGATTTCGGTGGGGGATCTGGTGACGGCGGGGCAAGCCGATGCCATGGCCATCGTCACGCGGCTGGACCCGATCTATGTCGATATGTTCGAGCCTTCGGCGCGTATCCTGTCGATTCAGGACCAGATCGAACGTGGCGAGCTGAAACCGAACGAGACGCTGGAAGTGACGCTGACGCTGGAAAACGGCCAGTCGCACAACAGCGGCGGCACCCTGATCGCGCCCTCTGTCACTGTGTCGCCCAGCACCGGCACGCAGGATATCCGCTTTCGCTTTGACAACCCCGACCGCCGCATCCTGCCGGGCATGTTCCTGCGCGGCGAGGTGGTTCTGGGCACGGTCGAGGCCTTTCTGGTGCCGCAACGCGCCACCACACGCGGGCGGGACGGCGCGCTGACGGCCTGGATTGCGGGCCCCGACAACAAGGCGGTGCAGCGCAAGCTGGAAGCCAACGGCACCCATGCCAATGCCTGGATCGTGACGGCGGGGCTGGAGCCGGGGGATCAGCTGATCATCGACGGGCTGAGCAACCTGCGCGAGGGCGCCGATGTGGCCCCGGTGCCGGTGACCATCGACGCGAATGGCGTGGTGCGCGATGTCGCCCCCGCCGATACGGGGTCTGCCGATCCCAAAGCGGCGGCGGGGTCTGAATAATCATGGCCGAATTTTTCATCAACCGCCCGGTGTTTGCCTGGGTGCTGGCCATCATCACCATGCTGGCCGGGGCCTGGGGCCTGACCACGCTGCCGATCTCTCAATATCCCGACATCGCGCCGACCACGATCCGCATCACCGCCACCTATCCCGGTGCCTCGGCAGAAACGACCGAGAATTCGGTGACGACGGTGATCGAAGACGGGCTGACCGGGCTGGACGGGCTGCTGTTCATGACCTCGTCCTCCTCCGCCTCGGGGCGCGGCTCGGTCTCGCTGACCTTTGATGACAGTGTGGACCCGGATATGGCGCAGATCCAGGTGCAGAACAAATTGCAGCTGATCACCAATGGCCTGCCCGATACCGTGGTCAGCCGCGGGATCAGCGTCACCCGCTCCAGCTCGTCAATCCTGATGGTGGGGGCGCTGGTGTCGCGCGACGGGCGCTATACCTCATTGCAACTGGGCGATCTGATGACTCAGGTGGTCGAGGATGCCGTGCTGCGCACCGAGGGCGTAGGCTCGATCAACGCCTTCGGATCGGGTTATGCGATGCGGATCTGGCTCGATCCGCTGAAGATGGCGCAATATCAGGTGACGGCGGCCGATATCACCTCGGCGGTGTCGGAACAGAACAGCACTGTGACCGTGGGCAGCCTTGGCAGCCTGCCGGTGACGCCGGGCCAGCAACTGACCGTGGCGCTGTCGGCGCAATCGCAGCTCGCCTCCGTCGAGGAATTCGAGCGGATCATCCTGCGCACCACCGAAGACGGATCGACGGTGTTTCTGGGCGATGTGGCGCGGGTGGAGATCGGTCAGGAAACCTATGGCTCCGTCTCGCGGTTCAACGGGCTTCCGGCGGCGGGCTTTGGCATCAACCTCGCCACAGGGGCCAATGCGGTGGATACCGCCGAGGCGGTGCGCGCCACCCTCACCCGCGTCAGCGCGGCTTTGCCCGAAGGGGTGGAGGTCGCCTATCCCTATGACACCTCGCCCTTTGTCGAAAGCTCCATCGAAAAGGTCTATCACACGCTGGCCGAGGCGGTGGTGCTGGTGTTCCTTGTGATCCTTGTGTTCCTGCAAAGCTGGCGCGCGACGATCATCCCCACCATCGCCGTGCCGGTGGTGCTGCTGGGCACCTTTGGCATTCTGGCCGCCGCCGGGCTGACCATCAACACGCTGACCATGTTCGCATTGGTGCTGGCCATCGGCCTGCTGGTGGATGACGCCATCGTGGTGGTGGAAAACGTCGAACGGGTGATGGAGGAGGAAGGGCTGGATGCCCGCGCCGCCACATCGAAATCCATGGGGCAGATCACGCCTGCTCTGGTCGGCATCGCGCTGGTGCTGTCGGCGGTGTTTTTGCCGATGGCCTTCATGTCCGGCTCCACCGGGGTGATCTACCGGCAGTTTTCCGTCACCATCATCTCGGCCATGATGCTGTCCTTGGCGGTGGCGCTGATCCTGACCCCCGCGATGTGCGCCAGCCTGCTGCGCCCGCGCCAACATGGCGGCGGCATTGCCCCGGCGCGCTGGTTCAACCGCGGTCTCGATGCCTCGACCAATGGCTATGCTGCGGTGGTCACCCGCCTGCTGCGCCGCCCGTTCCGCATGATCGTGCTGCTGGTCGGCATCGGTGCGGGGGCGGGCTGGCTCTATCAGCATCTGCCCTCGTCCTTCCTTCCGCAAGAGGATCAGGGCGTGCTGATGGCACAGGTGCGCCTGTCGGAAGGATCAACCACCGCCCAGACCGAGGCCGTGGTGCAGGAGGTGGAGCAATATCTGCTGGAAGAGCGCGCCGATGCCATCGACTCGGCCTATGGCGCGCTTGGTTTTTCGTTCGGGTCCAGCGGCCAGAACACCGCCATGCTGTTCATCAAGCTGAAAGAGTTCTCCGAACGGCCGGGCGTCACGGCGGCACAGCTGGCGCAGGATGCCAATGCGCGGTTTGCCACGCACCGCGCCGGGCGGATCGTGTTCACCCAGCCCCCCGCCATTCAGGGGCTTGGCAACAGCTCCGGCTTTACCATGTATCTTCTGGATCAGGCGGGCAATGGCCAGGCCGCCTTGCAGGCTGCAGCTGTGGATCTGGTGGCGAAAGCCACCGAGGATGGCCGCACCGGATCGTTCCGGGGGCATGAGACCACCTTCCGCCCGGCCCTGCGGCTGGACATTGACCAGCAGAAGGCCCGCGCCATGGGGCTGAGCCTGTCCGAGGTCAATTCCATGCTGGCGGTGATCTTCTCGGGGCGCGAGGTCAATGACTTCCCGCTGGGGGCAGAGCTGAAGCCGGTGATCGTGCAGGGCGAGGCGGAATGGCGGATGCAGCCCGAACATATCGACGGCTGGTATGCCCGCAATTCCAGTGGCGAGATGGTGCCCTTTGCCGCCTTCATGACGCAGGTCTGGGATGAAAGCTCGCCCAGTCTGGACCGTTTTGGCGGCGCGCGCGCGCTGGAGCTTTCGGGCGCGCCGATCGAAGGCACCAGTTCCGGCGACGCGATGGAGGTGATGGAAACCCTGGCCGCCGATCTGCCGGGCGGGTTTGGCGTGGCCTGGACCGGCCTGTCCTATCAGGAACGCCTGTCGGGCAATCAGGCCCCACTGCTGTTCGCCATGTCGGCGCTGGTGGTGTTCCTGTGCCTTGCCGCTTTGTATGAAAGCTGGACCGTGCCCTTTGCGGTGATGCTGTCAGTGCCGGTCGGTATTCTGGGCGCGCTGGGGGCAGCGCTGATCTTCGGGCAATCCAATGATGTGTATTTCAAGGTCGGTCTGCTGACGACCATCGGCCTTGCCGCCCGAAATGCCATCCTGATCGTGGAATTCGCCCAAACCCTGCACCATCAGGGGATGGACCTGGCCGAGGCCGCCGCAACCGCCGCCCGGCAGCGTCTGCGCCCGATCCTGATGACAACCTTCGCCTTCATGCTGGGCGTGCTGCCGCTGGCCATCGCCACCGGGGCGGGTGCAGCGGCGCAGCGCGCCATCGGCATCGGTGTTCTGGGCGGCATGACCTCGTCTGCCGTGGTGGGGATTTTCATGGTGCCCGCCTTCTATGTGGTGGTGCGCCGGGCCTTTGCCCGACGCCGTGCCGGTGAGGCGGATCAGGCCTGACTGGCGATTTCCGCCGAAGCGCGCCTGCACCCTTTTCTCGGGTGCGTCCTGCCTGTATGATGCGGCAGCGCCGCGAGGCGATACGGGCAGGATCACCCGCCACCGGCGGGGCAAGGGCAAGCGCGGCACGACAGAAGGCGCGCGATACGGGGGCTTGGAATGGCAAGAGCAGCGGTCAGACATCTGATCTTGGCGGCAATGGCGGCAGGCACACTCGCTGCCTGTCAGGAAGGGGCCGGGCTTTTCGCGGCGAAGGACAAACCGGAGGGCGCGCAGACCACCGGGTCCGCGCCCGAGAAAAGCGCAACATCGGTTCGGCTGGTTGACCGCGATGTCGAGGCGCCGGAGGTGTTTCAGGTCACCGATCAGGCGCTCTGGGATGGGCGGCCGTCGCTGGGTGGCGTCTGGGTGGCCTCGCCCGATGCGAAAGATCCCGAACGCGTGATCCTGCGCAATACCGCCAATGGCAAATTCGTGATCGGGGCGCTGTTCCGGCGGGAACGCGACAATCCGGGGCCGAAGCTGCAGATCTCGTCCGATGCGGCGGCGGCGCTTGGCCTGCTGGCGGGCCAGCCCGGCAAGGTGAACGTGACCGCACTGCGCCGCGAAGAGGCCCCGGCAGCAACCGATGCCAAGAAGCCGATCCTCGATGCCGCCGAAACCGTGAACACCACCGTTCCCGGCACGCTCGCTGCGGCAGACAGCACCAAGACACCGGCCAGCCCGACGGCGAATGCCAGCGCCTCGATCACCGGCCCCGAGGTCAGCGCGGCCCCGCTGGCCGCCGCAGCGCCGCAGGCCCCCGCCGCAAAACCGGCTGCAAAAGCCGCAGCGGGCGCGCATCTGTTGCAGATCGGGATTTTCTCGGTCGAGGCCAATGCCAAACGTGCTGCCGATACGCTGGGCAAGGCTGGGGTTCAGGCCAGCATCCGCCCCGGTCAGACCCAGGGCAAATCGCATTGGTCCGTTGTTGCATCCGGCAGTGACAAGGCGGCCCTTCTCGCAAAAGTGAAAGGGCTCGGCTTTACCGACGCCTATGTCATCTCGAAATGACCGCATGGGGCCGCGCAGAGGTGCGGCCCTCACAAGATACGGGAATCCCCATGTTCAAGCGCCTCAGCCTCGTTTTTGCCCTGTGCCTTCCGGCGTTCGGCCCTGCCCATGCCTTTGAAACCCAGGCCACCGGCGCCTGGGTCTATGACATCACCACGGGCACCGTCTTGATGGACAAGAACGCGGATCAGCCGCTGCCCCCCGCCTCGATGTCCAAGCTGATGACCATCAACATGCTGTTCGAGGCGCTGCGCGATGGCCGCGTGACGATGGACACCACCTTTGCCGTCTCGTCCCGCGCCAAGGCGATGGGTGGCTCGACCATGTTCCTGAACGAGCTGGACCGCCCGACCGTCAATGACCTGATCCATGGCATGATCGTGAACTCCGGCAATGATGCCTGTGTGGTGGTGGCCGAAGGGCTGGCGGGCACAGAAGAGGCCTTTGCCCGCCAGATGACCGAACGCGCCCGCGCTTTGGGCATGGAAAGCTCGACCTTCGCCAATGCCTCGGGCTGGCCCGATCCGGCCCAGCGGATGAGCATGGAGGATCTGGGCATCCTCGCCGCCCGCCTGATCACCGAATTCCCCGAATATTACCCGATCTTCGCGCAGACCGAATTCAACTATGCCAACCGCTCCGAAGCCAACCGCTTCAACCGCAACCCCTTGCTGAAGCTGAATATCGGCGCAGATGGCCTGAAAACCGGCCATACGCAGGAAGCGGGCTACGGGCTTGTCGGCTCGGCCGTGCAGGGCGACCGCCGCGTGGTGTTTGCCATCACCGGCCTGCCGTCCGAAAAGGCCCGCGCCGAAGAAAGCGAGCGGATCGTCAACTGGGCCTTTCGGCAGTTTTCGCTGAAAACCATCGTCAAGGGTGGCACCCGCGTGGCCGAGGCCGATGTCTGGCTGGGCGATGCCGACCGCGTGGGTCTGGTGCCCGCGACGGACGTGACCCGGCTGTTGCCCGCCTTGGCGCAGGATCAGATGACCGCCGAAGTGGTCTATAAAGGCCCTATCAACGCCCCGATCACCAAGGGGCAACAGATTGCGGAACTGCTGGTGCATATCCCCGATCTGCCGGATGCCCGCATCCCGCTGGTGGCCGAGGCCGATGTGCCCAAGGGTGGCTTTGGCAAGAAGCTGGTCACGGCGGCACAGGTGCTGATGGCGCGCTTCTTCCCCGCCGAAACCCCGGCGAGCTGAATGGTGCAAGGGCGTTTCCTCAGTTTCGAGGGCATCGACGGTTCGGGCAAAAGCACTCAGGCGCGGCTTCTGGCCGCGTCTTTGCGTGACATGGGGCAAAGCGTGGCGCTGACCCGCGAACCCGGTGGCAGTCCGGGGGCCGAAGAGATCCGCCGTCTGGTGCTGGAGGGTGATCCCGCCCGCTGGTCGGCAGAAACCGAGATCCTGCTGTTCACCGCCGCCCGGCGCGACCATATGGAAAAGACCATCCGCCCGGCGCTGGACCGGGGCGATGTGGTCATCACCGACCGTTTTGCCGACAGCACCCGCATGTATCAGGGCATTTCGCGCGGCGATCTGGCGGCGACCGTCGATCAGCTGCATGCGCTGATGATCGGGCTGGAGCCGGATCTGACGCTGTTGATCGACATTGATCCCGCGTTGGGCCTGTCGCGCGCCGTGGCCCGGTCTGGCCCGGAACAGCGGTTCGAGGATATGGGGCTGGATCTGCAACGCGCGATGCGCAGCGGCTTTCTGGCGCTGGCAAAGGCCCATCCCGCACGGTTCCGCGTGATTGATGGCGCCCGCCCGCCCGAGGCGGTGGCGGCGGATGTGCTGGCCTGCGCCCGCGCGCATCTGGGGCTCTAGGATGCCGTCCGTCTATCTTGGCGATTTCCCGGAACCCGACCGGATCGAAGGCGCGCCGCATCCGCGCGAAACCGCGCAGTTGATCGGGCACGAGGCGGCACAGGCCGATTTTCTGCACAGCTTCAATGCCGGGCGGCTGCATCACGGCTGGCTGATCACCGGGCCACGCGGCGTGGGCAAGGCGACGCTGGCCTGGCGGCTGGCGCGGTTTTTGCTGGCCACGCCCGAACATGATGGCGGCATGTTCGCCCCACCGCCGCCCGCCACGCTGGACGTGCCCGCCGATCACCCCGTCACCCGCCGTCTGGCCGCCCTGTCGGATCCGCGTGCCTATCTGCTGCGACGCGGCCTGAACGAAACAGAAAAGGCCCCGGCGCAGGACATTCTGGTGAAAGAGGTCCGCAAGCTGAAGGAATTCTTCACCATGGCCGCCGCCGATGGCGGTCGCCGGGTGGCGATTGTCGACAGCGCCGACGAGCTGAACACCAATGCCGCCAATGCGCTGCTGAAGCTGCTGGAGGAACCGCCTGCCGGCGTCACGTTCTTCCTGATCTCGCACCAGCCCTTCCGCCTGCTGCCCACCATCCGCTCGCGCTGCCGCGAATTGCGGCTGACCGCCCTGCCCGCGCGCCCGATGGCCGAGGCGCTGGCGCAGGCCGGGGCCGTGATCGACGCCCCCGAAGCGATGGCCGAACTGGCGGGCGGCTCGGTCGGCGAGGCCATGCGCATCACCAATCTGGAGGGCATGGCGCTTTACCGCACTCTGATCGCGCTGTTCGGCGGCCTGCCCCGCATGGATCGGCCCCGCTTGCTGGCCTTTGCCGAAACCGGCAGCGGCAAGGGCAACGAGCCGCGCTTTGATCTGGCACTGACGCTGATGGATCTGCTGCTGGCCCGTCTGGCCCGCGCAGGCACGCTTGGCACCACCCCACCCGAGGCCTGCCAAGGCGAGGCGGCACTGCTGGCGCGGCTGTCCCCCGACCCTTGGGCCGCCCGCCAATGGGCCGATCTGGCGCAAAGCCTGTCGGCGCGGGCGCGTCGGGGCAAGGCGGTCAACCTTGACCCTGCCGCGCTTCTGATGGATATGCTTCTCAGGATCGAAGAGACGGCGGGCACGCTCGCCTCAAGGTGAGCCCGCATGACCCTGCCCGACCTCGTTGACAGCCATTGCCATCTCGACTTCCCGGATTTTGACGGGGAATTGCCGCGTATCATCGCCGCCGCCCGGGCCGCCGGGGTGCGCCGCATGGTGACCATCTGCACCAGGCTGCACAGCGAACCCGCCGTGCGCGCCATTGCCGAGGCCTACGAAGGCGTGTTCTACGCCGCAGGCATCCATCCGATGCGGGCGCATGAAGACCCGCTGGTCACGGTGGATCAGCTGGTGGCGCTGGCCAAACACCCGAAATTCGTGGGCATCGGCGAAACCGGCCTCGACTACCACTATACCGCCGAGAGCGCCGAGGTGCAGAAAGCCTCGCTCCGCCTGCATATCGAGGCGGCGCAGGACACCGGCCTGCCGCTGATCATCCATGCCCGCGCCGCCGATGACGACATGGCGCGCATCCTGACCGAAGGCTGGCGACACCAGCCCTATGCCTGTGTGATGCACTGCTTCTCCTCCTCTGCCGAACTGGCGCGCGCGGCGCTGGATCTGGGCTTCTATCTGTCGATGTCCGGCATCGCGTCCTTTCCCAAAAGCCAGGAGCTGCGCGACATTTTCGCCGCTGCACCACTGGACCGGATCCTGCTGGAAACCGACAGCCCCTATCTTGCCCCCGTGCCCCATCGCGGCAAACGCAACGAACCCGCCTATACCGCCTTCACCGCCAAGGCCGGAGCAGCCCTGTTCGGGCTGAGCGTCGAGGAGTTCGCAGCCGCCACCACCGCCAATTTCGACCGGCTGTTCACCAAGGCCGCTGACCGGGCACAGGCCGCCTGATGTATCGTTTCACCATTCTTGGCTGCGGCTCCTCCGGTGGCGTGCCCCGGCTGGGCGGCGATTGGGGCGATTGCGATCCGACCAATGCCAAAAACCGCCGCCGCCGCTGTTCGATGCTGGTGGAACGGATCGGGGCCGAGGGCATCACCCGCGTGCTGATCGACACCTCGCCCGACATGCGCGACCAGCTTCTGGATGCCGGGATCGGCACGCTGGATGCCGTGGCCTATACCCATAGCCATGCCGATCATGTGCATGGTATCGACGATCTGCGACAGATCGTGTTCAACTTGCGCCGCCGCCTGCCGGTCTGGGCAGACGGCCCGACGCAGGGCGCGCTGCTGGACCGGTTTGCCTATGCCTTTGTCCAACCCGAAGGCTCGCCCTATCCGCCAATCCTCGACCTGCACACGATCGACGGCCCCTTCACCATTCAGGGCGCCGGGGGGCCGGTGACGCTGACGCCGTTTCTGGCCGATCACGGCTCCATCGACGCGCTGGGGTTCCGCATCGGCGGTCTGGCCTATCTGCCCGATGTGGTGGCGATCCCCGAGACGAGTTGGCCCCTGCTGATCGGGCTGGAGATCTGGGTGCTGGATGCGCTGCGCCGCAAACCGCATCCGACCCATGCGCATCTGGCACTGTCGCTGGAATGGATGTCCCGGGCCAAACCCACCCGCGGCGTGCTGACCAATATGCACCTCGATCTGGATTATGCGACGCTCGCCGCCGAACTGCCCGACCATATCTGCCCCGCCTATGACGGCATGATCCTGGAACTGCCTGCGCCATGAACGCCCTGCTGGATGTCATCATGCCGGTGTTTCTGGTCATCGGCGGCGGCTGGATCGCGGCGCGCACCGGCCTTCTGTCCGATGCGGCGGTGGATGCGCTGATGCGGTTCGCGCAAAGCATCGCCGTGCCGGTGCTGCTGTTCCTGTCGATTTCGCGGCTCGATCTGGTGGCCGCCTATGATCCGGCGCTGTTTGCCAGCTTTTACGCCGGGGCCTTTGCGGGCTTCGGCCTCGGCTTTCTTGGCGCGCGCCTGCTCGGTCGGCCCGCCACCGATGCCGTGGCCATCGGCTTTGCCTGCATGTTCTCGAACTCACTGCTGCTCGGCGTGCCGATCACCGAACGCGCCTATGGCAGTGCGGCGCTGGCGGGCAACTTTGCGATCATCTCCATCCATTCGCCGCTGCTTTATGCGACTGGCATCATGGCAATGGAACTGGCACGCAGCCACGGTCAGGGCCTGCCCGCGCATCGGCTGGCCCGTCAGGTCCTGCGCGCCATCTTCACGCAACCGATGGTGCTGGGCATCAGCGCCGGTTTTGCGGTGAACCTGAGCGGCCTGCCCCTGCCCGGCTTTGCCTGGGATGCGCTGAAAATGGTCGGCGGGGCGGCCATTCCCACGGCGCTGTTCGGCCTCGGCGGCGTGCTGCTGCGCTACCGCCCCGAAGGCGATGGCCGCGCCATCGCCATGGTCATGGCCCTGTCGCTGCTGCTGCACCCGGGCCTCACCTATCTTCTGGGCACACGGGTCTTCGGCCTCGACACCGATCAACTCCGCTCTGCCGTTCTGACCGGGGCGATGGCACCCGGGGTCAATGCCTATCTGTTTGCCCATATGTATGGCGTCGCCAAACGGGTTACCGCCTCCAGCGTGCTGCTGGCCACCGCAGGCTCCATCGGCACCATCTGGCTCTGGCTCACCATCCTGCCCTGAGCCGCCCCGCTTTGCGGCCATAACTTGCATTTTGCATAAATACTCACAGCCCCGCCGCCAGCCCACACAACCGCGCCCTGTGATGCGTCCGCACGGGGCTGCCCCGTGCCCTTCAGTCCTGAAAACGCCCGGTCCATTCGGACCGGGCGTTTTCAGGACATCCCTGTGACCCCGCTTACTGCGGTGTCACACCGCGCAACCGTTCAGACCGGCGGCGCAGGACTTCGACGGTGGCCAGCAGGCAGATCGAAATCAGCACGAGGATCGTGGCGACTGACAGGATCGCCGGGCTGATCGCCTCGCGGATACCGTTCCACATCTGGCGCGGGATGGTTTGCTGTTCCGGCCCGGCGATGAACAGCACGGCCACCACCTCGTCAAACGAGGTGACGAAAGCAAACAACGCGCCCGACACCACGCCCGGCAGGATCAGCGGCAGGATGATCTTGAAGAAGGTCCGCTGCGGCGAGGCCCCGAGCGAGGCCGCGGCTCGGCTCAGCGACTGATCGAAACCGATCAGCGTCGCCGTCACTGTGATGATCACGAAGGGGATCCCCAGCGTGGCATGGGCGAGGATCACGCCGGTATAGGTCGAGGTCAGGCGACCACAGTTCAGGTCAATCCCCACCCAGCCCAGCGGCGCGCAGGGATCCGAGTAATAGAAGAACAACCCGGTCGCGATGATGATGATCGGCACGATCATCGGCGAGATCAGGATGGCCATGATCAGCCGCCGATAGGGCATCTCCGGCCGCGACAGGCCAAGCGCTGCCAGCGTGCCCAGCACGGTGGCCACGATGGTGGACCAGAAGCCGATGATGATCGAGTTCTTGGCCGCCTTCACCCAGGTGGCATTCTGCCAGACATCCGACCACCAGGTGCCATCGCGCGGCAGATCGGGGGCGGACATGCCGAAGGTCAGCAGCAGATCATACCAGCGCAGCGAATAGCCGTCGGGATCGAGCGTCAGCATCTTTTCGGTAAAGGTGAAATACGGCTCGGCGTTGAAGCTGAGCGGCATCACTATCAGGATCGGTGCGATGAGGAACACGAAGATCGTGATGCAGATCGCATGATAGGTGTAATACCAGATGCGCTCCAGCGGATCGGCATAGGCGGGAAGAGCCATCGGGATCTCCTGTGGTGGGCGGCGACGGGGGCTGGCCCCCGCACCCCCAGGATATTTGGGCCAAGATGAAAGGCAGGCGCGGGCGCGTCTTACCCGAGTTTCAGTTTGTCGATGCCAACAAGGCGATCATAAAGCCAGTAGAGCACCAGCACCCCGGCCAGCAGCATGGCCGAGAGGGCGGCCGCCAGCGACCAGTTCGATTTGTCCATGTGGAAGTCGATCAGGTTCGAGATCAGCTGACCGCTGGCGCCGCCGACCAGTGCCGGGGTGATGTAATAGCCGACGGCCAGGATGAACACCAACAGCGCGCCCGCCCCGATGCCGGGCAGGGTTTGCGGCAGGTAGATGCGGCGGAAGGTGGTCCAGCTGGTTGCGCCCAGACTGCGTGCGGCGCGGGCATAGGCCGGTTTGATCGTGCGCATCACCGAATAGAGCGGCAGCACCATGAAGGGCAGCAGGATATGTGTCATCACGATGATCGTGCCGGTCTGGTTGTAGATCATCGACAGGCGGCCATCGTCGCCGACCACGCCCAGCGAGACCAGCACATTGTTCACCACGCCCTGCCCTTGCAGCAGCACGATCCAGGAGGTGGTGCGCACCAGAAGCGAGGTCCAGAACGGCAGCAGCACGAGGATCATCAGCAGGTTGGATTTCGCCATCGGCAGGGTTGCCAGCAGATGGGCGATCGGGAAGGCGAGCAGGAGGCAGATGAAGGTGATCAGGCCCGACAGGATGAAGGTCTTGCCAAAGAGCCAGAGATAGATCCGTTCATTTTCCGGCACCTGCACGATGGAGCCATCATCGGCGCGGGCGCGGTCGGTCGCGATCAGGTAGAAATCGGTGGTATAGGGCGAGGCGGCGGCGCGCATCGCCTGCCAGATGATCGGCTGGCCCCATTTCGCATCCTGTGCCAGCAGCGCCTCCTTGAACGGCGGGGTCAGCTTGTCTGCTCCCCGCGCCGCCGAGGTGAAGAGCGAGCGGGTGCCCGGCACGGTATAGTTGATGCGGGTGCCCGCCTCGCCTGCGGTCTTGTCGGCCTTCATCTGCGCCAGATCGGCGGCGAGTGCGGCAAAGGCGGCCTCATCGGGTGCCACATCCGAGGCATTGGCCTCGAACCAGGCCGCGAGGTTGGGGGCCGCTTTGGAAAAGCCATCGTGATAGACCGAGCGTTGCAGCATCTGGCCGATGGGCAGGATGAAGGTGATCACCACGAACAGCAACAGCGGGGCCACCAGGAAAAATGCCTTGCGGCGGGCGCGGCCTTGCGCTGCGGCCAGCGCCGCCTTCAGCGGGCGGCCATCTGCGGTGGTAAGAGATGCGGAAATATCGGTCATTGTCAGTCCTTGTGGAAGGCTGATGCGGGGAAGGCTGAAATGTCACCGGACAGGCGCAAGACATGCGCGAAAGCTGCGGGCCGGGGCAAAACGCGGGCCGGGGCAAGCCCCGGCCCGAAAGGCCATCAGTTGGCGGCGAGCCAGGCGTTGAACTTCTCGTTCAGCTCGGAATCGCGGTCGACCCAGAATTCATAGGACGAGGCCAGCGCATTGGTCAGGTTGGCCGCCGAAGTGGGCATATGCGGCGCCATTTCGGTCTTGCCATCCATGAACATGCCGACCAGCGGGCCGGAGGATTTGCGCGCCGGGCCATAGCTGATCCATTTGGCCTGATCGGCAAGGCGCTGGGTATCCGTGGCATAGGCCAGGAACTTTTTCGCGTCTTCCAGATTGGGCGCGCCCTTCGGAATCACGAACAGGTCATATTCATAGACCTGGCCATCCCAGACCACGTTGAACGGTTTGTTTTCCGACACGGCGGCGGCAAAGATCCGGCCGTTATAGGCGGTGGTCATCGCCACTTCGCCATCGGCGAGCAGTTGCGGCGGCTGGGCACCGGCTTCCCACCAGATCGTGTCTTTCTTGATCTTGTCGAGCATGGCAAAGGCGCGGTCCACGCCTTCGGGGGTTTCCAGCGTGGCATAGACATCCGCCGCCGGCACACCATCTGCCATCAGCGCCATTTCAAGGTTGGCTTTCGCACCCTTGCGCATCGCGCGTTTGCCCGGGAACTTCTCCAGATCGAAGAAGTCGGAAATGGCTTTCGGGCCTTCCGGGAATTTGGAGCTGTCATAGGCGAACACGGTCGAAAACACGATGGTTGCCACGGCGCAATCGGTCAGCGCGCCCGGCAGGAAGTCTTCGGTCGCCGGGGTGCCATCGGGGGCGGCGGGCAGGATGGCCGGATCAATTTCTTCCAGCATGCCTTCATCGCACAGGCGGATCGCATCGGCATATTCCACGTCGGCCACATCGACGGTGACGTTGTTCGCCTCGACCATCGCCTTCACCGGGGTTGCCGGGTTGTCGGCATCCACCATAGTGACCTTGACGCCGGTTTCGGCGATATAGGGCTTGATATAGGCTTCCATCTGGCTGGTGCCGTAGGAGCCGCCCCAGGACATGACCGTGACATCCGCAGAGGCCGATACGGCCACAGCGGTCAGGGCAGTGGACAGGGCAAGAAGTTTCTTCATTCGTTGTCTCCCAGGTTGACAGGACTTTTTATCGGGCCGCGTCCTTGCGGCATTCCGGCGGAAGATCCGCCAGAAATCTCACATTGGTTCCAGCGCACGCGCGTCCTGCGGGTGCCAGCCGATGCTGATCTTCTGGCCAGCCTCCAGCTTGGTCTGCCCCAGCGTGTTGCGCATCTTCATCACGAAATCATCGGACCCGGCCACCTTGAGGCGGGCGCGCAGGATGTCGCCCATATAGATGACCTCGATCACATCCGCGCCGATCATATGCGCGCCGGGCGGCATCATTTCGGGCTTGAACTCCACCCGCTCCGGCCGGATCGACACGAGGGTCTTTTGGCCTTTCGCCGTCACATTGACCGGTGTCGCGTCGATCAGCTCGCCGGTGGACAGGCGCACCAGTGCCTTGTCGCCGCTCAGCTCTTCGATGGTGCCGGGCAGCTTGTTGTTTTCACCGATGAACTGCGCAACAAAGCTGTTCTCGGGGCGTTCATACAGGTCGGCGGGCGGGGCAAGCTGCTGGATCTTGCCATCGTTGAACACCGCCACGCGGTCGCTCATCGTCAGCGCCTCGCCCTGATCATGGGTGACATAGACGACGGTGATGCCGAGGCTTTCGTGCAGGTGCTTGATTTCAAACTGCATATGTTCGCGCAGCTGTTTATCCAGCGCGCCCAGCGGTTCGTCCATCAGCACCAGCGACGGGTCGAACACCAGGGCCCGTGCCAGCGCGATCCGCTGCTGTTGCCCGCCCGAAAGCTGGGCCGGACGGCGGTTAATGAAGGAATACATCTGCACCATGTCGAGCGCGCGCTTGACCTTGGCTTCGCGTTCATCCTTGCCCATGCCGCGCACTTCCAGCGGGAAGGACAGGTTTTCGCCCACGGTCATATGCGGGAACAGCGCGTAGTTCTGGAACACCATGCCGATGCCGCGCTTGTGCGGCGGCACGAGGTTGATGTTGCGGCCATCGAGGCGGATCTCGCCATTCGTGGCCGTCTCGAACCCCGCCAGCATCATCAGGCAGGTGGTCTTGCCAGAGCCGGACGGCCCGAGCATCGTCAGAAATTCGCCTTTGCCGATCTTCAGATTAAGATCTTTGACGACCAGCGAAACGCCATCATAACTTTTTTGAACATGGTCGAATACGACGAAATCGTCGCTGAGGGTCACTGTGGCCACCCCTGTCTCCCTGTGTATCCGGCAGGTCGTCCTGCGCTTTTGTATTCATTCGACTTAAGCGAAACCGACGCCGCATTGCAACGGGCTTGTCACTGGCCTTAGTGTCGTTGCGTCAAAGCTTTGCTACGGGAAATAAAACGACACTTGGACGCTGCAAAGCGGCGCTTTTCGTTTCCGATAGCGCTAACCGCATGGATCACACCGGGCCGCCTTCGCCAAAGTGCCCGCAGAATCAGGTGTCTATGGGGGTCAATTACCGCGAATCTGCACAGGATCCGGGCATTTCGGGGCGCGAGCGCCCAGCAATCGGGCATCTTTCGGCGGATCGGCCCTGAGGCCGGGAATCAGGCCGCCAGCACCGTGATCTTGCGCAGGACCGGCATTCCATCCGCCATTCGCGCCATGCAGAAGATCCGGTGGCGCTGGTGGGCACAACGCGGCCACGCCTGTCAGGTATACAATGGCACACCGCAGATATGGGTTTTTGCGACATGGTGCTGCACCGCAGAACAGGGCGGCATCCGGATCAGATCCCGGCCTTTTGACACGCTATCAAAAGGCCGGGCTTCGGCTTACAGCAGTTTGTCGACGACCGGGCGCAGACGGGCCAGCGTGCCCTCTACATCTGTCAGTTTATCAAGGCCGAACAGGCCGAGGCGGAAGGTCTGGAACGCGCTGCCCTCGCCCACCTGCAACGGCACGCCCGCCGCGATCTGCAAGCCTTCGGCCAGAAATTTACGGCCGGTCTGGATCTCCGGGTCATCGGTATAGCTCACCACCACACCCGGCGCGCCAAAGCCGTCAGCGGCCACCGATTGCACCCCTTTGGCCGCCAGCATCGCCCGCACGCCGTGACCAAGCTGCCATTGCGCGGCCTTCAGGCTGTCAAAGCCAAGCGCCTGCGTTTCGGCCATCGCATCGCGGAAGCCCAGCAAGGCATCGGTCGGCAGGGTGGCGTGATAGGCATGGCCGCCCCCCTCATAGGCGGCCATGATCGCGCGCCATTTCTTCAGATCCAGTGCGAAACTGCTGGAACTCGTCGCCTCCAGCCGCGCCACCGCCGCGGCGGACATCATCACCAGCCCGGCCGAAGGCGACGCCGACCAGCCCTTTTGCGGGGCCGAGATCAGCACATCCACGCCGGTCGCCTGCATATCCACCCAGATCGCGCCGGAGGCGATGCAATCCAGCACCATCAGCGCGCCGACCTCATGCGCGGCGGCGGCCATGGCAGTGATGTAGTCATCGGGCAGGATCAACCCGGCCGAGGTTTCGACATGCGGCGCAAAGATCACATCCGGCTTTTCCGACCGGATCCGGGCCACCACCTCGTCGATCGGCGGCGGTGCAAAGGGCGCGCGCGCGCCATTGCCCGCAGGCCGCGCCATCACCACCGTGGTCTGCCCGGCAAAGCCGCCCGCCTCGAAAATCTGGGTCCAGCGATAGGAAAACCAGCCGTTGCGCACGATCAGCGCATGGGCCCCACTGCCGAACTGCCGCGCCACCGCCTCCATCGCATAAGAGCCGCCACCGGGCACCAGAGCCACCGCCTCGGCGTGATAAACCTCGCGCAGCATGGATGAAATTTCGCGCATAACTGTCTGAAATTTCGCAGACATATGGTTGAGCGAGCGGTCGGTGAACACGACCGAGAATTCCTGCAAACCATCTGGATCCACGTCGGGGCGAAGTCCGGGCATCAAAGCCTCCCATGCTGATTGCGCCGATCCTAGCGCAGAAGCGCGGCGCCAGTCCCCCGGTTTCCGACACGGATTATACGGAAAACCGCAAAGCTGTTTATCGCGCCGCCACCGGGTCAGCCCAAGGGGCCGGGTCGGGCCTCTTCGGTCAGCACCACATTGGCCTCCACCTGCCCCACCCCCGGCAGCGTCATGATCCGCCGCCGCAGCACCCGTTCAAAATCGGCAATGTCGCGAGCCACCACCCGCAGCCGGTAATCGAACAGGCCCAGCACATGCTGCACCACCTGCACCTCGGGGATGGCGGTGACGGCGCGTTCAAAATCCTCAAGGCTGACCCGGCCCTTGGTGGCCAGCTTGATGCCCAGAAACACCGTGACCCCGAACCCCAGCGCCGCGCGGTCGACCAGTACCCGCTGCCCGGCCAGAACCCCGGCCTCTTCCATCCGCTTCACCCGCCGCCAGGCGGCAGGCTGGCTCAGCCCGTGGCGACGGCCGAGCTCGCCTGCGGCCAACGTGCCATCGCGCGCCAGATCGCGCAGAAACGCCCGGTCGATATCGTCCAGGTCGATCACAGCGGCAACCCCGCGGAATCCTTGATGGTGGCAATCAGCATCAGCGCCTCGATATCGGCGATATGCGGCAGGGTGAGGATGCGGCGGCGATAAATCTCCTGATACTGCGCCATGTCGCGGGCAATCACGTTCAGCCGGACATCGACGCGCCCCAGAAACGTCTCGATCCCGATCACCTCGGGCACCTGCCGCGCCGCCTCCAGAAATTCGTCAAAGGCGCGCGGTTCGGTCTTGTCCAGCGTGAAGCGCAGCGACACCTCGACCGCATATCCCAGCGCGCGCCAGTCGATCACCGCTTGCCGCGCCGTGATGACCCCTGCCGCCTGCAGTTTTTCCAGCCGCCGCCAGCAGGTTGCGGTGGTCAGCCCGGCCCGTTCGGCCAGATCCGATGTGCCCAGACTGGGTTCCGCCAGAAGCTGGCGCAACAGCCGCCGATCCGTATCATCAAGCATGACCATTCCACCAAGCGCCACAACCGCACATGAATTTTGCATCATGCGTGAAATATCGTCAATCCCGCTGCCCACCGAAGCCCGGCTGATGCGGCGGCCGGGCCAGCTGCCCCAGAGGCTGAGCCTGCACGATCTCTGCGCCCATCGCATCGCGGCGTGAATGAAAATTTCTATATTAAACAATATAACGCATGATTTTTCGACACAACACGATCATTCAGAGATTTTTGCACTGAACGACAAGGCGCTTTCCGTATTCTGCCCAGCATAACGGCAAAACAAGGAACGCCCCAATGCGCGTCTATTATGATCGTGACTGCGACATCAACCTGATCAAGGACAAGAAGGTCGCCATCCTCGGCTATGGCAGCCAGGGCCATGCCCATGCGCTGAACCTGCGCGACAGCGGCGCGAAAAACCTTGTGGTTGCCCTGCGCGACGGCTCGCCCTCGGCCAAGAAAGCCGAAGGCGAAGGCCTGAAGGTGATGGGCATTGCCGAAGCGGCAGCCTGGTGTGACGTGATCATGTTCACCATGCCCGATGAACTTCAGGCCGAAACCTACAAGAAATATGTGCATGACAACCTGAAAGAAGGCTCGGCGATTGCCTTTGCCCACGGCCTGAACGTGCATTTCGGCCTGATCGAGACGAAACCCGGCATCGACGTCATCATGATGGCCCCCAAAGGCCCGGGCCACACCGTGCGTGGCGAATACACCAAGGGCGGCGGCGTGCCCTGCCTGTTCGCGGTGCACAATGATGCGACCGGCAAGGCGCAGGAAATCGCGCTGTCCTATTGCTCGGCCATCGGTGGCGGGCGTTCGGGCATCATCGAGACCAACTTCCGTCAGGAATGCGAAACCGACCTGTTCGGTGAACAGGCCGTGCTCTGCGGTGGCCTTGTTGAACTGATCCGCATGGGCTTTGAAACCCTGGTCGAAGCGGGCTACGAGCCGGAAATGGCCTATTTCGAATGCCTGCACGAAGTGAAGCTGATCGTCGACCTGATCTATGAAGGCGGCATCGCCAACATGGATTACTCGATCTCCAACACCGCCGAATATGGCCAATACGTCTCTGGCCCGCGCATCCTGCCCTACGAGGAAACCAAGGCCCGCATGAAAGCCGTGCTGACCGACATCCAGACCGGCAAGTTCGTGCGTGACTTCATGGTGGAAAACTCGGTGGGTCAGCCGACGATCAAGGCGTCGCGCCGTTCGAACGACGAGCATCAGATCGAGTTGGTCGGCAAGAAACTGCGCGACATGATGCCCTGGATCTCCAAGGGCAAGATGGTCGACCGTTCGCGCAACTGATCTGCGCACCCATGACAAGAAAGGCCGGGGTAATCCCCGGCCTTTTTCGATTTCATCGGCGGCGCGTCACAGGCCCAGAACCGGCTCGGCCTCGGCCTGCAAGACCTTGTATTCGGCCAGCCAGGGCCGCCGCTTGGGGTAAAAGATCGGATAGCGGATATCCCAGGGCCGCAGCCGTCCGGTAAAATGCACCAGCCCAGGATCGCGGCGCGACTCGGCAAAGCGAGCCTGCTCTTCCGGCGGAAACGGTGACCGCCCAGTGGCGCGATTGCCCCAGAGCGCGTTCCAGATCGGGTCCAGCGGCGCGATCTGTCCCTTGAACACCTTGTTCAGCCAGTTCTGATCGTTGAACCGCAGCCCATATTGCTTGCGCAGCGCCACCGCCCCTGCCGCATCTCCCATCGGCACATCCAGCCCAAGCGCGCGGATGCGCGGCAGATCGAACAGGAACACCCCGGCGTTGATATAGGTTTCGGGGTCAACCAGTCCGGCGATCTTGTCGAGATCGGCCAGATGCCGCGCCGATTTGCGCGAGATCAGGCGGCTGCCGCGCTTGCGATGCCACAGCGCCTTGCGGATGCCGGTATCCAGACAGGCCGCGACCGGCAGCCCCTTCAGATCGGTGGCAAAGACCGGGCCGATATCGCGGCGGATCATCGTATCACCGTCGATATAAAGCGTCGGCCGCTCCAGCAACCGTGGCAGGGCGAGCCGGGCCAGCGTGGCGGGCGACACATGCCCGCCCACTTCCAGCGGCGGCACATCGACCTGCTGCGACAGGATCTCGGCCCCCGGAAAGGCCGCGCGCAGACGGGTCAGCGCCGGGATCAGGTCTGGCACCGGTTCTGTCACCAGAAAGCGCAGCGTCACATCCTTTGGCCGGTGTTTCAGCACCGAATAGGCGGCAATCAGCGACGGGCGCAGAAACCCCCGGTCAAAGACCAGCGTGACATCCGGCGCCATCATACCAGAACCGCCGCCTCGACCGCCGCCACGATGCCATCCACCTCTTGCCGCAGCAGCGCCTCGTCCTCGCATTCCGCCATCACGCGGATCAGTGGCTCGGTGCCGGATTTGCGGATCAGCAGCCGCCCCTTGCCGTTCAGCCGCGCCTCGGCCTCGGCAATGCGGGCCTTCACCGACACTTCGGACAGCGGTGCCTTGTCCGCGCCATAGCGCACGTTCTTCAGAAGCTGGGGCACGGTTTCAAAGGTCTGCGCCAGTTCCGATGCAGCCACGCCGGTGCGCGCCATTTCCGACAGGAATTGCAGCCCGGCAATCAGGCCGTCGCCGGTGGTGGCGTAATCGGTCATCACGATATGGCCCGACTGTTCGCCGCCCAGATTGAAGCCGCCGCGCCGCATCGCCTCGACCACATAACGGTCACCCACCGCCGTCCGCTCCAGATGCAGGCCACGTCCGTTCAGATACCGCTCCAGCCCGAGGTTCGACATCACGGTGGCGACCAGCGTACCCCCGGCCAGCCGCCCCTCTTCGGCCCAGCGGCCCGCCAGCAGCGCCATGATCTGATCGCCGTCGGCCACGCGCCCGGCCTGATCAAGGATCATCACCCGGTCGGCATCGCCATCCAGACAGATCCCCACATCCGCGCCATGCGCCACCACGGCCTCGGCTGCGGTCTGGGTATAGGTCGATCCGCACCGGTCGTTGATATTGGTGCCATTGGGCGTGACCCCCACCGGGATCACCTCGGCGCCCAGTTCCCACAGCACTTCGGGGGCGGCCTTGTAGGCGGCACCATTGGCGCAGTCGATCACCACTTTCAGCCCGTCCAGCCGAAGCCCTGCCGGGAAGGTGGTCTTGGCATATTCCTGATACCGCCCGCGCCCATCCTCGATCCGCTTGGCCCGGCCGATGTTCTCCGGCTTGGCCGGCGGCACATCCCCGGCCAGAATGGCCTCGATTTCGGCCTCGGCCTCGTCCGACAGTTTGAACCCGTCGGGGCCAAAGAACTTGATGCCATTGTCCTGATGCGGATTGTGGCTGGCGGAAATCATCACACCCAGATCCGCCCGCATGGAGCGGGTGAGAAAGCCGACCGCCGGCGTCGGCACCGGGCCCAGCAGCAGCACATTCATGCCGGTCGAGGTCAGCCCCGCCGTCAGCGCGTTTTCGAGCATATAGCCCGACAGGCGCGTGTCCTTGCCGATCACCACCCGATGCGCGGAACTGCCGTCACGGCGGAAAAACCGCCCCGCCGCCGCGCCAAGGCGCAGCGCCATTTCGGCGGTCATCGGATAGGTATTGGCGCGGCCCCGCACGCCATCGGTGCCAAACAGTTTGCGGCTCATGCCCGCGCTCCTTCCAGAATTTCGCCCGTGACCGACCGCCACAAGGTCATGGCCTGCCGGGTTTCCCAGACATCATGCACGCGCAACACCTGCGCGCCCTGCGCCACCCCGGCCAGCGCCACGGCGACTGACCCCGGCGCGCGCCGGGCGGCATCCGCCTCACCGCCCAGAGTGCCGATGAATTTCTTGCGGCTGACCCCAAGCAGGATCGGGCAGCCAAGCCCGTGAAACAGGCTCAGACCTCGGATCAGCGTCAGGTTATGATCCAGCGTCTTGCCAAAACCGATGCCGGGATCGACCATGATCCTATCGCGCGGAATGCCCGCCGCCTCGGCCTCGGCGACCTTGGCCGCCAGAAAATCATACACATCCAGCAGCACATCCTCATACTGCGGATCCGCCTGCATGGTCTGCGGCGTGCCCTGCGCATGCATCAGGCAAACGGGCGCCTGCGCCCCGGCCACCGTTGCCGCCATCGCCGCATCATAGGTGAAGGCCGACACATCGTTGACGAAGCTCGCCCCCGCCGCCAGCGCCGCCCGGGCCACCGCCGCCTTGCGTGTGTCGATCGAAATGGCGGTGTCGATCCCGCCGGCCCTGAGCGCGGCAATCACCGGCGCAGTGCGGGCGGTTTCTTCGGCCACTGCCACCTCGGCCGCACCGGGCCGTGTGCTTTCGCCGCCCACGTCGATGATCTCGGCCCCGGCCCCGGCCATCATGCGGCCCTGCGCCACCGCCGCCTCGGGCGCAAGGAACTGCCCGCCATCCGAAAAGCTGTCGGGAGTCACATTCAGGATGCCCATCAGGCGCGGCCGGTCCAGCGTCAACCCGGCAAAGGCGGCGCGCGGCGTGGTCAGCCGCTGGCGCACGACCTCGGGCAGATCGCGCGCGGGCATCAGACGGGGTGCTGCCCCGCGTTCCAGCACTTCGACAAAGCTGAACCACAGCCAGCCCCCCGCCAATGTCAGGGCATCGGCGGGCCGGGCGGCATCATGCATCGGGATGGGGCGATAATAGGTCATGCGCATTCGATTAGGCCCAAGGCGCAGATCAGGCAAGCCCGCTGCTCAGCCGCGCTCAACCCTCACGCGGCTTCCTGCCGGAAGTGTTACATCGCCGTGAACAACCATCCGCTCGGCCGCCGTCAACTCGGCCAGCCACAGCGCCAGCGCCACCGGCTCGCGCGAATGCGGACCGTCCACCGCGTCCAGCACCAGCTTCGAAGGCGCCCAGACGATCATCTTGCCATGTTTCATCGCCCAGTCGATCTCGGTCCGGGTCGCCACCACAACGCAGCGGTCATCGCGCGCAGCCAGGGTCCAGGCGTTCTGTTCGATGGCCAGCAGGTCGATGCGGCGCTGCGTCGGTTTGTGCCCTGTGGTCGCGCGCGGAAAATCGGGCAGGCCCACTGTCAGGATCACCGGCAGGCCCCGCGCCTGCAAGGCATCCAGCCGCGCTGCCAGATCGGCGGCGGCAATCGTCGCATTATCAAAATAGGCCACCAGCGGATGCAGCGCCGTCATGTCGCCATCCTGCCCCAGCGCGTTCAGCGGTGCAGCGGCACGCGAACGCACGATTTCCACCCCAAGCGCCCCCGGACCGCGATCCAGCTTTTCGATCCGCACGAAGGCGCGCATTGCCTGCGGTTCGTCCAGCACCCGCTCTGCCACCTTTTCGGCCAGCGTTTCCAGCAGGTTGAGCCGTTCTTCGGCCAGTTCGGCGGCGATGGCCTCGGTGATCCGGTCATACGACAGGATCCGGTCCACATCGTCATCGACCGGGGCCGGATGCGGGCGCACCTCGACAACCACATCAAAGCGCAGCCGCTGCTTATGGCCGCGCTCTTGCTGGAAGGCACCGATATCGGCCTCGACAATATGGTCGCGCAAGGAAATGCGGTCGCGCGGATCGGCACTGGCCGAGGCGGCGGCGCGCTCTTCGGGATGTGCAAAAGCAAGGCGGATATCGCTGGTCATGGTCGCCCTCCGGGCCGCAGAACTGAGGCGACTCTAGCCGCATCCGCCGCGCTATGCCCTGCCCGCCAGCGGCAGGCAAGGCCCAAGACCCGACATTGCGGCGGTTCTGACCCGCTCAGGGCCGATAGAACAGATGCGCGCCAATGGCCGCCGTGCGCGCAAAGCTGCGCGACCAACTGGGCCGCACGCCCACGGTGTGAAAATGCGTGGCCCCCTGGGTCAGCGCGCGCGGCGCGCCGTCCAGCATCAGCCGGGCAATCTTGCCCGCCCGGGTCCAGGCGGCCTTTTCGCTCACCCGGTCGGATTTGCCATCACAGGTGAAAGAAAACTGGCACCCGCCGCCGCCGCCCTGATTGACCACGCCACAGACGGAGCGCGGATAGGCCGGGCTGTCGACCCGGTTCAGGATCACTTCGGCGACCGCGAACTGCCCCTTGATGGTTTCCCCCCGCGCCTCGTGATACAGCGCGTTGGTCAGGCACTGCCATTGTGCATCCCCCGAAGCCGTCGGCGCGGTATCCACAAACGACGAATCGTAGCGGATGAGCTTCGGCTCGGAAATCTCTGGCAGAGCTGTCTTTTTCACTTTGCGGGGTGTCGCCACCCCATCGGCCAGCGCGGCAAGCCGCATCGGCGCAACCTGATCCAGTGCCGTCCGTTCCACCCCCAGAAGCGAGGTCATCCTCCCCCCCAAAGAGGCTGTTGGATCGTTCGACTGGCTCACCGTGACATCGGCGAAGGCCGCTCCTCCCAGGACAAGCGAGGCCGCAGCGGCCGCCGTCCAGCTTTGTAGCAAGCGCATTAACGTGTGTTCCCGGTCTATTTCAGCGCCGCCCGCGACGGGAAAAACACCCCTGTCACCGGCAACAGTCGCGGGGCTTAGACCAGAAATACCCTGTGAGTCCAGTCTTGTGGCAAAATTGCCACAATGAATCGGTTAATTTTGCGCGGAAATCAGCCGAAGCACTTTTAAAAACTGCAAGTGGAATCTTGCACCGATACAAGGCTGCGCGTTGATATTGCACATAAAATTGTTACCTTGGGTCAGTTAGCGCCAGATGCGCCGCCGCCAGCCGGGCCAAGGGCACACGGTAGGGCGAACAGCTCACATAATCGAAGCCGGCCTTACGGCAGAAGGCGATTGATTCGGGATTTCCGCCATGTTCACCACAAATTGAGAGGGTCAGGTCTGCCCGAGTCGCACGGCCCCGTTCCGCCCCGATCAGCAGCAATTCCCCCACCCCGTCCACGTCCAGAATATGGAACGGATCTTCGGGAAAGACACCTTGCTGAACGTAGGTGTTCATGAAACGTCCCGCATCATCCCGGCTCAGACCATAGGTCATCTGCGTCAGGTCATTGGTCCCGAATGACAGGAAGGCGGCATGTTGCGCAATCTCGCCCGCGCGCAGCGCCGCGCGCGGTGTTTCCACCATCACACCCAGCCGATAGTCGAAGGCCACCCCGGTCTTGCTGCGCACGGCGGCGGCCAGCGCGTCGATGCGGCCCTTGACCAGCTCCACCTCGCGCCGCGCCGAAACCAGCGGGATCATGATCTCGGGCACCACCGGCGCGCCCTTGCGCACCGATTCCACCGTGGCCTCGAAAATCGCGCGGGCCTGCATGTCATAGATTTCCGGCAGCACCACGCCAAGCCGCACCCCGCGCATCCCAAGCATCGGGTTGAACTCGGCCAGCGCCTCGGCCCGGCGCGTCACCTCGGACAGCGGACGGTCCAGCGCCTCGGCCAACTCACGCAGACCTTCGCGGGAATGTGGCAGGAATTCATGCAGCGGCGGGTCGAACAGCCGGATGCAGACCGGCAGGCCCGACATGATCTCGAACAGCTGCCCGAAATCCGCGCGCTGCATCGGCAGCAGGCGCGTCAGGGCGGCGGCCCGGTCGGCGGGCGTATCGGCAAAGATCATCTCGCGCATGGCGACCAGACGGTCTTCGTCAAAGAACATATGTTCGGTGCGGCAGAGGCCAATGCCCTGCGCGCCGAAATCGCGCGCCGTCTGCGCATCGGTCGGGGTGTCGGCATTGGCGCGGATGCCGATGTCACGAAAGCCATCGGCCCAGGCCAGCAATTGCCGGAACGCATCATCCTGCGCCGGGGGCAGCATGTCGGTGGCCCCCACCAGCGCCTCGCCGGTGGTGCCATCCACGGTGATGATATCACCTTCGCGAAACAGGCGGCCATCGCGGGCGACGAGCTTTTTATCCTTTGTATCCAGACGGATATCGGATGCACCCACGATACAGGGCAGGCCCAGCCCCCGCCCGATCACCGCCGCGTGGCTGGTCATGCCGCCGCGCTCGGTCAGCACGGCCACTGCCGAATGCATGCCGCGAATATCCTCGGGCGCGGTTTCACGCCGCACCAGCACGCAGGGCTCACCCCGCGCGGCAAAGGCCTGCGCCGCCTGCGACGAAAACGCGATCCGCCCGGTGGCCGCGCCCGGCGACGCCGCAATGCCGCGCACGAACACATCCCTTGCGCCGCGCGGATCGACCTGCGGGTGAAGCAGTTCCGACAGCGCGCGCGGTTCCACCCGCAGCACCGCCTCTTCGGGGGTGATCACGCCATCCTTGGCCAGAGCCACCGCGATTTTCAGCCCGGCCCGCGACGAGCGCGCCACCTTGACCGCATCCAGAACCGACAGATGCCCGTCCTCGATGGTGAATTCGATCTGCATCTCTTCGCGCAGCTTCTGGCGGCAGATTGCGCCGTGGCGGGTCAGCGCGGCAAAAATCTCGGGCGCGAGATCCTCCAGCGACGGGCCGCGCTTGTCACGCGTCAGATAGATCGCTTCGGTTTTCGACAGCGCATCGCGGCCCTGACTTTGCCCCAGATAGCGCCCCTTGATCAGCGGATCACCCGTGACCGGATCGACAAACTGCATGACACCCGAGCCGGAAATGCCCTGCCCGATGCCCTGCGCCATCTGTTGCACCACCAGCCCCAGCGCCGCTTCGGCAGGCGCACCCTTTGCCTGACGCAGCAGGCGGGCGGTCGTGCCTTCCCAGGCGCGGGCCATGGAGCGCAGCACATCGGCCAGTTGCCGGGCCGGATCTTCGGGAAAGGCCTCATCCATTTCAGACTGATAGCTGCGCAGCGCATCGCGCAGCGACTGGGCAGAGGGCTCCACCCCTTCGAACATGTCCGGGTCCAGCCGCGCCACATGGATCGCATAGCCCTGCACGAAACGCAGATACAGCGCATCTGCCGCCGCCTGCCCATGGGTTTCAGCCAGCCGCGCATGGCGCGCGGCGTTGAAGCCGATGTTTAAAATGGTGGCGGGGCCGCCCCAATCGGGGTTCTCCGGCGAAGGGCGCACCGAAATCAGCGGGTCGCTGCCGAAATGCGCGAGGATCGCCGGGCAATCCACCATCTGCCCCGAGGCGATGGCCCGCACGGTTGCCGCAGGCAGCGCCACCGTGCCCGGCACCGGAAGATCAAGGCGAACCAGCCGTTGCAGACATTTCGCGCGCCAGCCGTGGCTGGGCGTGGTGATCCGGGCCGAGGGGGTGATGGTGGTGAAATCGGTAAGAAGATCGTGTTTCTGCACTGCGGCACCCTTTGGTTCGCGGGCAGAATACGCTTATCGCAAGGTGGTGCAAGCGATAGTGGGGGCGAGGCGTCATTTGCACAAGGTCCGGTGGTTTGCCAAGGGCCGTGGCGGGAACGACCGGTAGGTTTTTACGGAAAGGCCGGGGGCTTTGCCCCCGGACCCCCAGGATATTTGGACCAAGATGAAAGCCCGCCGGGGCGGTCAGCCTTCGACTTTGGTCAGATCGGCCACCTGGGCCACCAGCGTGCGGATGCGGTGCAGCAGGTTGAGCCGGTTGCGGCGCACGATCTGATTGTCGCTGTTCACCTGAACGGCGGTGAAGAAGGCGTCGATCGGGGCGCGCAGTTGGGCCATGGCGGCCATGGCGGCGGCGAAATCTTCCTGGGCCATTGCCGGTTTGATTGCGGCCTCGCCTGCGTCGAGGGCGGAGAAGAGGGCGCGTTCTGCGTCGGTTTCGGCGAATTTCGGATCGGCGCCGAAGGAATATTCCACGCCATCCCTGGCCTCGGCCTGGGTCAGGATGTTGTTGGCGCGTTTGAAGCCTTGCAGCAGGTTGGTGCCATCCTCGGTCTTGAGGAAGGTTTGCAGGGCTTCGGCGCGTTTCACCAAGAGGGTGAGATCGTCATTGCCGGGCATGGCGAGGCAGGCGTCGATCACATCGTGGCGGATGCCCTGGTCGCGGAGGAAGACTTTGAGGCGGTCATGGAAGAATGAGAGGAGGCTAACTTCATCGCGCTCGGCTTCAAAATTGATCTTATGCGTTTCTTTGAGCGCCGACGCTTCATCAAATTTGCCCTGTGCCTCTAGGGAACGTGAGGCCAAATCTACGACAAGGAATTTCTTGAAGTTCCTGAGCATTGCGGCAGCGTGCTCGATGCTACCGCCTTCCCGATTGGACCAACGAGCAATCCATTCCTCTTGTGTGCCAGACGCCAACTTGTCGAACGCTCGATCCAAGAGGTCGAGAATTGCTTTCGCAAATACTGACTCAAACCCAACCCGCACCCCATTCCCCAGCACCAGCCGGATCACGCCCAACGCCGCGCGGCGCAGGGCGAAGGGGTCTTTGCTGCCGGTGGGTTTCTCGTCGATGGCCCAGAAGCCGGTCAGCGTGTCGATCTTGTCGGCCAGCGCCACGGCGACCGAGACGGGATCGCTGGGCACGGCATCCGAGGGGCCGAGCGGCGAGTAATGGTCGCGGGCGGCGTTGGCGATGGCTTCGGGTTCGCCCGCCTCCAGCGCGTAATAGCGGCCCATGGTGCCTTGCAGTTCGGGGAATTCACCGACCATGGCCGAGCGCAGGTCGAGCTTTGCCAGTTTCGCGGCGCGTTCGGCCTGGTCCGCCTCCGCGCCGACCAGCGGCGCAATGTCGCGCGCCAGAGCGGCAATGCGGGCGATGCGGTCGGACTGGCTGCCCAGCTTGTTGTGGAAGGTCACGGCTTTCAGCCCGTCCTCCCAGGCCGCCATGCCGGTTTTCGCCTCGCGCAGGTCATTCTCCCAGAAGAATTTCGCATCTGAAAGCCGGGCCGACAGCACCTTGAGGTTGCCCTTCAGGATGGTCGCGCCGTGGTCGGCGGTTTCGCGGTTGGCGACGGTCACGAAGCCTTCGATCCGGCCGGTTTTCGGGTTTTTCACCGAGAAGAACTTCTGATGTTCGCGCATCGAGGTTTGCAGCACCTCGGGCGGCAGGCCGAGGAAGGCCTCGCCAATCGCGCCCAGCAGTACCACCGGCCATTCGACCAGTCCGGCCACTTCGGTCAGCAGGCCTGCGTCGGGCACGACCTCAAGACCCCGTGCAAAGGCCTGATTTTGCGCGTCATTCCAGATATGTGCCTCGCGTTCGGCGCTGTCGAGCATCACGAAGGCGCGGCGCAGCTTGGCGGCGTAATCGTCAAAGCCGGTCACGCTGAACCGGGCGGGGGCCATGAAGCGGTGGCCGCCGGTGCTGTTGCCCGCCACGATGCCGTCGACTGTGAGCGGCACGACCTCGGCCCCGCCTTCGTCCGACAGCAGGCAGAGGATCGAATGCAGCGGGCGCACCCAGCGCAGGCTGCCCGTGCCCCAGCGCATGGATTTCGGCCAGGGGAAGCTGCGGATGGTGCGGTCCAGCACCTCGGCCACGATCTCTGCCGCCTTGCGGCCCGGCTTTTCGACCACGGCGTAATAGGTCTGGCCCTTTTTTTCGTCGCGCGCCTCAAGCTGATCCAGCGTCAGCCCGGTGGCGCGCAGGAAGCCGTCAATCGCCGCAGCGGGGGCATCGGTTTTCGGGCCCTTGCGCTCTTCGCGCACGGGGCGGCTTTCGGCGGTCAGGCCGGTGAGGCTGAGCACCAGACGGCGCGGCGTCGAGAAGGCGCCAGCCGAGTCATAGGTCAGCCCGGCCTCGACCAGACCATCCGTCACCAGTTTCTTCAGATCCTCGCGCGCCCGGCCCTGCATCCGCGCCGGAATTTCCTCGGAGAAGAGTTCAATCAGCAAATCGGGCATGGGTCAGTCTTTCAGCGAAGCGTTGAGCTGGTGCCAGGCATAGGCGCTGCCATCGGGGAATACCGCGACAACACGATCGACACCCGGGGCGATTTCGGGTTCCGACAAAAAGGCAATGGCCTCGCCGGTTTCCAGGGCCGTGCCGATCTTTTCGGCGTTGAAACAGTCGAACCAGCCGGGGGCGACCAGCGGTTCGGCGGCGTCATAGACCTTGTAGGTTTCGGTCAGCATGCCCTGCGACATCGGCGTGTGGAAACAGGCACGGAAGCGCAGCGGCGACGAGCTGGCGTCGATGCCCTGCACGTTTTCGGCCAGAATGACCTCGGGCGCGTCGCCGATGATCGGGGTCAGGCGGATCTCGGCGCCCGGCTCGAACCGCACGGGTTCGTAGAAGGCATAGATCTGGAGGTAATAGAGGGCGATGCCCGCAATCGCTGCTATCATGACCAAGCCTATCGCAATTATCTTGCCGCTCATATCAGTGCCAGTTCCAGTTGACGACAGGCTTTGTCCAGCCTGCCGTGGCCGCACGCAACGCATCGGTGCGGCGGGCCAGCGCGGGGATGCCGCGTTCGTGCGTCTCGATGAAGATATGGCCGATGCGCGCGGCAGCCCCGCTGGCCAGCAGCGCCTCCATCAGCGGCACTTCGGCCCCTTCGATGTCGATCTTCAGCAGCGCCACATCGCGGTCAAGCTCGCGCAGGAAGCGGGTGAAATCAATCACCTGCACCGGGATCGCCTGCCCGCCCGCCACATTCGCCTTGCCCGCGATGATGGAGGAGGATTTGGTGCGCGTATCGGGGGCCTCGTCAAAGGCGGCATGGCGATAAAGCGTGATCTCGCCATCCTGATCGCCCGCCGCCGCAGCCATCAGCGTGACATTGGTATAGGGACGCAGCGCGGCTTGCAGCAGGCCGAAGGCATGGGGATCGGGCTCGAACGCAATGACATCCGCGCCGGTCTCGGCCATCGGGCGGGTGAAGCGGCCGACATTGGCCCCCAGATCAATCGCCAGATCGCCGGGCCGCAAACCGGCGACGGCGGCCAGAAACGCGCGCCGCGCCTGCGCCTTGTCAAACCGGCGTTGCAGGGTGACAGTGCGCCACAGATGACGCAGCCGCACCCGCCAGCGTTCGTGGTCCAGATCGCCACTCATGCCGCGACGCCGCCCCCGGCGACTTCGGTCTGCACGAAGGCATCGGCGCATTGCTTGGCCAGCGCCCGCACCCGCCCGATATAGGCCTGACGTTCGGTGACCGAGATCACGCCGCGCGCGTCCAGCAGGTTGAACAGGTGGCTGGCCTTGATGCACTGGTCATAGGCGGGATGCGCCATGATGATGCGGCGGCCTGCCTTGTCCAGCTCCGGTGCGGCGAGAATGCGTTCGCATTCGGCCTCGGCATCCTTGAAATGCTGGAACAGCATGTCGGTATCGGCCTGATCGAAGTTCCAGCGGCTGTATTCCTGTTCGGTCTGGCGGAACACGTCGCCATAGGTCAGCGCAATCGGCGCATCGGGGTTGTTGAACGGCATGTCCATGACGTGATCGACGCCCAGCACATACATGGCCAGCCGCTCCAGCCCATAGGTCAGCTCGCCCGACACCGGGCGGCAGTCATGTCCGCCGACCTGCTGGAAATAGGTGAACTGGCTGACTTCCATGCCATCGCACCAGACCTCCCAGCCCAGCCCCCAGGCGCCCAGCGTCGGGCTTTCCCAGTCATCCTCGACAAAGCGGATGTCATGCAGATCGGTGTCGATGCCAATGGCCTTGAGCGAGCCGAGATAGAGGTCTTGCAGATCGGGCGGCGAGGGTTTGATCAGCACCTGATACTGGTAATAATGTTGCAGGCGGTTCGGGTTCTCGCCATAGCGCCCGTCGGTCGGACGGCGCGAGGGCTGCACATAGGCGGCGGCCCAGGGTTTGCTGCCAAGGCTGCGCAGGGTGGTGGCCGGATGGAAGGTGCCTGCCCCCACCTCCATGTCATAGGGTTGCAACACGGCGCAGCCCTTGTCGCCCCAATAGGTCATCAGGCGCAGGATGATTTCCTGAAAGCTGCGGGGCGGATTGGATGCAGACATGGCAGACCTCACTGACGGGCCTTTGGCACGGGCCGGTTCAAAGCTGTGTCTCCAATAGGCAGAAGGCGCGAAAGGGTCAATGCGGCCCTGCTCGCGCAACTGTCAGAATTCCGCAGCCACAGCCTGTTTGCACTGGCACGCGCCCGCGTGTAACGCTGCAGGCAATGGGACGTGACGGGATAGTGACCGCAATGAAACAAGTGATTTTTCTGCTCGGGCTGGTGCTGATGATGGGCATCGGGCAGGCCGCGCAGGCACAACAGCAGCTCTGGCTTCAGATCGAGGCGCAGCCGACCCTGCGCGAAGCCGAAGACCGCGCGCGCGCCTATTCGGCGCTGTTTCCCGATGTGGCCGGGTTTGCCACCGGCGGCGGCTGGTATGCCATCGCCCTTGGCCCCTATCAGGACCGCGCGGCGGCGGCGGTGCGCCTGTCGCAGCTGAAACGCGAGGCGCTGGTGCCGGGCGACAGCTATATTGCCGAAGGCCGCAGCTTCGGCCAGCCGTTCTGGCCCGTCGGCATGGACACGCAACCGGCCCTGCCCGCCGCGCCGTCAGCGCCTGTGCCGGACACGCCCATTCTTGAAACCCCGCTGGCGGATGCACCTGCCCCCACAGCGCCGGTGGCCGAAGCCCTGCCCGCCCCGGAACCCGCTGTCATCCCGCAGGAAACCCTTGCCGAAGCCCGCGCCGCCGAGGCCGCGCTTTCGGGCACCGACCGGCAATTGCTGCAAACCGCCCTGCAATGGTTCGGCTTCTATGATGCCAGGATCGACGGCGCCTTTGGCCCCGGCACCCGCAAGAGCATGGCCGCCTGGCAAGAGGCCAATGCGGTGGAGCCGACCGGCGTGCTGACCACCCTGCAACGCGAAACGCTGGTGGCGGCCTATGGCCAGGCACAGGCGGAACTGGGTCTGGCCACCGTGACCGAGGCCGAAGCCGGGATCGAGATCACCCTGCCCACTGCGCTGGTGGAATTCGACCATTACGAGCCGCCCTTCGTGCATTACCGCGAAAAGGCCGCCTCGGGCGTCAAGGTCATCCTGATTTCGCAACCGGGCGACCAATCGACGCTTTATGGCCTTTATGACGTGCTGCAAACGCTGGAGGCCGTGCCGCTGCAGGGTGAACGCTCGCGGTCCGAGCGCAGCTTTACCATCGACGGGCGCAATGGCGGCGTGGCAAGCCATACCTATGCCGAACTCTCCAAGGGGCTGGTGAAGGGCTATATGCTCGTCTGGGATCCGAAGGATGACGCGCGCATGGAACGGGTGCTGGCGGCGATGAAGTCCAGCTTCCGGTCGCTGGGCGACAAGGCACTGGATCCCGGTCTGGTGCCGCTGCCCGAAGAAAGCCGCCGCGGCCTGCTGTCCGGTCTGGAAGTGCGCCGCCCCGAACTGTCGCGCTCGGGCTTTTATGTCGATGCCAATGGCACCGTGCTGACCACGCATGAGGTGGTGGAGGGCTGCAACCGCATCACGCTGGATCTGCGCAGCGAGGCAGAGGTGATCTTTACCGATGCCACCTCGGGTCTGGCGCTGGTGAAACCGAAACAGCCGCTGTCGCCCCCCGCCGTGGCCGAACTGCTGACCGGCCAGCCGCGTCTGGGGCAGGAAGTGGCGGTGTCGGGTTACAGCTATGAAGACACCCTGCCCGCGCCCACCCTGACCTTCGGCACGTTGGAGGACATGAAGGGGTTGGATGGCGAGGCCGGCATCACCCGTCTGTCGATGGAAACCCTGCCGGGCGATGCGGGTGGGCCGGTGCTCGATGGTGCGGGCGCGGTGATCGGCATGTTGCTGCCGCGCAATGAGGCCAGCGCACGCAAGCTGCCGCTGGAAGTGTCATATGCTGCGCAGGCCGCCAATCTGGCCAAACGCCTGACCGAAGCGGGCGTGCCGCCGCGGGCCGCCAACCGCCAGGGGGCGCTGGCCCCCGAGGATCTGAACCGGCTGGCCGAGGGCATGACGGTTCTGGTGTCCTGCTGGTAAGCCCGCGCGCCGGATCGCAGAAAGGGCCGCCCTGATCGGGGCGGCCCTTTTCATGCGTTCCCCGGCCAGTCGCCCCGGTCAGTCGCCCCGGTCAGTCGCCCCGGTCAGTCGCGCCAGAACCGCGCCATCAGCAGCACATAGACCGACAGCAATTCCAGCCGCCCCAGGATCATGCCGAGGATCATCAGCCATTTGGCAGCCAGCGGAAAGGCATCCACCGCCCCGCTCGGCCCGACCTCTGCCCCCCAGACCGGGCCGATATTGGCAATCGCGGTCCAGGCCCCGGTCAGCGCCGCGCGGTCCGACAGGCCCGCCAGCGCCAACCCCACCACCAGCGCGCCAAAGGTCAGCACGAACATGGTGAAAAACACGATGACCGAATCCAGCACGTCATCGGTGACCGGCTGGCCCTGATAGCGCATCTGGTGAATGGCGCGCGGCTGGCGCAGGCGGCGCAGCTGGATACGCACCGCCTCGATCACGATCAGATACCGGAACACCTTGACCGAACAGACGGTTGACGAGGTGCAGCCACCGATCAGCCCGACCGTCAGCAGCACCACAAAGGCAAAGCCGCCCCAGGCCGTCACATCGACCGAGGCATATCCGGTGCCGGTCATGATGGTCACGACGTTGAACGCCGCCTCGCGCAGCATGTACAGCGCATCCGCCCCCTGCCGCCACATCGTCACCGCCACGATGCCAAGCGCCGCATAGCCGATCCAGCGCAGGAAGGCGCGCACCTGCCCATCGCGCCACAGCGGCAGCACATCGCCCCGCATCACCTGCACATAGCGGATGAACGGCAGCGAGGCGAGGATCATGAACAGCGTCGCCGCCACCTGCGGCGCGCCGAGATAGGCGCCAAAGCTGATGTCATAGCTGGAAAAGCCACCCGTCGACACGCAGGTCAGCGCATGGACCACCGCATCGAAGCCGCTCATGCCAAGCCAATGGAACACCATCGCACAAGCGACTGTCAGGCCAAGATAAATCTGGATCAGGGCCACCGAGATCTCGAAGGCGCGGGGCAGGATCTTGCCCAGCGTGTCAAAGCCCTCGCTGCGGAAGAACTGCATGCCGCCGACCTTCATCACCGGCAGGAAGATCAGCGCCACGATCACGATGCCCAGACCGCCCAGCCATTGCAGCATCGCCCGCCACAGATTGGTGCCCATCGGCAGATGATCCAGCCCCGGCGCGCCGGTCATCCGGTCCGGGCCGATCACAGTGGTGCCGGTGGTGGTCATGCCCGACACCGCCTCGAAATAGGCGTCGGTCAGGCCAAGCTGCGGCGCGCCCATCATCAGGGGCAGCGCCCCGAAGGCAGGCAGGATTACCCAGACCGCCGTGGTCAGCACAAAGGATTGTTTCAGCGTCAGCCCGGATCCCATGGCATTGGCACAGGCCAGCGCCAGCACTCCGCCCGACACGCCGGTCACCGCCCCGGCATAAAGAAACGCGAGCCAGTTGCCATGGCCGGTGAAGCGGTCCAGCCCCATCGGCAACAGCATCAGTGCCGCTAAGGCGACCAGAAGCAGACCCAGAACATGACCGACAGGACGCAGATCCACCATGGCCCGACACTCGCCCCCGACAGCCCGACTGTCAACCGCGCCAGAAACGCGGCAGCACCAGAACAAAGATCGCCAGAAGCGACAGCCGCCCCAGCAGCATGGTGACGATCATCACCCATTTGGCCAGCACCGGGAAGTCGATATAGGTGCCGGTCGGGGCCACCATCGGGCCGATCCCATAGCCGATATTGCCCAGCGACGACCAGATGCCGAACAGCGACGATTGCAGATCGACACCCGCCAATGTCATCGCCACGCTCAGCACGCCGATCAGCAGGATATAAGAGGTCACAAACATCGTGACCCCGTTCAGCGTTTCAAAATCAATGGCGCGGCCCGCATAACGCACCGGCTCCACCCGATGTGGAAGGGCGATCTTGCGCACCTGCGCGCGCACCGCCCCCATCGCCACCTGCACCCGGAACACCGTCAGCGCGCCGGAGCTGGAGCCGGAACAGCCGCCGATCACCCCGACGACAAAGGCCAGCACCAGTGCAAACCCGCCCCATGCGGCAAAACTGCCGGAAAAGAAGCCGGTGCCGGTCATGATCGACACCATATTGAACAGGGTTTCGCGGAAGGCGGGTTCCAGCGCCATGTCGCTGCTCAGCACGCGCCAGCCCGTCACCACCAGCACAAAAACCGCCATCCACACGAGGTAAGAGCGGACCTGCGGGTCGCGCCACAGCGCATCCTTGCGGCCGGTGACCATCTGCACATAACGGATATAGGGCAGCGCCGCGATGGCCATGAAAAACGCCCCCGCATATTCGCCCGCGCCCGGATACACGCTGAACGAGCTGTCCTGCGGTGAAAAGCCCCCGGTGGCGATGGTGGCAAAGGCATGGACCACCGCATCCAGCGCCGACATGCCGATGGCCTTGTACACCAGCAGGCAGGCCACCGTCAGCCCGGCATAGACCCCCACCAGCGACAGCGCAATGTCACTGGCGCGCGGCAGGATCTTGCCAAAGGTATCAAACCCCTCGGTGCGGAAGAACTGCATCCCTCCCACCCGCATCACCGGCAGGAAGATCATCGCAATAAAGGCGATGCCCAGCCCGCCCAGCCAGTTCAGCATGCCGCGCCACAGGTTCATGCCCGCCGGCTGGTCAGCCAGCCCCACGATCACCGTCGATCCGGTGGTGGTGATGCCCGACACCGCCTCGAAATAGGCGTCGGTAAAGCCCAGCCCCGGCGCGCCCAGCATCATCGGCAAGGCCCCGGCCAGCGGCGTCAGCACCCAGATGCCGAAGGTCAGCAGAAACGCGGTGCGGATGTCAAAGGCGCGCCCCAGCGAGCCTTGGGTAGAGAGGACCACAAGCCCGCCCACGCCAGATGTGATCAGCGCCGATTGCAGCATGGCTTCGGCATTGCCGTTCTGCAACGCCCAGTCCAGCCCCGCCGGAACAAGCATCAGCCCGCCCAGAAGCAGCAGCAGACGGCCAAGGATATGGGCAACGGGCGCAAGGTCGATCATGGTGCGCCAGACCTCTGACGTGGCCGCGCTTTTGTCAAGCGCAGCCACCGTCCTGCCCTCAGCCGATGTGGAACAAGGTGCCAAACAGCCGCGGATCGAGGCTGGCTTGCGCAAAGGTCGGGCCAGAGGTCAGCACGCTGACCGCATCATGGCTGTGCAGGCTTTCCTGATGGCTGGCGACCACGCGAAAATCCCCGATGCGCGGATCGGATTGCAGTTGGGCACAGAACAGCCGCGCCGCATCCTCGACAAAGATCGGGTTGGCGGCATTGAGCTCGGCAAATGCCTGCTCATCCTCGCGCTTCACCATCACCTGCGTTTCGGTCGGCACGGCGTCGCGGCAGAGCGCGATCAGATCCTCGAACCACAGGCAGCGGCCCGGTTGCTGCACCACCGAAATCCGCGCGACCGAGCGTTGCGAATGCGGCGTGGCCAGTTGCCCGCGCATGCGCCGCGCATGTTCCGAAAGCTCCAGCGAGCAGGGGCAGGTGCTGGAATAGACGTAATCCAGATGCATGATCTTCAGGCGTTCGCCTGCCCGATCCACCAGTTCCAGCGCGATGTCATAATATTGCCAGCCGCTGAGGCCCGAGCGCAGCGATTGCACCTTCACCGGAAAGCTGAACCGCATCTGGATGCGCGCATCAAAGCTTTCCAGATCGCGTTTGTAATCTTCCAGCGCGTGTTCGATCACCTCGAAGCTGAAATCGCGTTCGGCATGGGCATAGAACGACCGCATGATGCGGCTCATGTTGATGCCCTTCTTCTCCGCCTCAAGGCTGACGGTGCCGGTCACGCTGGTTTCCAGCAAGACCTCGCCCGCATCGCGGGTGCGATAGCGGATCGGCAGGCGGAAATTGGAAATGCCGACATGCTGGATCTGCGTGCGCGCGCCCCGGATCAGGCTGGCCGGGCCATTTTGCAGATCGGGCAGAGTGTCCTTGTAGGCGGCATCCACCTGAAATTCTGCCGGATAATCACGGCTCAGATCGGGATAGCCATCCCCGGCCAAGGCGCGTGCTGCCGGATCGACCGCCGCAATTTCGGCATCGGTGGCTTTGCCCGCCCATTGGCGCAGCACCGCAAGAGCGGCCTCGGCCTCTTCACGGCTGGGTTTCCGGTCGATTTCCGGCGTATGGATATTCATCGCGCGCCCCCCTGCATCGGTCTTGGCATATGCCATGGTCGCAGGGCTATCATATGGGGCATTTTGCACCGATATCCAACCCTTGCCGCTGTTTTACGGCACAAAGCCGACATCGGATCACCCAAGGACAAGAAAGCACGAGGCCGCTTTGCGCGCCACCGGACGAAGCGCCAGGGCGCTTCGTCCGGGGTGTTCAGGCCCGGCCCCCTCAGACGGCAGCGAGGGCGCGGGTCAGATCGGTGATCAGATCCTCGGCATCTTCCAGGCCGACCGACAGCCGGATCAGGCCTGGCGTGATGCCAAGGCTGTCTTTCTGCTCTTGCGACAGGCGTTGGTGCGTGGTCGTCGCCGGATGGGTGGCGATGGATTTGGCATCGCCCAGATTGTTGGAAATCTTGATGATTTCCAACGCGTTCATAAAGCGGAACGCCGCATCCTTGCCGCCCGTCACGTCAAAGGCAATCATCGTCCCGCCCGAGCCCATCTGCGCCATGGCCAGATCATGCTGCGGATGGCTGTCCAGCCCCGGATAGATCACCTTCGACAGGCCGGGATGCGTGGTCAGCGCGGCGGCGATCCGCGCCGCACTGTCGGCCATCGCCCGGCAGCGCAGATCCAGCGTCGCCATGCCATTGAGCATGATCCACGCCGTGAACGGGCTCATCGAGCCGCCCGTGTGTTTCATGTAAGGCTCGGCCACCTTGCGGATGAACTCGGTGGTGCCGCAGATCACGCCCCCCAGCGCCCGGCCCTGCCCGTCAATGTGTTTCGTGGTCGAATAGACCACCACATCCGCGCCCTGATCAACGGCGCGCGAAAAGATCGGCGTGGCAAACACATTGTCCACGATCACCAGCGCGCCGACGGCATGGGCAATCTCGGCCACGCCACGAATATCCACCAGCTCCAGCGTCGGGTTCGACATGCTTTCAAAGAACACGGCCTTGGTATCGGGCCGCACCGCCGCGCGCCATTGCGCGAGATCAGCCCCGTCGACAAAGGTGACCTCGACGCCATAGCGCCCCAGAACCTCTTCGAGGATATAAAGACAGGAGCCGAACAGCGCCCGCGCCGAGACCACATGATCCCCGGCCCGCAGCATCGACACCAGCGCACCATTCACCGCCGCCATGCCGCTTGCGGTGGCAAAGGCATCCTCGGTGCCTTCAATCGCGGCAATCCGCTCTTCAAAGCTGCGCGTGGTGGGGTTGCCATACCGGGCATAGATGAACTCATCCTCGCCCGCCTTCAGAAAGCGCGCCTCGGCGCTTTCGGCGGTGGGATAGGCAAAACCCTGCGTCAGAAAGATCGCTTCGGCCATCTCGCCATATTGGCTGCGGCGGCTGCCCTCATGCACCAGCGTGGTGCGTGTTTTCCAAGTGTTGCTCATGTTCCGTCCTCCGGACAAAGAAAAACCCCGAAGACCGAAAGGCTTCAGGGTCGATCCCTTGCCCTTTTAGCGGTTTGTTTAACGTGGCCCGCAATCCGGTCACAAAGCGCCACGGATGTGGCCTTACTCCCGGCTCGCGCAAAGGTCAACGCCATGTGGCTTGCCTGCACCGGCCCGATGCGCTTTCATCGCCGCAAAAAGGAGCTGCCATGACCATCGACCTGCATTACTGGCCCACGCCCAATGGCCACAAGATCAGCATCGCGCTGGAAGAGCTGGGCCTGCCCTATACGGTCAAACTGGTGAACATCGGCGCGGGCGATCAGTTCAAGCCCGAGTTTCTGGCGATTGCGCCCAACAACCGCATGCCCGCGATTGTCGATCCCGATGGCCCGGATGGGGCCCCGATCGCCATCTTTGAATCCGGCGCCATCCTGCAATATCTGGCCCGCAAGACCGGCCAGCTCTATGGCCGCAGCGAACGCGAGCGGGTGGCGGTGGATCAATGGCTGATGTGGCAGATGGGCGGTGTCGGGCCGATGGCCGGACAGGCGCATCACTTTCTGAAATACGCGCCGCAGATGGATCCGCCGCAGGTGCTGCCCTATGCGCAGGACCGCTATCGGCGCGAGGTCGGGCGGCTTTACGGCGTGCTGGACCGGCAACTGGCGGACAAGAGCTTTGTCACGGGTGACAGCCTGACCATCGCCGATATCGCGATCTGGCCCTGGGCGATGGGCTGGGAAGGCCAGCAGCAGAGCCTCGACGACAAGCCGCACCTCGCCCGCTGGCTGGAGGCGCTGGCGGCGCGCCCGGCATTTCAGAAGGGCCGCGCCGTGGGAGCCGAAGCCCGCCAGCCGGTCATGGACAAACAGGCGATGGACATGCTGTTCAAACGCTGACCCCCTCCCCGGTCAGAGCGGATCAATATCGCCTTCCGCGCGCTGCGCGTGGAAGGCGGCGACAAAGCCCGCGAGATTCCCGGCGGCAATCGCATCGCGCAGACCCTGCATCAGCTCCTGGAAATAATGCAGGTTGTGCCAGGTCAGCAGCATCCCCGAAATCATCTCTTGCGCCTTGAACACATGATGCAGATAGGCGCGGCTGTAGTTGCGGCAGGCCGGGCAGGTGCAATGTTCATCCAGCGGACGCGGGTCGTCCTGATGGCGGGCGTTCTTGATGTTGACCTGCCCGCGCCGCGTCCAGGCCTGCCCGGTGCGCCCTGAGCGCGAGGGCAGAACACAATCCATCATGTCGATGCCCCGCTCTACCGCGCCCACGATGTCATCGGGTTTGCCCACCCCCATCAGATAGCGCGGTTTGTCCTGCGGCAGGAAGCCCGGCGCATAATCCAGCACGCCGAACATCGCCTCTTGCCCCTCGCCCACGGCCAGACCGCCCACCGCATAGCCGTCAAAACCGATGGCCTGCAGCGCTTCGGCCGATTCCGCGCGCAGCTCGCGGTTCACGCCGCCCTGCATGATGCCGAACAGCGCATGGCCGGGCCGGTCGCCAAAGGCATCGCGCGACCGCTGCGCCCAGCGCATCGACAGCCGCATGGATTTCGCCACCGCCTCATCCGTGGCGGGCAAGGCCGGACATTCATCGAAACACATCACGATGTCAGAGCCGAGCAGCTTCTGGATCTCCATGCTGCGTTCGGGCGACAGCATGTGTTTGCTGCCGTCGATATGGCTGGAGAAGCGCACACCCTCTTCGGTCAGCTTGCGCAGCGAGGCGAGGCTCATCACCTGAAACCCGCCGGAATCGGTCAGGATCGGGCGTTGCCAGTTCATGAACTGATGCAGCCCGCCCAGCCGCGCGATGCGTTCGGCGGTGGGGCGCAGCATCAGGTGATAGGTATTGCCCAGCAGGATATCCGCCCCAGTGGCGCGCACCGATTCCGGCAGCATTGCCTTCACCGTGGCGGCGGTGCCCACCGGCATGAAGGCCGGGGTGCGGATCTCGCCGCGCGGGGTGGAAATGACCCCGGTGCGGGCCAGACCATCCGTGCCGTTGATCTGGAATGAGAATTTACCGTCCATCGCGCCACCTCTGTTGCAGCGGGCCTTTTGGGCGAAAATCGCGCCTTTGCCAAGCCGGATCAGCGCCGCCCGTAATAGAGCCCGACCACATGCTCGGCCTCGGCAAAAAACAGCCAGCGCGCGGCAGAGGCCCCCAGCAGATGCAGCGCCACCGCCAGCGCCACCATGGCGGGGCCATTGCCCAGCGCGATCAGCAGCGCGGGCAGCAACCCGGCGCAGATCACCGCAATCGCCCGCAGCCGCCGTGCATGTTTGCGCCCGACGACAAAGATCATCTCGCGCGTCAGGTAATTGCTGCCGGTATGCGGCTGTTCAAACACGGCGGCATGGCGCAGCCCGGTGGCTGTGGCCAGATCATGCCCCCGCGCCGCAAACCGCCCGTCGCCCAGACGAAAGCTGATAGTCAGCAGCACCGACAGCGCCAGCCCCAGCGGCACCGCCAGCAGGCGTTCCGCCGCAAGCAGGCTGCCGCCCGTCAGGCTGACCCCCAGAAACAGCGCGACGGTGGTCCAGTGATTCCAGCGCGGCACGGTTTTCAGCTGGGCATAGATCATCGCCGTGCACAGCACGGTCAGCAGCGCCAACCCCGCCCCCGCCACGCCAAACAGCCGCGGCCAGCCAAGCCCGAGCCAATCGCTCAAGGCCTGAGGCGCAAGCAACAGCAGCGTGGCAACCGCAGCGCATCCCTCGCGCGACAACCAGCTGCTGCGCCATTGGCTGAAGGCGCGCCATGCGCGGTCGGGCCGCCCCAGATGGAAGGTGGAGGCCAGCAGCCCTATCACGGACAGCGCATAGCCAAGCCCCCATGCCAGAAAGGCGCATCCGCCCTGTGGCTGCACAATACCAAAACCCAGCAGGGCCAGATAACCAAAGCCCAGACCTGACAGCACGGTGAACAGGATGACGGAAGGAGCCGGGTTCATGGCAGTTTCCCCAGCAGCCGGTCCAGCCAGCCCGCAAGGCCAGTGGCCTGCACATCCAGCAACGGCTCCAGCAGGCTGCGCTGCGGGGCATCCTTGCGCCGGGGCGGCAGGTATTTATTGGTGGGCCGCGTCGCCTGTTCGGGCATCAGATCATACCCCCCGCGCTCTGCCACCAGCTTGCTGACCGCGCTGTCAGGATCGGCCAGATCACCGAAATGCCGCGCGCCCGTCGGGCAGGTGCGCACACAGGCGGGCTCGCGATCCTCTTCGGGCAGGGTTTCGTTATAGATGCGGTCCACGCAGAGCGTGCATTTCTTCATCACCCCCGCCGCCTGATCCAGTTCGCGCGCGCCATAAGGGCAGGCCCAGGCACACAGGCCGCAGCCGATGCAGGCGGCCTCGTTCACCAGAACGATGCCATCCTCGACCCGCTTGTAACTGGCCCCGGTGGGGCAGACGGTCACGCAGGGTGCATCGGCGCAATGCAGGCAAGAGCGCGGAAAGTTCACGATCTGCGGCGCGGCATCATCGGGTGTCAGCTGATAGCTGTGCACCCGATTGAGGAAGGTGCCGGAGGGATCAGCCCCGTAAGGATCCTGATCCGACAGCGCAACCCCATATCCCTGATCGTTCCAGCCCTTGCAGGCGGTCACGCAGGCATGACAGCCGACGCAGGTGTCAAGGTCGATCACAAGGCCCAGCGCCCGGTCGGTCTTGCCCGGCAGACAGGTCATGCTGTGTCCTTTCCCGAAGTGCCCAGCAACCGGCTGAAAAACCCGGCCAAGGGTTTGGCCTGCGCCTGATCCGCTCCGCGCCCGCCGCCTGCGCGCGGCGGATCGGGCAGCGGCGCGAAAGCGGGTTGCGACCCGGTCTGCGGTGCGGCCTTCTCGATCCGCACCCGCAGATCGAACCACGCCGCCTGCCCCGTCACCGGATCCGAGTTCGACCAGCGCAGCCCATCGCCGCGTTCCGGCAAAAGCTCTGAAATCAGCGGGTTGAGCAGAAAGCCCCTTGTGGCCTCGGGGGCGTAGGCGTCCAGTCCCCAGGCGTGCTTGCGTTTGCCGATGGCGTTCCAGGTCCAGACCGTATGCTCATTCAGCGCCGCCATATGCGCCACCGGCACCACGATCTCGCCATTGCGCGAGGTGACGCGCGCCCAATCGCCTTCGGCAAAGCCATGCGCCTGCCAGAGTTTCGTCGGCAGATACAGGGGATTGTGCCCATGGATCTGGCGCAGCCAGGCGTTCTGGCTGCCCCAGCTATGATACATCGCCATCGGGCGCTGCGTCAGGGCATGGATCGGATACTCGCCCGCATCATCCAGCGGCGGATACCAGACGGGCAGCGGGTCCATCGCCAGCTTCAGCCGCGCCCGCAGCGCATCGGGTGGCTGGATCGGGCCATGCCCTTCGGCGGCCAGTTGAAAGCGGCGCATCGGCTCTGACAGGATCGAGAACAGATAGGGCTGCGGGCTGTCGTAAAACCCCATCTCCACCGCCCAGTCCTGATAGGCGCTGTTCCACGGTTTGAAATAGGCGGCATCTTCCGGCACATGCGCCTGAAAGAAACCGCCGTTTTCGATATAGCGCGCCAGTTGATCGGGGTTGGGGGCGCCGCGCCCGGTCTCCTCGCCGCTGCCACGATAGCCCATCAATGGCCCGACACCGGGGCGGCGCTGATGGCGGGTGATGTAATCGGCGTAATCGGCGTACAGCGGCTGCCCCTCGGCATCGACAAAGCCGGGCAGGCCCAGCCGCGCGCCCAGATCAATCAGCACCGACTGGAAGCCGCGCACATCGCGGTCCGGCTCCACCACCGGCCAGCGGATCGCATCACCCGCCGCCCCCGGTTCGGAAATCGGGCGGTCCAGCAGGCTGATGCAATCATGCCGCTCCAGATAGGTGGTATCGGGCAGGATCAGATCGGCATAGGCCACCATTTCCGACGCATAGGCATCGGAATAGATGATGTGCGGAATGGCATAGGCCCCGTCCGCCCCCGTCCGGGTCAGCATCTCCATCACGGCGGCGGTATTCATCGACGAATTCCACGCCATGTTCGCCATATACAGAAACAGCGTGTCGATCGGATAGGGATCGCCCGCCACCGCATTGGGGATCACCATATGCATCAGCCCATGCGCCGACAGCGGGTTTTCCCAGCTATAGGCCTTGTCGATCCGCGCCGGGCGGCCATCGGGATGCAGACACAGGCTTTCCGGCCCCCGCACATAGCCCAGATGCGGCCCGTCCAGCGGCGCGCCGGGCGTCACCCGGAAATGCGGGCTGGGATGCGCCTCGACGGGTTTGGGATAGGGCGGCTTGAAGCGATAACCGCCCGGCGTTTCCACCGTGCCCAGCAGGATTTGCAGCAGATGCAGCGCGCGCGCGGTCTGAAACCCGTTGGAATGGGCCGAAATGCCACGCATCGCATGAAAGCTCACCGGGCGACCGATCATGCGCGCATGTGCGTTGCCGCGAAAATCGACCCAGGGCCGCTCCAGCACGACTGGCGCGCCAAAGGCCACCTCGGCCAGCTCTGCCGCCAGCCCGCGGATCCGCGCCGCCGGAATGCCCACGCGGTCGGCCACCGCCTCGGGGGCATAGTCGGGGGCAAGATAGCGTTCCGCAAGATGCCGGAACACCGTGCGATGCCCCTGCCATGTGGCACCCAGATCGGGCTGCACATCGCGGCCATCCCAGCTTGCAGGCATCCCGCTGCGCCGGTCGATCACAAAGGGCTGGCGTTCGGCGTTTTTCAGCAGCAGGCCATGTTCCGCCCCCGGATCTTCGTTCACCAGACAGGCGGCATTGGTCCATTGCGCCAGATAATCGAGATCGACCTTGCCCGCCTCCAGCAGGCAATGGATCAGCGCGAGGATCAGCAGCCCGTCGGTGCCGGGCGTCACCCCATACCAGTCGTCCGCCACCGCGTTATAGCCGGTGCGGATCGGATTGACGCCGATCACCTTGGCCCCCCGCGCCTTCAGCTTGCCCAGACCGATCTTGATCGGGTTGCTGTCATGGTCTTCGGCCACGCCGAACATGACGAACAGCTTCGTATGCTCCCAATCCGGCTGGCCGAACTCCCAGAACGCGCCGCCCATGGTGTAGATGCCCGCCGCCGCCATATTGACCGAGCAGAACCCGCCATGCGCCGCGTAATTGGGCGTGCCGAACATCTGCGCCCAATAGCCGGTCAGGCTCTGGCTCTGGTCGCGCCCGGTGAAAAAGGCGAAACGCTCGGGCGCGGTGTCGCGCAGCGGTTTCATCCAGCTGACCGCCAGCGCCAGCGCCTCGTCCCAGCTGATTTCCTCGAAGGCACCCGACCCGCGCGGCCCGACCCGGCGCAAGGGCGCGCGCAGCCGCGACGGGGCCGTCACCTGCTGGATCCCCGAGGCCCCCTTGGCACAGAGAACCCCCTTGTTCACCGGATGGTCGCGATTGCCCTCGAGATAGCTGACCGCGCCGCTTTTCAGATGCACATTGATGCCACAGCGGCAGGCACACATGTAACAGGTGGTGCGGCGGATCTCGTCCGACACCGGGGGCGACAGGTCGATCTGCGGTTGCGGGGCCAAACCTTACCTCTGTGTGATGCTGTCAGGATCAGCATGGCGCGGCAGGGCACGGGCTGCCTCTTCTGATTGCGACGCGCAGGTGCCGCTTGTGCCGAAATCTGCGCTGCCACAGCGGTATCTGCGCATGGCCCCAGCCCATATGCCACTGAAAAATCAGCGGCTGCGATAGCGCCGGGGCGAGGTGGCAAATTCCCGCGTGAATTCGCGCGAGAAATGCGCCGTATCCGAAAAGCCGGTGATATAGGCAATTTCCGTCACCGAACTGCTGCTGTTGTCCAGCAACCAGCGCCCGTAGTTCAGCCGCATCCGCCGATAGGCCTGCACCGGCGTGATGCCGATGGCGGCCTGAAACAGCCGCTCAAGCTGCCGCAGGCTGACGCCGCAATAGCGCGCAATAGCGCTGGCATTGGGCGGATGGTCGATCTGCTGCTCCATGAAATGCAGCGCCTTGCGCACCCGGATGTCCACCTCTGCCTCGCCGGTGGGCAGATCCATGAAATGCGCCTGCGGCACGCTGGGAGAGCGGATCGAGGTCAGCATCATGTGGCGCATCGCCTGCTGCGCCCGGTCGCGCCCGCAATGGCGCGCAATCAGATACAGCCCCAGATCAATCGCCGCCGTCGATCCGGCGCAGGTGATGATATCGCCCTCGTCGATGAAGATACGCTCTACCGAAGTGCGCGCGGTCGGAAATTGCGCCGTAAAGGCATCCAGCACATTCCAATGCACACAATAGGTGCGCCCGTCGGTCAGGCCAACCCGCGCAATGGCAAAGCTGCCGGTGCAGACCCCCAGCAGCCGCACCCCTGCCCCATGCGCCTGCTTGATGTAATCCGACACGGCGGGGATCAGGTATTCATCGGAATAGCTGTTGCCGCCACAAATCGCCAGATAATCGAAGTCCTCCGGCGGGTGCAGATCCGGCAGGGTTTCAACCCGCACCCCGCAGCTTGATACGCAACTGCTTTGCCGATGGCTCATGACGTGCCAGCCGATGCGAATCTGCCGGCTTTTGCCACCGTCATCTGCCGCCAGCCGCAGCGCATCAATCAGGCCGGAAAAGGCCGCCAAGGTGAACTTGTTCAACAACAAAAAGCCGATGCGCAGATCCTGGCCGCCGGTCAGATGGGGATTGGTCATGGGGCCTCGCCTCTGGTGATGTCGAAAATATTCAAATAAATGGCCACCCCGTTCAATAGTCATGTCAGCATAGGCGCTACTCAGAAGGCCTAGAACCGCGATGGATCAACATCCGCGACACCAACAGGGAAAAACACGATGCGCACGAAACATATGCTGTTTGCCTCCGTAGCCGGTCTGGTCGGCGCCGCACAGGCGCTGTCAGCCGAAACGCTGACCGTGGCTTATTATGGCGGCAACTGGGGCGAGGCCTTTGATGCCTGCGTGGCCAAGCCGTTCACTGCCACCACCGGAATCGCAGTGATCGCGGAAATCGGCAATTCCACCACCACGCTGTCGAAGCTGCAACAACAGGCCGGGGCTGCCACGATTGATGTCGCTTATATGGATGGCGGGATCAGCGAAATCGCAGAGGCCGCCGGTGTGCTGGCCCCGATCCCGCTGGAGACGATGGCCCATGCAAAATCGCTGCTGCCAAAGGCCGCCTATCGCAACGGCGATCACGTCTTTGCCGTCAGCGCCGGATATTATTCGCTGGGCCTGACCTACAGCACCCTCGAAGTGCCCAGCGCGCCCGAAAGCTGGGATGCGCTGTGGGACGAAGCCTATGCCGGGGCCGTCGCCATTCCTTCGCCCAACAATTCCGCCGGGGTGCCGTTCATCCTGTTTCTGAACGACCTCTATGGTGCGGGCGACAGCACGCAGGACGCGGTATTTGCCAAGCTGGCCACGCTGGATGCCGGGCTGCTTTATGACACCTCGGGCGCGGCCAGCAATGCGTTCCAGAATGGCGAAGTGGCCATCGGCGCGCATTTCAACGTCGGGGCCTGGGATCTGATTGATGCCGGTCTGCCCATCGGCTTTACCGTGCCGAAGGAAGGCGTCTGGGCCACCGATGCGCGGATGCACATCGTCAAGGGCAGCAAGGCCCCCGAGGCGGCGGCAAAGTTCATCGACACGGCCATGACCCCGGCAGCGGCCACCTGCCTTGCCGAGAACCTCTATCTCGGGCCTGCCATCTCGGGTGTCGATCTGCCGGCCGATGTGGCGCGCAAACTGCCCTGGGGCGAAACCGGATCGGTGGCGGATCTGAAACTGTTCGACTGGGCCACCGTGAACGCCCAGCGCCCCGCCCTGACCGACCGCTGGAACCGTGAAATCGCGAACTGACAGACCATGACCCTTCTCAGCATCTCCGCCATATCCAAATCCTTCAGCGCCTATCGCGCGCTGGATGACGTGTCGCTGGATGTCGGGCAGGGAGAATTCATTTCCCTGCTCGGGCCATCCGGCTGCGGCAAGACCACGCTGCTGCGCATCATTGCCGGGTTCACCTCGGCGGATACCGGGCAGATCACGATCGAGGGGCAGGACATCACGCGCCTGCCCCCGAACCACCGCCCCCTGAACACCGTGTTCCAGAACTACGCGCTGTTCCCGCATATGAGCGTGCTGCAGAACGTGGCTTACGGGCCGATGCGGTCGGGGGCGAACCGCCATGACGCCACCGTCCGCGCCCGCGAAGCGCTGGAGATGGTGGGGCTGGCACATCTGGCCGACCGCAGCCCGCGCCAGATGTCGGGCGGGCAGCAACAGCGCGTCGCCCTGGCCCGCGCCATCGTCAACCGCCCGAAGCTTCTGCTGCTGGACGAACCGCTGAGCGCGCTGGACCTGCAATTGCGCAAGCGGATGCAGATCGAGCTGAAACAGCTTCAGGCGCACCTGGGCATCACCTTCATCTTCGTGACCCATGATCAGGAAGAGGCGATGGTGATGTCAGACCGGATTGCGGTGATGTCGGCGGGCCGGATCGAACAGATCGACGGCGGCAAGCAGATCTACCACCACCCGCGCAGCCGCTTTGTGGCCGAGTTCATTGGGGAGGCGAATTTTCTGCCTATGGCACCCTCTGGCCTGAGCCTCGCCCCGCAGGGCAATGCGCCCCGCACCGGCGTGCTGCGCCCCGAAAATCTGGCGCTGTTTGCCGCCGGGGCCACCCTGCCGGAGGGGCTGTTGTCGCTGACGGCCCGGGTCGAGACGATCACCTATGTCGGTGGCACCAGCAATATCTACCTTCAGGACGGCGGGCTGCGGCTGCATGCCCGGCTCTATGGTCCGCTGCCCGACGGCATCGCGGAAGGCGTGGTGGCGCAATGCGCCTTCCGCCCCGCCGATCTGCATATTCTGGAGGGATGAGCCATGTTCACCTCTCGCATGGCGCTGTTCGGATTGCTGGCCTTGCCGGTCAGCGTGTTCACCGCGTTTTTCCTGATCCCGCTTGCGGTGGTGTTTGTCGCGAGCCTGACCGTCGAGGGCAGCCTTGGCTTTGCCCATTACGGACGCATCCTGCTGGATGGCTATCACTGGTCGGTGATGCTGGTCACCTTCCGCCTTGCGGTGCTTGCCACGCTGCTGTGCCTGCTGCTGGGTTATCCGCTGGCCTGGTATATGGTGCGTATGGTGCAATGGCAGGCCTGGCGGCGCATCTGCGTGATCCTGCTGATCCTGCCGCTGTTCACCTCCAACATCGTGCGCTCGTTCGGCTGGATGGTGCTGCTGGGCCGCAACGGGCTGATGAATGAGGCGATACTCGGCTCTGGCCTGATTGCCCGGCCGCTGCGCCTGCTGGGCACCGAAACTGGCATTCTGATCGGGCTGGTCTATATCCTGCTGCCCTTTGCCGTGCTGACCATCGGCAATGCGCTGGCGCGGGTGGAGCCAGTTCTGGAACATGCCGCCCGCGATCTGGGGGCCACGCCCGCCCATACCTTCTGGAGCGTGACCTTCCCGCTCACCCTGCCGGGGGTCATGGCCGGGGCGATCATCGTCTTTTCCATGGCGATCAGCGCCTATGTAACCCCGGCCCTGCTGTCGGGCGGCAAGGTGACGGTGCTGTCGATGCTGGCCTTCCAGCAATATGCGACGGTGTTCGATTTCAACTATGGCGGCGCGCTGTCGATCACGCTTCTGGTCTTTACCCTGGCGCTGATCGGCCTGTCCTCTGTCATCATCCGTCTGGGAGCGCGCTGACATGGCCATCCGCCTCGCAATCCGCCTCGTGTCATTCCTGACGCTCGCCTATCTGCTGCTGCCGCTGCTGGTGGTGGTGGGCGGGTCGCTGACCGAAACCAAATACCTGGCCTTTCCACCCGAGGGCCTGACGCTGCGCTGGTATGAGGTGGTGCTGAACGATCCCACCTATCTGCGCTCGTTCCTCAACAGCGCGGTTCTGGCGGCGGCGGCCACGCTGGTCGCGCTGATCGTGGCACTGCCTGCGGCCATGGCGATTGCCCGCTTTGCCTTCCGGGGCAAGGGCCTGCTGTCGGCGCTGATGCTGTCGCCGCTGGTGCTGCCGCATATCGTGCTGGGCGCGGCGCTGCTGCAATATGGTGCGGCCATCGGCCTTGTGCGCAGCTTTGCCGCGCTGCTGGTCGGGCATGTGGTGATCGTCACCCCCTTCGTGCTGCGCAGCATCCTGCCACAGTTCTCGCCCGAACAGCTGTCGCTGGAGGAAGCCTCGCGCGATCTGGGGGCCAATGCCGCCACGACCTTCTGGCGGGTGACGTTGCCGCAGATCCGCTCCGGTCTGGTGTCGGGCGCGATCTTTGCCTTCATCACCTCGTTCATCAACGTCGAGCTGTCGATCTTCAACACCACCACCGCGCTCAACACGATCCCGGTGCAGCTGTTCAACTATGTGCAATATTCCGTGGACCCCTCGATTGCGGCGGTGTCCGCCCTCACCATCCTTGCCGCAGCCTGCGCGATCATCGTGATCGACCTGCTGATCGGTCTGGATTTCCTGTCCAAACCCTGATCCCCACCCTCATCTTCGGAGACTGACCAATGCGCGTTCAAGACGTGTATGATGTGATCTATACTCATACAGAAGGCGAACCCCTGTGCATCATCCACAGCGGCATCCCATACCCTGCCGGGTCGACCATCCTCGAAAAGCGCAGCTTTCTTGAGGAAAACTATGATTGGCTCCGCAAGGCGCTGATGCGTGAACCGCGCGGCCATGCCGATATGTTCGGCGTGTTCCTCACCCCGCCCTCCTCGTCAGATTATGATGCCGGCCTGATCTATATCGACGGCAAGGAATATTCGCACATGTGCGGCCATGGCACGATTGCGGTGGCGATGGCGATGGTGGCGCATGGTTTCGTGCGGCGTTCGCCCACCGGCCTCACCCGGATCCGGTTCGAGACGACGGCAGGGCTTGTCGTGGCCGAAGTGGCCACCGAAGGCGACCGCGTGCTCTGGACCCGGTTTGAAAACGTGCCCGCCTATGTGGCCGAACAGGACATCGCGTTCGAGCTGCCGGGCTATGGCAGCCTGAAGGCGGATCTGGTCTGGGGCGGCAATTATTTCGGCATCATCGACCTGCGCGGCACCGGCCTGCGGATCGGCCCGGAAAACGGCACCGAACTGTCGCGCATGGGCCTGATCGCGCGCGAGGCGATCCGCGCCAAGGTGAAGGTGCAGCACCCGACCGAGGCCCATATCAACAACCTGAACTTCGTGACCTTCTGGCACGAGCCCAGCATCGCGGGCGCCTTCTACAAGAATGTCCATGTGTTCAGCGCCGGGCAGCTTGACCGCTCGCCCGGGGGCACCGGCACCAGCGCGATGATGGCGATGTTCGAGGCGCGGGGCGAGATGCAGGTCGGGCAGACCATCACCTCGGAAGGGCTTCTTGGTTCCGGTGTGTTCGAGGGCAGTATTCTGGGCGAAACCAGACTGGGCAACACCCGCGCCATCCGCCCCACCGTCAAGGGCACGGCAGAGATTCTGGGCACGGCGCGCTGGGTCATCAACCGCGACGATCCGGTCGGGGCCGGTTTCCAGGTGCTCTGATCCTTCTGACACCGCAATGGCAGGGGGCACTTGTCCCCTGCCAGCCCCTCAGCGATGGGTGCGCGCCATCAGCGCCACCGCCGCCAGACCGACCCCCATCACCAGCAGCGCGGCGGGGGCGGCATCGCCCAGACGCTCCAGACTGGCCAGCTCATGCACCCGCGTCGCCAGCGTGTTGAAGTTGAACGGGCGCAGCAACAGGGTTGCGGGCAGCTCTTTCACGCAATCGACAAAGACCACCAGCAGCGCCGTCGCCACCGAGCCGCGCATCATCGGCAGATAGACCTCGCGCAGCACACCGCCCGCCGATCGGCCCAGCGCCCGCGCCGCCAGCGGCAGATTGGGCGAGACCCGCCCGAAGGCCGCATCGACCGCGCCCTGTGCAATGCCGAAAAAGCGCACCACATAGGCCAGCACGATGGCGGCCGAGGTGCCGGTGAGCATCAGGCCCGGATCCCAGCCGCTCAGCGCCAGCACCGCATCGGCCAGCCGGTGATCCAGCGCCGCCAGCGGGATCAGCAGCCCCAGCGCCAGCACCGCCCCCGGTGCCGCATAGCCCAGCGCCGTCACCGGCAGGATCCAGCGCGGCACACCGCGCCCCGCCATGCGCAGTCCATAGACCAGAAACAGCGCCGCCGCGACCGTCAGCACTGCCGCCGTGCCACCCACCATCAGCGTATTGCCCAGCGCCGCCAGCAAACCCGGTGCCAGCCAGCTTTCGGGATGGCGCAGCGCGTGCCCGCCCATCACCGCCACCGGCAGCACAAAACCCATGCCGAAGGGGATCAGGCACAGGCCGGTCGCCAGCCAGCCGCGCCAGCCGCGCAAGACCTGCGGCGAGACCGGGCGCGCCTGCCGGGCCGAGCCGTGAAAACGCGCGTTGCGGCGGCTTACCCGCTCCAGCGACAGCAGCAGCACGATCACCACCAGCGCCACGCCCGCAATCTGCGCCGCCCCGCCCGCATTGCCCGCCGTCAGCCAGGTTGAAAAGATGCCGGTGGTCAGCGTCTGCACACCAAAATGCGCCACCGTGCCGTAATCGGCCACCGTTTCCATCAGCGCCAGCGCCACCCCCGCCGCAATGGCCGGGCGAGCCAGCGGCAGGCCCACCCGGAAGAACACGCCCCAAGGCCCTGCCCCCAGCGCCCGTGCCACCTCGTAGGATCCGCCGGGCTGTTCGCGAAACGCCGCGCGGGCCAGCAGATAGACATAGGGATACAGCGCCGCCGACAGCACCACGATGGCCGCCGCGGGCGAACGTATCGCCGGAAACCAGTAATCCGCCGCCGTGCGCCAGCCGGTCACCGCCCGCAGCGACACCTGCAACGCCCCGGAATAATCCAGAAAATCGACCAGCGCATAGGCCCCGACATAGGCGGGCACCGCCAGCGGAAACAGCAGCGCATGATCCAGATAGCGCGACCCCGGAAAGCGATACATCACCACCAGCCACGCCGCCCCGGTGCCCGCCAGCGCCGTCAGCACCCCGACCCCCAGCATCAGCTGCGCCGTTGCCGCCATATAGCGCGGCATCACCGTCGCCATCAGATGCGGCCAGATGTTTTCGGTGGGATGGAAGGCGATCCACAGCACCGACAGCAGCGGGGCCAGCACCACCAGCCCGATCCCCGCCGCGCCAAGCGACCACAGATCGGGCATTCCGGGCCGACGCCCCGCTTTGCGCGGCATTCTCTGACTGTTTTGCTGGGTCATATTGCCCGCCCGCTTACAGGAAAGCGGTTTAACTGTCCAGAAAAGCCCGTATAGTCAGCGCACAAGAGCACCAATTGCCAGACAGGCCCTTCAGATGCGCATTGCCTACCATCTCGGCGTCCATTGCACGGATGACGACCGCCTTGTGCGGACCCTGCACAAGAATGCAGCCGCGCTGGCCGCCGAAGGCATCGAGGTGCCGCATCCGAACCGCTATCGCGCGCTGATCCGCGACACGGCCATTCAGCTCAAGGGACAGGCGGCCACGCAGGAAACCCAGGCCATCGTGCTGGATCAGATCATGGAGGCCGAAGTGGCCGAGCGCCTGATCCTGTCATGGGAGAATTTTCTGGCCTTCCCGGCCTGGGCGGTGCGCGGCGCGCTGTATCGCACCGGCGGCGAGCGGATGCGCGCTATCACCCAGATTTTCCCCGAGATCGAGGCCGAGTTCCATCTGGGCCTGCGCAATCCCGCCACCTATCTGCCGGAACTGCACCGCCGCCAGCGCGGCCGCGACTATAACGAATTCATCGAAGGCACCGATCCGGCCCTGCTGCGCTGGTCTGACCTGATCCTGAGCCTGCGCGCGCGCAACCCCGATGTGCCGGTCTTTGTCTGGGCTGATGAGGATACGCCGCTGATCTGGCCGGAGGTGCTGCAAAGCGTGTCGGGCCATTCCGAAGCGCTGGAACTGGAGGACAGCACGGACCTGCTGGCGACCCTGATGACGGCAGACGGGATGCGCCGCATGGTCGCCTATATGGACAGCCACCCGCCGCAGACCATTCCGCAGCGCCGGCGCATCGTTTCGGCCTTTCTCGACAAATTCGCCCGCCCGGAACAGGTGGACATGCAGTTCGCCCTGCCCGGCTGGACCGATGATCTGGTGGCGCAGATGACCGAACAATACGAGCGCGACATGGCCTATATCGCCACCCTGCCCGGCGTGACCTATCTGGAACCCTGATCCGGCAGAAAAAAACGGGGCCCTAAGGCCCCGCTTGTCTTATTGCATCCCGAGGGCGGCCTTGTAGAGATCCAGGATCGCCTCTTCTTCGGCAATGTCATCGGCGCTGCGTTTGCGCAGGGCGACGACTTTTTTCAGAACCTTGGTGTCATAGCCCCGGCCCTTGGCTTCGGCCATCAGCTCTTTCTGCTGTTCGGCCACATCTTTCTTTTCCGCCTCAAGCTGTTCGAAACGTTCGATGAATTGCTTCAGCTCGTCTGCGGTCACGTTATAGGCGTCGTTCAGGTCGCTCATCTTTGCCTCTGCATTGGGGATCCGGGGGGCCGGACGGGTCTGGCCCGGCGCTTGCCCCTTCCCTAGCGCCGGACCGGAAGCGGATCAAGCGCCCGCTCACAGCACCTCGGCCATACGGGCGAAAGGCAGCCGGGGGTTGCGGGGATGCACGCGGCTGGCATCGCCATAACCGAGATTGATCAGAAAGTTCACCTCCCAGGGCCGCCCGTCCAGAAAGGCGGCGGCCACCTTGCCCCGGTCAAATCCGCCCATCGGCCCGCAATCCAAGCCCAGCGCCCGCGCCGCCATGATGAAATATCCGGCCTGAAGCGTGCCGTTGCGCTGCGCATTGTCGCGCGCCACCTCGGGCTTGTCACGGAAACCCGCGCTGACATCAGCATGGGGCCAGAGCTCCGGCAGATTGCGCCAGAATTCCAGATCGTAACACATGATCGCGGTCGCGGGTGCGGCCATGGTCTTGTCAAGATTGCCCTTGCTCATCGCCGGGGCCAGCCGGGCCTTCGCCTCGGTCGATTGCACGAAGATCACCCGCAGCGGTTGCTGGTTCATCGCGGTCGGCCCCATCTTGGCCAGATCCAGCACCTGTTCCAGCAAGGCGGGTGCAACCGGGCGGTCCTGCCAGCCGGTATGGGTCTGCGCCACCTCGAACAGCAGATCCAACCCTGCCTGTGGCAAGGCGGGCATTTCCGCCCGTGCCGCCTCGATCCGCGCCACCGTCTCCTGATCTGCCATGTCCATTCCTTTCGCCCGATATCAACGCAGGACTTGCCAGCGCGCAGCCCCTCGGCTACGCCCTAGGACAAGCGCCGCGAAGGCGCAGGGTGCATATAATCCCGGACAGGGCAAGGGACAGAGTGGCCTTGCGCCACCGCCGAAAACAAGGGGCTGCCATGCAAATCTTGATCGTCATTGGCGCGGTCGTCGCACTTGCCGGAATTGTCGGGCTGATCTGGTGCATCCTGATGGCGCTGAAAGCGCGCAAGACCTCGTCCAATGACGAAGAGCTGCGCGCCCGGCTTCAGCGTGTGGTCATCGTGAACATGGGCGCGCTTGGTCTGTCGGCACTGGGGCTGATGCTGGTGGTGTCAGGCATCCTTCTGGCCTGATCCCGCCTGCGCGGCATGGTCGGCAAAATGGCCGCCCTGCGCAGCCAGATCGGCAATCAGCGGGGCCATCGCCCAGATCTCGGGCGCTTCCTGCCCCCATTCCGCCAGATCACGACGCAGGATCAGCAAACCGCGCTGATCCGCCCAGAACATCGGGCCACCCTGCCAGCGCGGAAAACCAAGACCCGCCACCAGCGCAAAGTCGATATCCGAGGCGCGCTGTGCAATCCCCCGCTCCAGCAGGCGCGCGCCCTCATTGGCCATAGCACTCAGCACCTGCGCGATGATCCGCCCCGCCGATGCACCGGTTTCAGGCGCTTCCGCCGCGGCCTCGGGCGCAAGCTGTGGCAGGCCAAAGCCGCGCAGCGCCCCGGCCACCCGTGCCGGAGCCTCGCCCTGTGCCAGAAGATGCGTCACCGCCGCCCGTCCAGCCAGCATCACCCGCCCGGCAATGCCCCCCGGAGCCGCCGCGCGCAGGCACAGCAGCCCAAGCCGCCGCGCCACCGCCCGCGCCGTGGCCACGGCTTCGGGCGCGGTCTGCGGCCCGACCGCCAGCTCTGCCAGCCGCCCGCCCACCAGCCGCAGGCCGATCATGTCACTGGCGCGCGGGCTGTCCGGCAGCGCCCCCCGCCCGGTCAGCGCCAGCACCGCGCCGGGCGGCGCCGCTTCGGCGGCCTCGGCCAGCAGACCCGCATCTGCCACCAGCACCAGATCGCTGTCGGCCAGCGCCGCCGCACCCAGCGCAGGGGTCAGCCGCTCCCAATCCGCATCGCGGGCCGCAGGGGTCAGCCGCCCCTCCTGCACGGCGGTTTCCTGAGCGGCAGCGATCCGCTCCAGCGCCTCAACGAGTTGAGGGCGGTTCGGCTCCACCAGCACCACCGGACATCCGGCCTGAAGCGCCAGCAGCGCCAGATCCGATCCTGCCGCGCCGATCACGCCCAGTTGCGCAACGGGCCGGGCTTCGGCCTTGGCCTCGGGGAAGCGCGCGGCAGCCCGTTCGGCGAAAAACGCATGGCGCAGACCGGCGGCCTCGGGTGTGGCCACCAGATCGGCAAAGGCGGCGCGTTCAAACACCATTCCCTGTTCGATCGGCAGCAACTGCGCCGCCTCCACGCAATCCACGATCCGCGCCCCGGCGGGCAACCGTGCCCCCGCCTGCGCCAGTCGCGCCGCCGCCACCGCCGCCTGATAGGCTGCGCCATCGCGCATCCCCTCGCGTCGGTCGCGCGTTGCCGTCAGCCGCCGCCCCACCAGCCCTTCGGCCAGCCGCAGCGCCGCCACCTCCAGACCATCCTCGACCACACCATCCAGCAGCCCAAGCGCAAGCGCCTCGGCCGCAGGAACCGGCTTGCCCGTCAGCATCAGCCGCAGCGCCTGCTCGGCCCCGATCAGCCGCGGCACCCGTTGCGTGCCGCCCGCCCCCGGCAGGATGCCCAGCGTCACCTCGGGCAGGCCCAGCATCGCATCGGCCCGCGCAATACGCGCATGGGCCGCGAGCGCCAGTTCCAACCCGCCGCCCAGCGCCGTGCCGTGGATCGCCGCCAGCACCGGCTTGGGGCAGGCCTCGATCCGGTCACACAGGTCTGGCAATTGCGGCGCGCGCGGCGGCTGGCCGAATTCGCTGATGTCGGCCCCCGCCGGAAAGGTGCGGCCAGCGGCGCGGATCAGCACCGCCCCCACCGTCGCATCCGCCTCGGCGACCTCGATGGCCTGCCACAGTGCGGCACGCAGCGCATGACCCAGCGCATTCACCGGCGGCGCGTCGATCACCAGCACCAGCACTGCGCCATGACGCTCTTGCCGCAGCGGCCCTGCCTGCTGATCCATCCTGAGTGCCCCCTGCATTCCCACCGGATCAGTTAAGAATCCAAACGGGGCGCTTGGCAATCCCGCCTTCGCGGCTTTGCCTTGATAACACGCCGATTTCCGCCGTATCGCGGCTCAGACCGGCATATTGTCGAAACCGGCCTCCACCACATCCTCCTCGGCGCGGGCCACATCTTCGGCGCGCCCGCTCTCAGGCTGCGGCACCGGCTGCGGCCTGACCGGCAGAATACCCATCAGCGCCTGCATTTCCGACAACAGGGCCAGAAGCCCCGCGCCCTCGGTCTGTGATTTTGGCATCTGAACCTCCCTCATGTTGCGCAGTTCCGGCAGAAGGGCGTGAAGGGCAGCACGTTCAGCCGCGCCTCGCCGATCTCTGCCCCGCATTTGGTGCATGTCCCGTAATCCCCCGCCGCGATCCGCCCCAGCGCCGCCTCGATCATGCGGATTTCCTGCTGGCCCGAGAGGCCCATGCCCTCCAGCACCTCATCGGTTTCCCGTTCGACCGCCAGCTCTTCCCAGTCTTGCGCCTGATGGCTGTCCAGTTCGGCCTCGATGGCGGTCAGCCGCGCCTGCAATGTGCCCAGCCGCCGTTCAAGCTGTGTCTTGCGTTCTGCCAGCGTGGCCATGGCTGTCTCCTTTATCCTGACAGTTTCAGACTAGGGGCTTTGCCTGCGCCAGCCTTGATGCAGGTCAATCCCCGGCGAGAAATTCACATTCAAAACTTGAAATATATCCGGCGGACCTATATCCTTCGCGAACCAAGCCTGCGAGGCCCGCCGATGTCGCCCCATGTCACCGCGTTTTTTGACGAAGCGACCAATACCATCACCTATCTGCTGCGCGAACCCGAAGGGCGGGCCTGCGCCATTGTCGATTCCGTTCTGGATTTCGACTATGCCTCCGGTCGGACCGATACCCGTTCCGCCGATGCCGTGATTGCGCAGATCGAGGCGCAAGATCTTGATCTGCAATGGATCCTTGAAACCCATGTCCATGCCGATCACCTGTCTGCCGCGCCCTATATTCAAGAGCGTCTGGGCGGCAAGATCGGCATTGGCGACCGGATCACCGTTGTGCAGGCGACCTTCGGCAAGATCTTCAACGAGGGCACGCGGTTCCAGCGCGACGGCAGCCAGTTTGACCGGCTGTTCCGCGATGGCGACAGCCTGCAGATCGGCCAGATGCGTTGCGATGTGCTGCACACGCCGGGCCATACGCCCGCCTGCCTGACCTATGTGATCGGCGATGCCGCCTTTGTCGGGGACACGCTGTTCATGCCCGATTTCGGCACGGCGCGCTGTGATTTTCCGGGCGGATCGGCAGAAGATCTTTATGATTCGGTGCAGAAGATCCTGCGCCTGCCCGATGCCACCCGCATCTTTGTCTGCCATGATTACATGGCCCCCGGACGCGAGGTCTTTGCCTGGGAGAGCACTGTGGGCGAGCAGAGGGCCCGCAATGTGCATATCGGGGCCGGGCGCGACAAGGCAGAGTTCGTGGCCATGCGGCAGCGCCGGGATGCCTCGCTGGCCATGCCCCGACTGATCATCCCGTCGCTGCAGGTGAACATGCGCGCGGGCCAGATGCCAGAGCCCGAGGACAATGGCCTGCGCTATCTGAAAGTGCCGCTGAACGGGCTGTAGCGCCTGCAAAAGCGGGCTGCCCTTCCTATTCCTGATGCGGGCGGATATGCTCCGCTCACCCGTAAACTGCCGCCGCATCGACCGGCTGCCTGCCTGAAGGACCGAAGGCCCATGGACATCCGCGCCCTGACCCCGAGCTATGCCGTATCGCCGCAGATCACGCCGGAGGATCTGCCCGCGATCAAGGCCGCAGGTTACGTCACGGTGATCGACAACCGCCCGGATGCTGAAATCCCCGGCGCGCTGCACACGGCCGCCATGCGCGCGGCAGCCGAGGCGCTGGGGCTGACCTTTGTCGCCAATCCGGTGATCGGCGGCGCGCTGACCGAGGCCAATGTGACGGCGCAGCGTCAGGCGATCGACAGCGCCGCCGGGCCGGTCTTTGCTTATTGCGCCTCGGGCAACCGCTCCTCCGTCGTCTGGGCGCTGGCCCATGCAGGGCGGATGAGTGCGGATGATCTGATCGGCATTCCGGCACGCTTCGGCTATAGCCTCGACTGGCTGCGCCCGACGCTGGAACAGGCCTGACCTCCACCGCATCAGCCCGTTCCCGTCAGCGGAAGCCGGGCGGGTGGTGCGGGCACCGGATCGGCGCTTTGCGGCAAGGCGGGCGTCGGCATCGCCGCCTGATCATCGGCCAGCAGGCGGATGGCCCGCATGCCGCGATGCTGGCCCAGCTTGCCCAAACCGCGCTTCAGCCCATCCTGCCCCGCCAGTTCGATCCGGTCGAGCGCGGCGGTGGGCAGGGGCAGCAGATCGCCGGGCTGCAAGGCCAGAACCGCCGACAGCGGCAGGCTGACACGGTGCAGAACCGCCTGAACCCGCACCTCTGCCGCCAGAACCTGCGCCTGCAGATCTGACGAAAACTGCATACGCAGCCCCGGATCCGGCGCGAGCTGCGCCTGCGCCCGCTCCGGTCGCCGCCCATGCCCCTCGGCGGGCAGCGCCAGCACCAGCCCGCCCTGCCGCGCCCCGCCCAGATCGCAGTCGCAGCGCAGCACCTTATAGGCCGTATCCTCCAGCATCAGCGCCAGTGGCCGCGCCTCTTCCAGAAACGAGGCGTAGCGAAAGCCGTCGGTCCAGACCAGATCGGCATCCGCCGCCAGCGCGGTTTCAAACGCGATCAGCACCGCATCCAGATAGTCGGCCACCATTGCGGCATCGGTCCGTGTCGGCCTGCGCTGGATCAGCGGCTGCTGCGTCACCTTGCCCAGGGTTTGCATTTCGATCACGGCGGCCAGCACCTCGGGGCTGAGGATCAGCACCCCCATCGCATTGCGCGGGCCTTCCAGCACCGCGATCAGCGCCCGGTCGGGCGGCAGATCCAGCAATTCCGCCAACGAGAACCGATCCAGCCGCACCGGCCCGCAGTCGAGCCCAAGGCCGAGCCGGTCACGCGCCGTCCGCGCCAGCGCCAGTGGCCAGACGCGCGCGGCCCCGCCCTCGGCCATCGCCTGCGCCGCCGGAACCGCTGTCAGTTTTCGCCTGATCACACCCTGATCCACGGACCGCTTCCTTGCCACCATCCTTCTCTTGGTCGCAGAACAGTCTTACCAAAGCGTTACGCAGCAACCTCGGGCGGCATTTTTTCCAGCCGCAACGGCAGCGTCACCCGGAAGGCCGCGCCGCGCTGCCCGGGCAGATAGCTGATGGAGCCGCCCAGATTGGCCATGATCTCGCGGCAGATCGCCAACCCCAGCCCAGCCCCGCCGGCGCGGGTCTGATCGGTCAGCCGGGCGAATTTCTCGAAGATGAGCGCCTGACTGTCCTTGGGAATCCCCCCACCATTGTCGATGAAATCCACCACCACCCGCGCCCCCTTCTGCCGCACCGAAATGCGTAGCTCGGGCCGCGCCGCATCGCAATATTTGCGCGCGTTGGAGATCAGGTTGATGAACACCTGCGCCAGCCGGTCAGGGTCGGTGCGCAGGAAAATCGCCTCGGCGGGCAGGTCGCGGCTGATCGAAAACAGCCGCTCGGGTTTGGTATGCGCCGCCGCACGCAGGGATTTATCCAGAAGCTCCGACAGGTTGGCGAGTTTCAGATTCAATTGCACCGTGCCGTTTTCCAGCACCGACAGATCCAGCAGATCATCCAGCAGCCGCGTCAGACGGATCGCCTCTTCATGGATGATACGCGCATAGTTTTCGGCCATCTCGGGCGGCATGTCGCCTTCCATCATGATCTCGGAAAACGCGCGGATCGAGGTCATCGGCGTGCGCAATTCATGGCTGATCTGGCTGAGAAACGCATCCTTCTGCACCGAAATCTGCGTCAGTTTTTCATTCGCCTCGCGCAATTGGCGGGCGGTGCGGGTCATTTCTTCACGCTGGCTTTCCAGCTTGCTGGAATATTCCATGATCTGCGCGGTTTCATCCGCCACCCGCATCAGATCGGCCACCGTCACCCGCGCCCGCCCGGCCAGTTCCGAAATCATCGCATGGGCGGTGGCCGCGCCCACCGAACTGGCCAGCCGCCGTTCCAGCGCGCCCAGAAATTCCGGCACTGGATCGGGCAGATACCCTTCCATTCCCTGCGCGCGGGCCTGCGCCTCAAAGAAATTCAGCGCCGCTTCATCGCCCAGAATCCGCTGCGCCATCACCAGAAGCGCCTCGGGTTCGGCCTGCCCCTGGGCCCAGCCACGCGGCTCGGCCCGTTCGGTATCGAACACATTCACAAAGGCCAGCCCCTGCACCCGCTCCACCGGCCCCGGAAAGCTGAGCAGCGATCCGAGCGTGAAGGCGGTGGTGTTGATCACCAGGCTCCAGAACAGTGCATGGACCAGCGGATCCATGCCCTCCACCCCGAACAGCGCGCGGGGGCGCAGCCAGCTGATCCCGAAGGGCCCGTGCTGGAACAGCGACAGCGGCAATACGCCATCCGGCCCGAAACTGGGCAGGAACAGCGTATACCCCCAGACCACAAAGCCCAGCACCAGCCCCAGCGCCGCCCCCTGCCGGGTCGCCCCGCGCCAGAAGATGCCGCCCAGCATCGCAGGCAGCATCTGCGCCACGCCGACAAAGGAAATCAGCCCGATGGCCGCCAGCGCCGCCGAACCGCCCGACAGCGCGAAGTAAAGATAGCCCAGCCCCAGAACCCCGGCGATCGACAGCCTGCGCGACAGCAGCACCAGCCGCCGCACATCGCCCGAAACCGATTGCGCGGGCCGCATGCTCAACCACAGCGGCATCACGATGTGGTTCGACACCATGGTCGCCAGCGCAATCGCCGCCACGATCACCATCGATGTGGCAGAGGAAAACCCGCCCAGAAAGGCCAGCATCGCCAGACCGCCCTGCCCCTGGCTCAGCGGCAGGGTCAGCACGAACAGATCGGGGTTCGCCCCGGCGGGCAGCACCTGCAACCCCACCACCGCAATCGGCACCACGAACAGGCTCATGCCCAGCAGATAGAGCGGAAAGGCCCAGCTGGCGGTCGCCAGATGCCGCTCGTCGCTGTTTTCCACCACCAGCACCTGAAACATGCGCGGCAGCGTGATCACCGCCGCCGCCGACAGGAAGGTCAGCCCGGCCCAGCGCGACGGCACCAGATCCCAATCCGCGATCTTGGAGTAATTGATGCGCATGATGATGTCGGCCGGGCCCGAGGCCACGAACCAGACCACAAAGATGCCAACCGCCAGCAGCGCCACCAGCTTGACCACCGCCTCCACCGCAATCGCCGTCACCACCCCGGTATGCTGTTCATTCGCATCCAGATTGCGGGTGCCGAACAGGATGGTGAACAGCGCAAGACCGCAGGCCACCCAGAAGGCGGTGGAATTGGTATCGGGCATCGCCCAGCCATAGGAACCCGCGGCGGCAAACACCCCGAAGCTGAGTGTCACCGATTGCAGTTGCAGCGCGATATAGGGCGTTGCCGCCACCACACAGATCACCGTCACGATCACGCCAAGCAGGTTCGACTTGCCGTAACGGCTTGAAATCATGTCAGCAATCGAGGTGACGCGCTGTTGCCGCCCGATATGCACCAGCTTGCGCAGGATCCACCACCAGCCCACGAACACCAGAGTCGGCCCCAGATAGATGGTCAGGAACTCCAGCCCCGACCGCGCCGCATAGCCGACCGCGCCGTAAAAGGTCCAGGCCGTGCAATAGATGCTGAGCGACAGCGTATAGACCAGCGGCGAGCGCAGCCAGCGCGCCGCCCCCTGCGCCGCCCGGCGTTCCACCATGAAGGCCACAAGGAACAAGAAGATCACATAGGTCAGGCAGGCCAGAACCAGCAGGTTGAAAGGCATCAGCCGTCGCCCTCCGCCCCGGCAGGGTCATCCGCCGATGCCGCGCGCAGCCCGCGCGACATCAGTGCCGCCGCAAGGATCAGGCAGAACCAGACCCCGAACAGATACATCCCGTCCGGCGCGGTATCCTGCCCCGCACTCTCGCCCGGCGACCAGAGGATCGGCAGCATGAACAGAAACGCCCCCGCAATCGGCAACAGGCGGGCGGCATCGCGCATCCGGCGCAAGCGATAGCTGCGCCGCGCCAGAAACACCGGCCCGCGCCGCCGCCTCATACCGGGATCAGCGACCGTGCCGCCGCCACGAATTCGGCATTGGAAAACGGCTTGGCCATGAACAGATCGGCCCCGGCCTGTTCTGCTGCCGCCCGGTCGCGGCCCTGCCCCTTGGCGGTCAGCATCATCACCGGCAGGCCCTGGGTCAGCGGATCGGCCCGCAGGCCCTGAAGGATTTCCAGCCCGGAGCGCCCCGGCAGCATCAGATCCAGGATCACCAGATCCGGGCGCGCCTCGCGCACCCGCGCCTCGGCACTGCCCCCCTCGCCCAGCACCGACACCTGCCAGCCATCCCGGTGCAGCAGAAAGCGGATCGCCTCCGCGATATTCGGCTCGTCTTCGATCAGCATGGCATGGCGCGCCAAGATCGCGTTCCCTCCGCTACATCCCTCCGCCACCCGCAGGCAGCGCCCCTGCGGCAGACTATCGGCGCAAAACCTCGCGCTGTCAAAAGCCGATATGCCCCGCCGCCTCATGCCTTAGTCTGGGGTCCTCTTGGGGGTGCCTCAGCGGCGCAGCGCCCCCGCCTCGCTGATGATCGAGGCTTCGCGCCGCGCCGGGCAGCCCGCCTCGGGGCAGATCCGGCAGGTCGGCCCCACGCGCAGCGCCGGGCTGCCATCCGCCGCAACCGGCGTCAGCAGCATCGCCGCCGCCCGCACCTCCACCCCACCAAACCCGCCTGGCCACTCGGTTTCGCACCAGCTCTGCGCCAGAAAACGCCGCCCGCTGCGCCCGGTCATCTCGATCCGCGCTGCCACCGGCATCATCGGCCGCGCCAGCGCCGCATAGAGCGGCCACAAGGCGCAGGCCGCTCCAAATCGCGGCGGCTGAAACCCCTCTGCCGGCTTGCGAAACAGCAAGGCCCCCGCCGCATCGCAGATCACCAGCCCTTCCACGGCCCCGGGCAGCGTCGCGAGCCTGCGCATCACCGCCAGAACCCGCGTGCCCAGCCGCGCCGCCAGCAAGACCGGATCCGCCCCCAACGCGGCCACCGCCGCCACAAACTCCGCCAAGGGCATCGCCTGTACATCCGCCCGCGCCTGCGCCACATGCGCCCGCGCCAGATCGCGCGCAGCGCCCGAGGCCAGTTGCGCAATCTCCGCCTCCAGATCGCCGCCCATCTCCAGCGCCGCCAGATGCCAACCGCGCGCCGCCAACCAATCGTCCAGCTCTTCCTGCGGCGAGGCGACCCCCGCTGCCGTCTCCTGCCCCGACCCGTCCAGATAGGCCACCAGCGCCTCGGCCCCGCCCGCCAGCCTTTCGCTGTCATGATGCAGATTGGCATGGAACCGCGCCCGCCAATCAGCCTCGATATCCTCCGTCTCGGCCAGAATCGCTGCGGTCGAGCGCACCGAACTGACCGCCGACAACACCTCATGCAGTGCCAGGCTCAGATGCGGGTCATGGGCGATCCGGTCATTCAGCGCCGCCACTGCCCGCTCCAGCTGCCCCACCCGCCGCTGCATCCCCGCCGTCACCGCCGCCCAGCCCGGAAAGCGGCCGATGAACTCCTCCAGCCGGTCCAGCTCTGCCGCAGAGCCCGCCTCGCCCGCCGCCGCGCGCAAGGCCTCGGCCACCGCCCCCTCCGCGCCCTCTTCCAGCACCGAAACCTCAACGCCCAGCGCCGCCGCCAGCCGCGCCAGAACCTCGCCCGCAATGCGCCGCCGGTTATGTTCGATCAGATTCAGATAAGAGGCCGAAATCCCCGCCCCCCGCGCCAGATCGGCCTGCCGCATCCCCAGCGCCAGCCGCCGCTCCCGCACGCGGCTTCCGGTCAAAGCCCCCAATGGCATCGGCATCTCCCCTGCATGAAAGGGAATTTACACCATTCCCCCCGCTTCACACATCCCTGCAAATTCATCTTGGCGCAAATATCCTGGGGGAGGCTCTGCCCTGGCAGAGCCGGGGGCAAAGCCCCCCAGCCAAACGGCATGAAAAAGCGCGCCGGTTGTCCCGGCGCGCCCTCGCATCTCCTGCGGCGCTGCTTACTTCAGCGCCTTGTCGGTGATGGCTGCCGTCCAGGCCCCTTCCGGCGCCTTGGTGATCACCGGATCAGATCCGCCCGACATCAGCGCCGCCACCGTGCGGTCATAATCCGCCGCATCCAGCGCGCCATTGCTGCCCGCCGTCAGCTTGGCAATCTCGCCCATCATGCGCTTCTGATGCGTTTCGGTCTGCGCGCCGGTCTCGTCATTCTCCAGCACGATCATCGCCGCTTCATCCGAATTGGCCTCGGCATATTTCCAGCCTTTCATGCTGGCACGGACGAATTTCACCATCTTCTCTTCAAAGGCCGGATCTGTGAGCTTCTCCTCCATCACATAAAGCCCGTCCTCCAGCGTCGCCACGCCTTCGTCCTCGTATTTGAAGGTGACCAGCTGCTCCGGCGTCACCCCGGCGTCGATCACCTGCCAATATTCGTTATAGGTCATGGTCGAAATGCACGCCGCCTGTTTCTGCAACAGCGGATCGACGTTGAACCCCTGTTTCAGCACCGTGACATCGCTGCCATCGGTTTTCAGCCCCAGCTTGTTCATCCAGTTCAGGAACGGATATTCGTTGCCGCCGAACCAGACGCCCAGCGTCTTGCCCTTGAAATCGGCAGGGGTGGCCACGCCGCTGTCCTTCAGACAGGTCAGCATCATGCCGCTGGATTTGAACGGCTGCGCGATATTGACGAGCGCCAGCCCCTTTTCACGCGCGGCCAGCGCCGAGGGCATCCAGTCCACCACCACATCGGCACCACCGCCCGCAATCACCTGCGTCGGTGCCACATCCGGGCCACCTGGCAGGATGGTGACATTCAGCCCCTCTTCCTCGTAAAACCCTTTGGCCTGCGCCACATAGTAACCGGCAAACTGTGCCTGCGTGACCCATTTCAGTTGCAGCGTCACATCATCGGCTGCCTGTGCGCCCGTTGCCAGTGCGGCAAACATCGCGCCCGTCAGTAGCTTTTTCATTCAAACCTCCATGTTGCCCGGATTTGCCCGGTTCTGCTTACTTTCGTTGCGACGGATGCCAGAAGGTCATCCGCGCCTCGATCCACGCCACCAGCCCGTAAAAGGCCGATCCCGCCAGCGCCGCCACCGCAATCTCGGCCCAGATCATGTCCAGCCCCAGCCGCCCGATCTCGGCCGTGATGCGAAAGCCCATGCCCACGATAGGGCTGCCGAAAAATTCCGCAACAATCGCGCCGATCAGCGCCAATGTGGTCGCAATCTTCAGGCCGTTGAACAGAAAGGGCAGCGCCGCCGGCAGCCGCAGCTTGACCAGCGTCTGCCAGTAACTCGCGCCATAGGTCGCCATCAGGTCGCGCTGCATGGAGTCCGAGGCTTTCAGCCCCGCCACCATGTTCACCAGAACCGGAAAGAACACCATCACCACGACCACCGCCGCCTTGGAGTGCCAGTCGAACCCGAACCACATCACCATGATCGGCGCGATGCCCACGATGGGCAATGCGGCCACAAAATTGCCCACCGGTAGCAGACCCCGCTGCAGAAAGGGCGAGCGGTCGATCAGCACCGCCGTCACCACAGCCGCACCGCAGCCGATCACATACCCCGACAGCGCCCCCTTGACGAAGGTCTGCACGAAATCCGCCCAGAGCACCGGCAGGCTCGACAGGATCCGCAGCCCGATGTCGCTGGGCGCGGGCAGGATCACCGGGCTGATGTCATAAAGCCGCACCGCCATCTGCCATAGCACAAGCAGCGTCAGGCCAAAGATCGCAGGCACGACCTTTCTCGGCCAGGTTCCATCGAGTGTTGCCAACGAGGCATTGAAACTCCAGGCCAAAAGCCAGACAGCAAGGATCATGGCCAGCCAAATGTCAAAGAACCCCGCCAGGATGATGAGGGCATAGATTGTGGCATGCGGTTCCCCGGCTTTCAGAAACCCCATGACATGCGATTTCACGGCTTTCATCGCGCCATCCCCATCCGCTTCAGCGTCAGCCGCTCCACCAGACCGATGATCGCCACCAGACTTGCCGCCACAAGCGCCGCCGCGAACAGTGCCGCCCAGATCTGCACCGTCTGCCCGTAGTAGCTGCCCGACAGCAGGCGCGAGCCAAGCCCGGCCACCGCCCCCGTCGGCAATTCCCCGACAATCGTGCCGACCAGCGATGCCGCCACGCCCACTTTCAACGATGCAAACAGATAGGGCATCGACGAGGGCAGCCGCAGCTTGCCAAAGGTTGCCGCCCCGCTGGCATTATAGGTGCGCAGCAGATCCAGTTGCATCGCATCCGGCGCACGCAGCCCCTTCACCATGCCGACAACCACCGGAAAGAAGCTGAGATAGGCCGAAATGATCGCCTTCGGCACGATCCCCGTCACCCCCATCGAATTCAGCACCACGATGATCATCGGCGCAATCGCCAGAATCGGAATGGTCTGGCTGGCAATCGCCCAGGGCATCACGCTCATGTCCATCGCGCGGTTATAGACGATGCCCACTGCCAGCAGGATGCCCGCCGCCGACCCGAAGGCAAAGCCCAGCAGCGTGGCGGACAGCGTCACCCAGCCGTGATAGACAAGGCTGCGCTTCGAGGTGATCGCCTGCCCGGTCACGCCGTCCCACAGCCCCTTGGCCACCTGATGCGGCGCAGGCAGCACCGGGCGCTCTTGTGTCAGAGTCTGGCCCACGACCTCGGCAAAGCGCACCGTCGTGCCCGCGCGCTCTGCCTGATCATAGACCCAGGTCGCATTCATCCAGACCGCCGCCGCATACCACAGCAGGCAGATCACGGTCAGAACGGTGAAAATCGGCAGAATGGATTTCATGCAGGCCACCCCTCCTGCACCGACAGAACCGCCAAGGTGCCGCGCTCAGATCGCATCGCCATGCCCCGCCCGCAGCCCGTCGCGCACCCGATGCGCAATCTCGATGAACTCGCGGCTGTCGCGGATGTCCAGCGGCCGTTCCTTCGGCAAGGGGCTGTCGATCACATCGGTGATCCGCCCCGGACGCGGGCTCATCACCACGATCTTGGTCGACAGATACACCGCTTCGGGAATCGAATGGGTGACAAAGCCGATGGTCTTTTCGGTCCGCGCCCAGAGCTTGAGCACTTCCTCGTTCAGGTGGTCGCGCACAATCTCGTCCAGCGCGCCAAAGGGCTCGTCCATCAGCAGAATATCGGCATCAAAGGCCAGCGCCCGCGCGATCGAGGCCCGCTGCTGCATCCCGCCCGAAAGCTGCCACGGAAATTTCTTGCCAAACTCTTCCAGATCAACCAGTTGCAGCACGTTCTTCACGCGCTCATCCTGTTCGGCGCGCGAAAACCCCATGATCTCCAGCGGCAGGCGGATATTGCCCGCGATGGTGCGCCAAGGATACAGCCCCGCCGCCTGAAAGACATAGCCGTAAGCTCTTGATTTCCGGGCCTCATCCGGGGTCATGCCATTCACCGTCAAGCTGCCGCCGGTCGGCTGCTCCAGCGCTGCGATACAGCGCAGGAAGGTGGTCTTGCCACAGCCCGACGGCCCGATGAAACTGACGAAATCGCCCTTGTTGATCTGAAGATTGACATCCTTCAACGCATGAACCGGCCCGTCATTGGTGTCAAACACCAGATCCAGCCCCTTGGCTTCGATCACCGGCACGCTGGGCGTAAACGTATCCTTCATCACACCCCCGTCGCCGGAATGCCCGCGCGCTGCACCGGGCGCGGCGCGGTCAGCTCTTTCCAAGCGCTCAGGGCACGGTTCACCGCCGGTTGCGCCGCCCGGCCAACAAAGCGGCCATGGCCTTCCTCGGTGCGGATCTCGCCATCCTGCACCGCCACCTGGCCGCGGGTCAGCGTATAGCGCGGCAGCCCTTTGACAGTTTTGCCCTCGAACACATTGTAATCAATCGAGGATTGTTGACTGCCCGCCGAGATGACCTTTTCTTTCGCCGGATCCCACACCACCAGATCCGCATCCGCCCCGACCAGAACCGCGCCCTTCTTCGGATACAGGTTCAGGATCTTGGCAATATTGGTGCTGGTCACCGCCACAAATTCATTCGGCGTCAGCCGCCCCGTGCCCACCCCTTGGGTCCAGAGCATCGGCAAGCGATCCTCCAGCCCGCCGGTGCCATTGGGGATCTTTGAAAAATCCCCCAGACCAAACCGCTTCTGCGCCGTGGTAAAGGCGCAATGATCGGTCGCCACACAGGACAGGCTGCCTGATTGCAGCCCGGCCCAGAGACTATCCTGATGTTTCTTGTCGCGGAACGGCGGTGACATCACCCGCCGCGCGGCATGGTCCCAGTCGGGATGGAAATACTCGCTCTCATCCAGCGTCAGATGCTGGATCAGCGGCTCGCCCCAGACCCGCTTGCCCGCAGCCCGCGCCCGGCGGATCGCCTCATGCGCATCCTCACAGCTGGTATGCACCACATAAAGCGGCACCCCCGCCATATCGGCAATCATGATCGCGCGATTGGTCGCCTCGCCCTCCACTTGCGGCGGGCGCGAATAGCCATGCGCCTCTGGCCCGGTATTCCCCTCGGCCAGCAGCTTGGCGGTCAGCTCCGCCACCACATCGCCATTCTCGGCGTGAACCATCGCCAGACCACCCAGATCGCCCACCCGACGGAAGCTGGCAAACAGCTCGTCATCATTGACCATCAGCGCGCCCTTGTAGGCCATGAAATGCTTGAACGAGGGGATCCCGGCGGCCACGCTCAGCGCCATATCCTCCCAGACCTTCTCGCCCCACCAGGTGACCGCCATGTGGTAGGAATAATCGCAATTGGCCCGACCGGATTTGTTGTGCCACATCTGTGCGGCATCCATCAGACCCTGGCCCTGCCCCGGCAGGATGAAATCCACCACCATGGTGGTGCCCCCGGCCAAGGCCGCCCGCGTGCCGCTTTCAAAATCATCCGCCGAATAGGTGCCCATGAAGGGCATCTCCAGATGGGTATGCGGATCAATCCCGCCGGGCATGATGTAACAGCCCGCCGCATCCAGCACCGTATCGCCCGACAGATCCGGCCCGATGGCGGTGATCACGCCGCCCTCCACCAGAACATCGGCCGCATGGCTCAGATCCGCCGTAACAACCGTGCCGCCCTTGATCACAATGCTGGCCATGGTCCACTCCCCTGTTCCTGCTGGCTTTCATCTTGGCCAAAATATCCTGCGGGGGTCCGGGGGCGCAAAGCCCCCGGCGCGCGCCCGCTCATGCAACGATCCCGGCGGTGTCCAACACCGCATGCAGCAGCACATCCGTGCCCGCCGCCGCCCAGTCCGGGGTGATCTCCTCGGCCTCGTTATGGCTGAGGCCGCCGACACAGGGGCACATCACCATCACCGTCGGGGCCACCCGGTTGATCCAGCAGGCATCATGCCCCGCGCCCGAGATCAGATCCATATGCGCATGGCCCAGCCGCTCCGCCGCCGCGCGCACGGTGCGCACCAGCGCCGGATCGAAGGTCACCGGATCGAAATGCCCGACCGGCTCGATGCTGCATCCCAGCCCCAACTCCAGCGCCACCGCATGGGCGGCACGCTCGACCTCGGCGCGCATCGCGTCCAGTTTGGCCTGATCGGGGCTGCGGATGTCGACGGTGAACACCACCTTGCCGGGGATCACATTGCGGCTGTTGGGATAGACCATCACCTGCCCCACCGCGCCCACCGCGCCCGGCTGATGGCTCATGGCAATATGATGCACGCGCTCGGTGATGCGCGCCATGCCGAGCCCCGCATTCACCCGCATGGTCATCGGCGTGCTGCCGGTATGGGCATCCTTGCCAGTCAGGGTGATTTCCAGCCACCACAGCCCCTGCCCATGGGTGACCACCCCGATGGTCTTGCCTTCCGCCTCGAGGATCGGCCCCTGTTCGATATGCAGCTCGAACATCGCGTGCATCTTGCGCGCGCCGACCGTCTCGTCGCCCACCCAGCCAATGCGGGCCAGTTCGGCGCCGAAGGTCTTGCCCTCGGGATCGGTGCGGCCATAGGCGTAATCCTGACTGTGGATCCCGGCAAACACGCCCGAGGCCAGCATCGCCGGCGCAAACCGCGCGCCTTCCTCATTGGTCCAGTTCGTCACCACGATCGGGTGGCGGGTCTTGATGCCCAGATCATTCATCGTGCGCACCACCTCCAGCGCGCCCAGGACCCCCAGCACGCCATCATAGCGACCGCCGGTCGGCTGGGTGTCCAGATGGCTGCCCATATAGACCGGCAGCGCCTCGGGGTCGGTGCCCGCGCGTGTGGCAAACATATTGCCCATGCTGTCGACACCCATCACCATGCCCGCCGCCTCGCACCAGGATTTGAACAGGTGGCGGCCCGCATTGTCCGCATCGGTCAGCGTCTGGCGGTTGCAGCCCCCGGCCACACCGGGGCCGATCAGTGCCATCTCGTTCAGACTGTCCCACAGGCGTGCGGAATTGATCCTGAGGTTCTCACCAGGTGCCGACATTTCCATCTCCCTGCCGCCTGCGTTCCGGGGTCTTCATGCCCCTTGCGGCGAATCTTTTCCTGACCATATGGTCAGGGAGAAGGCTATAGAAGCTGACTATCCGGTCAACAAAATTCTCTGTCCCAAGGTGAAGCCCCCGCTCCGATGTCCGATGCCCCCCGCCCGCTGAAACGCAATGAAATCCGCGCCATGAATGAGACGCTCATTTTGCAGGCAGCGGAAAAAGTCTTTGCGGAGGCTGGGTTTGGCGGGGCCACCATGCAGCTGATCGCCGATATGGCGGGGCTGCCCAAGGCCAATCTGCACTATTATTTTGCAACCAAGGAAGACCTCTATCGCCGGGTGGTGCAGAACATCTTCGAGATCTGGCTGCACGCCGCCGACAGCATGGACAACGCCAGTGGCCCCGCCGAAGGCATCGGCGCCTATATCGACGCCAAGATGGAAATCTCGCGCCGCCATCCCAATGGCTCCAAGGTCTGGGCGTCAGAGGTGATGCACGGCGCGCCGGTGATCCAGGACTATCTGGAAACCACGCTGCGCGACTGGACGGCGGGGCGGGCCGCACTGATCCAGCACTGGATCGACGCAGGCCAGATGGCCCCGGTCGATCCGCAGCATTTGCTCTACATGCTCTGGGCCACTACCCAGCATTACGCCGATTTCGGCCATCAGATCGAAACGCTGAACGGCGGCAAACCCTTGACCGACCGCCAGTGGCAGGCGGCCAAGGAAGGCGTGAAAGCGATGATCCTGCGCGGCATCGGGGTTGTCTGAGCGTCAGACCACCAGAAAATCCGCCGCCGACAGGATCTGGCCGGGGGTCACACGGGCAAAGATGATCGCCGCCCCCGCCCCGCTGCCATCGGCATCATAGCGCAGCAGGCCGGTATCGGTTTCATGGATGATCCGGTCGTCACTGTCCTGCGCCACGCCATCGGCATTGGCGGTGAACAGGGTCGAGGCCAGCACTTGCCCCGGATTGCGCAGCGTGGACATCACCGCATTGTCCAGCGCGATCACATCGACCCCTTTCTCAAAATCAAGGATCTTGTCGATATTGTCGCCGCCCAAAGCCGAGTGGAACACAAAGCGGTCCGCGCCCTCGCCGCCGCTGAGCGTATCTGCCCCCAGCCCGCCGCGCAGCCGGTCATCACCGGCCCGCCCTTCCAGATGGTTGTCGCCCTCATTGCCGATCAGCTGATTGTGACGGCGGTTGCCGATGCCGTCCACGTCATCACTGCCGGTCAGCACCAGCCGCTCCACCCAGCCCATCACCTGCGGGCCTGAGAGGCGGAAGTTCAGATGGGTTTCCACCGTATCACGCCCGAAAGAGCCGAGCACGGATTCATCCACCCGGTCGCCATAGCTGTCGACCACATAGACATCGCCATTTGCCCCGCCCAGCATGTTGTCATTGCCGCTGCCGCCGTCCAGCCGGTCAAACGCCACGCCGCCCTCCAGCGCATCATCGCCATCGCCCCCCGCCAGCGTATCGTTGAAGGCAGAGCCGAACATGGCATCAATGCCGGTGCCGCCGGTCAGGCTGCCCGCCACATCCAGCACCGCGATCTCGATCGGGAACACCGTGCCGAAGGGATCAATATTGTCGATGCGGAACAGCACTTCGGCCAGCATCGAGGCTTCGGGCAGCACCGTGGCCGTGACCGTGGCAAAGATCACCCCGTCATCATCGCCCCCGACATAGGCGTAATCGGTGATGCCGCCGAAGGTGATCTCGGCCCCGCCATAGTCGTAAAGATAATATCCCAGTTCCTCATCATACCAGCCGTTCGTCTGGTAATCGACCGTCACGGTAACAGCCCCTGCGGCATCGCGCGTGATGCGGACCTGCGGGGTAATGTCACGGCTTTCAAAAATCACGTCCATGGCACAGACCTCAAAGCGTTAAATCATGGCAGAAAATGTTTGGATGCCCAAAAAAACTGCGCCTGAAAAACGGTTTCGTCAAAGCCTTTCTCGCCTGTGCCACTCCTCTGCGCCCGTCGCGACATTTTCTTAAGCGGACAAAAATTGCGATTTTAGAAAATTTTTGTTGTCACAACCGGGAAGCCTGCCTAACCTTTCCTCAAAAGCAGACTCGGCAACCGATCGGGCGCAACAGGGAACAGGGAGAACGGGCGTGCTGTCCGTCACAGAGATTGAAAAGTCCTTTGGGGGCGTGCGGGCGCTATCCGGTGCCAGCCTCGATTGCGCCGCGGGCGAGATCGTCGGGCTGATCGGCCCGAATGGCGCAGGCAAATCGACCTTCGTCAATGTCGTGACCGGCTTTCTGCGGCCTGATGCCGGGCGTGTCAGCCTTGGCGGGCGCGACATTGCCGGGATCGGCCCGCAGCAGGTATCGCATGCCGGGATTGCCCGCACCTTCCAGAACCTGCGGGTGTTCCGCGATCTGTCGGTGCGCCAGAACATCGAGGTGGCGCATCTGCGCTGCCGCCAGTTGCGCCCCGACCGCGCGGCGCGGGTCAATGTGGCGGCACTGCTGACCGAGTTCGGGCTGGAGGATCTGGCTGAACAGCCTGCGGGCAGCCTGCCCTATGGCACCCAGCGCTGGATGGAGATTGCACGCGCATTGGCCACCGCGCCCGAAATCCTGATGCTGGACGAACCGGCCGCCGGGCTGAACGATGACGAATCCGCGCGGTTGGGCCGGGCGATTGCCAGTATCCGCGACCGGACAGGCTGCGGGATTCTGGTGATCGACCATGATCTGCGCTTCATCAACAGCATCTGTGGCCGTCTGTTCGTGATGGATCAGGGCAGGCTGATTGCCAGCGGCGCCCCGGCTGAGGTCTGGGCCGATCCGCGCGTGATCGAGGTCTATGTCGGCCCCGGATCGCCCGACCAGCACCATGCGCCGCATTAAGGCCGTGCCCGCATTGCGGGATCGGCACAGCATCACCGGATCAGGGAGACGGACATGACATCTGACATCACATTTGGCCTTACACTATGCGCGGCACTGGCGCTGCCCGGGGTCACACAGGCGCAGGAAGCCGAGTTGAAGATCGGCATCGCCGCCTCGCTGACCGGGGCCTATGCCCCCTATGCCGAGGTCGAAGGCGCGCGCTGCATGGCGGAAAAGCTGAACGCCGCCGGTCAGGGGCCGAAAGTGACACTGCTGGTCGAAGACACCCGATCGGAACCGCAGCTGTCGGTGACCATTGCCCAGAAGTTTCTGGATCAGGGCGCGCAGGTCATCACCGGCATTCCCTTCCCCGACTCGCTGATCCCGCTGGCGCAGCTTGCCGCGCCCTATGGGGCCACCGTGTTTTCCGCCCCCAATACCCAGGTCGAAATGCAGGTGGCCGGGTTCGAGAATTTCCTGGCCGGTGCCGTGCCCGATCCGGTCAACGGGGCTGCCACGGCCGAGGCCGCCTATAAGGCCGGTGCGCGCAGCGCCCTGCTGATGACCTCGGCCGATGCAGGATCCTGGTCGGAAATGCTGCCGGAATGGTTCGGGCAAAGCTTTGAACATCACGGCGGCCGCGTTGTCGGGCGCCTGACGCATACGATGGGCACCAATGACTGGTCGCCGCAGATTGCCCAGATCAAGGCGATGGATCCGGCCCCGGATGCGATCATGATTTCGTCAGTGCTGCCCGATGTCGGCATCCTGATCCGGCAGTTGCAGGCGAATGGCTATCAGGGCTGGATCATCGGATCGGACGGCTTCGATGACCCCTCGCTGGAGGGCACGGTGGCCGATGCCGCAGCACTCGACAAGGTGCTGTTCGCCACCCATGGCCCGACCGGGCTTGGCTCTTCCATCGACACCTTCCTGGCCGGGTGCCGCGATGCGGGTTTCAAGGTGCAGGGCATTTTCGATGCGCTGGGGGCGGATATGGTGCTGGAATCCCATGCCGCCGCCGTGAAAGCCGGATCGACCGATCCCGCCGCGATCCGGGCGGCGCTGCGTGCTGAAGGCGGCAATCCGGGCATCACCGCGCCGGTGATCTCTTATGCCGAAAATGGTGGTTTTCCGGTCAAAACCGTGCCGGTGATCGGCTTCAAGGACGGCAAGCGGGTGCTGGTTGCTGACAGCCTGCCCAGCTTTGTGCCGGACTGGCGCTGAGCCATGGCCGACATGCTGCGTCTTGAGGGGGTGCGGGTCAGCTACGGCGCGATCTGTGCCGTGCAGGGGTTGGATCTGCACATCGGCACGGGCGAGCTGGTGGCCCTGCTTGGCCCCAATGGCGCAGGCAAGACATCGACCATCGGGGCGATTTCCGGGCTGATCCCGGCCAGCGGGCGCGTGGTGCTAGAAGGCACCGACATCTCGCGCCTGCCCACCGAGGCGCGCATGGCCAAAGGCATCGCGGTATCGCCCGAAGGACGGCGCATCTTCGTCAATCTGACGGTGGCCGAAAACCTGCGCCTCGGGGCCGCGATGCGGCGCGACCCCAAGGGCGTGCGCGCGGATATGGACCGCTATCTGGCGCTGTTTCCGGTGCTGGCCGAGCGGATCGACCAGCTTGCAGGCACCCTGTCGGGTGGCGAGCAGCAGATGCTGGCGATTGCCCGCGCCATGATGTCCCGCCCGCGCCTGTTGGTGCTGGATGAACCCTCGCTTGGCCTTGCGCCGATGATCGTGGCGCGGATCTTCGATTTCATCGGCCAGCTGAAGGCCGAGGGGCTGACGGTGCTGGTGGTCGAACAGAACGCGGCGCAGGCGATGCGCCATGCCGACCGGGTGTATATTCTGGGCACCGGCCAGATCTCTTTCGCGGGTCCACCGGCCGATCTTGCCGGATCCGATCTGATGGCGCTGTATCTGGGATCGTGAGGCAGGCATGGAATATCTCGTCCAGCAATTTCTGAATGCCCTCGCCTTCGGGGCCGAATATGCGCTGGTGGCGCTGGGGCTTGCGGTGATCTTTTCGATCATGGGGCTGGTCAATTTCGCGCATGGCGAGGTGATCGGCGCTTCGGCCTATGCGGTGTTTCTGGCGGCGGGGCTGGGCCTGTCTTCGCCGGCCTTTGTGGTTCTTCTGGCGATCACCGCCGCCGCCGCCGTTTCGGTCTTGCTGGAACGGGTGGCCTTCCGGCCCGTGCGCAACGCGCCGACCACCACCGGCATGCTGACGGCTTTCGGGGTCAGCATCATCTTGCAGAACCTGTTCCAGCTGCTGATCTCGCCCCGCCCGCAGGCCTTTTCCCTGTTGAACGGGCTGAACACCACCTGGCATCTGGGGCCGTTTGCCGTGTCATCGTTACAGGTGCTGGAGCTGCTGGCGGCGAGCCTCGCCATCGGCGCGCTGGTGCTCTTTCTCAACCGCTCCACCATGGGGATTGCGATGCGCGCAGCGGCGCGCGACTTTTCCACCGTGCGGCTGATGGGCATCCGCGCCAACAGGGTGATTGCTGCCGCCTTTGCCATCTCGGGCGCGCTGGCGGGGGTGGCCTGTGTGTTCATCCTTGCCCGGCGCGGCGGCGTGACCCCGGACATGGGGTTCGCGCTGGTGCTCAAGGCCTTTGTTGCCTGCGTGATCGGCGGCTTTGGCTCTCTGATGGGGGCGGCGGCGGGTGGGATGCTTCTGGGCTTCATCGAGGTCGGGCTGCTGACGCTGCTGCCCCAGGAGCTGGGCGGGCTGAAAGAGGCGCTGACCTATGTGATCGTGACGATGATCCTCGTCTATCGCCCCGAGGGGCTGTTCGGGTCGCGGCGCGAGCTGGGCGACAAGGAGTTCTGATGATGGCAGACCTATCTCCCTCCGGGTCGTGGATGATGCGCGGGCTGCGCGGCGGGCTGATCACCGCCGTGCCGCTGGTGCTGATCGGACTGGCAGTCATGGCCTTCGCGCCCACCTATCAGCAGCATCTGGCGGCGGCGGCGGCGCTCAATCTGATGATCGTGGTCGGGCTACAGGTCTTCATGGGCAATTCCGGTGTTGCGCATCTGGGCCACAGCGCCTTTGTCGGTCTGGGGGCCTATGGCATGGCCATCCTTGCCACGCCGGTGGCGATGAAAAAGCTGTCGATCCCGCATGCCCCGCTCGGGCTGGCGCAGATTGCCCTGCCGCCGGCGGTGGCCGCTGCCCTCACGCTTGCGGTCGTGGCCCTCCTCGCCGTGATCAGTGGCCGCGTCATCGCGCGGCTGTCCGGGGTGGCGGCGACGATTGTCAGCCTTGCCTTCCTGATCATCATCCATTCGATGTTCCTGCATTGGCCCGCGCTGTTCAAAGGCAATCAGGGCTTCTTCGGCATCCCGCAGGTGGCCGGGCTGCCGCTGGTGATGGCGGGCGCGGTGCTGGCCATCGTGGTGGCACGGCTGTTCCGCGAAAGCCCGAATGGCCTGCAACTGCGCGCCACCGCGCAGAACCCGCAGGCCGCCGAGGCACTGGCCATCGACGCCCGCGCCCTGCGCCGCCAGTCCTGGCTGATTTCGGCGCTGATCTGCGGCACGGCGGGCGTGCTTTATGCCAGCTTCACCGGCACGATCAGCCCCAGGCTGTTCTATTTCCAACAGGTGTTCCTGACGCTTGCCATGCTGATCCTTGGTGGCATGGGCACGGTGACGGGGGCGATGGCGGGCGCCTTGCTGCTGTCCATCGGGCTGGAGCTGATCCGCAGCCTGGAATCCGGCGTGACCATCGGCGGCCTGACCCTGCCCGCGATGCTGGGCCTGTCCGGCGTCGCGCTGGGTGCGGTGATCGTGCTGTGCATGGCGCTGCGCCCGCAAGGCCTGTGCGGGCCTTATGAACTTGATGAAATGCTGTCCCGTGCGCTGCGGCGGACCGGGACAAAACGCTGACCAACGGGAGTCCATGATGAATCTTGCCGAACAGACGGCGGCGTTTGCCCCGGCCTATGACGAGCAGTACAACCGGCTCAAGGCCGCTGGCGTGCAGTTCCTGCACAGCCATATGGTGGATATGTCGGGGGGGTTCCGATCCAAGATCACCCCGCTGAAACTCTCGGCCTCGGGCGATGCGCTGAACGGCATCCTCTATTGCGTGTCGCATGGCGATGGCCAGCCGATCGGCGATACCGCCTTTTCCGCAGCCATCGCCAATGATGGCAACGGCTATCCGAATATTCAGGCAGTGGCCGACCCGGCCTCGATCCGGCAACATGGCTGGCGGCGCGATACCGCCTCGGTCATCGCCAATGGCTACATGCTCGACGGCAGCCCCTGCCCCGTGGATCCCCGGCATGTTCTGGCGCAGGCCGACGCGCGGCTGCGCAAGCTGGGCTATACGGCCAAGGTGGCGCTGGAATATGAGTTCGGCATCTTCCATGCCGATCACGCGCTGATGCAGAAGGGCCGCTACCGCGAGCTGCAACCCTGGGGGCATTCTCTGGTGAATTACGATCTGGTGCGCAGCGGCGACTATCAGGATCTGGTGAGCGAATTCATGCGCCGGATGGAGTCGCTCGGCATCGGCGTCGCCTCGTTTGTGACGGAATATGGCTATGGCATGTATGAATTCGCCCTGACGCCAAAACCTGCGGTCGAGGCGGCGGATGATGCGGTGCGGGCCAAGCTGCATCTGCGCGAACTTTGCGCCGAACGCGGGCTGGTTGCTACCTTCATGACGCGGTTCCAGCCTCCGGGCAAAGAAAGCGCCTGTGGCGCGCATCACCATATCAGCCTGTGGCAGGGCGATGTGCCGGTGCTGGCGGCGGGGGTCAATGCGCTGTCGCCGGTGGGGCAGCAGTTCCTGGCAGGCCTGCTGCACCGGATGCGCGAGACACATGTGATGTTCCGGCCCACCATCAATTCCTACCGCCGGTTTGACCGGGGCGCGTGGTCGCCGCAGGATGTCTCCTGGGGGTATGAGAACCGCACCGCCGCCATCCGCACCATCACCACGCCATCGGCCTCGGCCTGCCGGTTTGAACATCGGGTGCCGGGGGCGGATGTGAACCCCTATCTGACGCTGGCGGCGATGCTGGCCGCCGGGGCGGAAGGCATTGAAAAGGCGCTGATCCCGCCCGCCGCACAGCCGGGGGCGGCCATAGGGCCGGGGGCCGTGCCGCTGCAATCGACTCTGGCCGCGGCGGTCGAGGATTTCGCCGCCTCCGACTTCTGCGCCGAGGCCTTCGGCACCGCGTTCCGCAGCCATTATGCCGACAGCCGCCGCAACGAGATCGCCGCCTTCGACACCTGGGCCGCGCAGCACATCACCGACTTTGAATGGCAACGCTACTTCGTCTGATCCGCCTTGGCCCCCGGCACGTCAGTGCGTGCCGGGCTGCGCCTCACCCCTGCGCGTCGGGCAGCGGATAAAGCATGGTTCGCTGCATGGAGTTGGACATGAACAGGCGCGCAGGGCCCGCGCCAAGGCAGACATAACCATGTTCCATTTCGCCATCGAACAGCAGGCTGTCGCCGGTGTTCAGCACCAGCGGTTCGTAATGGCGGGTGTGCAGTTCCAGCGTGCCCGACAGAACCTGCACGAATTCCTCGCCGGAATGTGAGCGCCAGCCGCCCGTCTCGTCCAGACTGCGCCCGGTCACCGTGACATTCCAGAACAGGCTGCTCTTGTCGCGGAAATCGCTGCATAGCACCTCGAACACCAGCCCCTGGGTTTCATGGCGCGTGCCCTCGCCCGCCCGCGTGATGGAGCGCCGCGCCTGCGGCATCGGGCGCGGCGCGGCCAGGAACGAGGTGACAGGCACCTGCAACACGCCCGCGATTTTCAACGCCAGATCGACGGAAATGCGCTGCTTGCCGTTTTCCAGTTTGGAAAGCTGCGACACCGTCAGGCCCGACCGCTCGCTCAGATCCCGCAGGGTGAGCTTGAGCCGCTTGCGGGTCTGCCGGATCGTCTCGCCCAGTTCGCTCGCCATGCAACCTTCCGGTTTGAGTGATGATTTCAAGGAACTTACACGCAAAGGATGTTGAAATCCAGCCGTCTCACCTCGGTTCGCGCCCCGCATCGGGCAGTGCGCTCAGCGCCGCCGCCAGTACATCCGCAATCAGCGTTGCGATGGTTTCAGAAGTTGCCGGATCGGAAAACAGCGCGTTGTTCACCTCCAGATAAAAACAGGGAAGACCCCGGTCCAGCGCATGCGCCTGAAGGCTGTAAGCCACTACGCGGCGCCAGTCATAGGGGGCATTGTCACCGATGCGCAGGCCAAGGCCCGCAGCGCGCCCGTGCAATGCGGCCAGCACCGCGCGGACAAAGCCGCTGTCCTGCCGCCACAGCACGCCGATATCCACCGCACGATGATCGCCCGCCATCACCGGGGTGAAGGAATGCACCGAGACCACCGCCCGCCGCCCCGGCAACAGCGGCCGGATTGCCTGATCCAGCGGGGTTGCGGCAATCGCCCGGCGCAGCGTCCGTTCCGCCGCGCTGATCCGCAGATTGGCGGGCACCGGAATGCCGCCCAGATCGGGGCGGATATGGTCCCAGTCTTCGGGAAAGCGGTTGTAATCCAGAAAGATGCGGGAATAGCGCGCCAGCACCGCCGGGGCCTCCAGCCGCGCCGACAGCACGCGGGTCAGCCCGTCCACTCCCGGGTCATAGGCATAATGCGTGTCAAGAAGCGCCGGGGGCAGGCCCAGCCCGCCCCAGGGGGCAGGCACCCTTGCCCCCGCATGTTCGCACAGCAGCAACAACGGGCTGGCCGCTGCGGGCCGCAGCACCTCGGCGGCCTCTGCCGCCAGTGCCGCCACCATGTTCGGGGGCAACTGCATCAGATCAGCCCAGCGTGCGGCGCACATGAAAGGCCTTGGCTGCCGTCGCCTCCAGCAGTCCCACCCGCCCGTTGGTGCGCCCCAGCCCGGAGTCCTTGACCCCGCCCCAGGGCAGATAGAGGTCGGCATGATCACAGCGGTTCAGGTATACCGTTCCGGCCTCCACCTGATCCAGCAGCGCCAGCCCGCGCGCCTCATCCTCGGTCCAGATGCTGGCCGACAGGCCATATTGGCTGTCATTCATCAGGGTAATCGCCTCATCATCGCCCGATACCGCCTGAATGGCCGCCACCGGGCCAAACAATTCGTCGCGCATGATCGACATGCCATGATCCAGATCGACAAGAACTTCGGCAGGCACATAGGCCGCACCCAGATCGCAGCTGGCACCGATCAGCGCACGCCCGCCTGCCGCCACCGCCTGCGCGATCTGGTCGCGGATCCGCTGTGCCGCCGCCGCATGCACCACCGGGCCGATCATCGCCTTGTCCTGCACCGGATGGCCGATGGTCCATTTCTGCGCCTCGGCCAGCAGCGCCTCGGTAAAGCGGGCCTGCACCCTGCGGTCGACATAGATCCGCTCCACCGAACAGCAGCTTTGCCCGGCATTGGAGAAACAACCTTCGGCAATATCGGCCACCAGCCGGTCAATATCCGCATCGGCGCGGATATAGGCCGGATCCTTGCCGCCCAGTTCCAGATGCACCGTTGTCATGGTGCCCCCCGCCGCCGCATGCAAGCGTTTGCCGCCAGCGACCGAGCCGATGAAATTCACCGCATCGAACTGCCCCGCCGCAATCGCCCGTTCCGCATCGGCGTGGGACAGATGCAGCATCTGGAACGCCCCCGCAGGCCCGCCCGCCGCGCGCCAGGCCTCTTCTGCCAGCTCGGCAATGACCGGGGTCTGCGGCGAGTGCTTCAGGATCACCACATTGCCCGCGATCAGCGGCTGGCTGACCAGATAGCCCAGCATCGCGGTCGGATAGTTCCAGGCACAGATCGACAGATGCAGACCGCCCGGCACCGGGCGCGCAAAGCGGCGGACGGTATCGTCACTTTCAAACGGCGTATCGGCCAGCGTCACCGCCGCCGTCTGTGCCAGCAGATCCCCGACCAGCGCAAGGCGCGGCGTCTCGTCCGCCTGCCAGCGCGGACGCCCGATGCCCCATGTCACCGCTTCGGCCAAAGCCTCGGCCCGCGCCGACATTTCGGCCCCGAACCGCTGCACCAGCGCCACCCGCTCGGCCAGCGGCACCTGCCGCCACGGTTTCACCGCCGCGCGCGCCGCTGCCAGCTTTGCCGCGATCTCGGGCGCACTGGCATAGGGGCGCGACAGGTAAAGCGACCCGTCCACCGGGGAAATCACCGAAAATACGTCATGTGTCATCAGAATTTGCCTTGTCTCACTCGGGGTCTGTGGCGTCACGGTTTTCTGAACCTGCCATAATCGTATATAAGTTTTCTATTTTAGCAACTTTTTTCCAAATAGGCTTGATGACCATCCAAAAGCGCGTAATCTCGGCCCCGGCACGGCCCGCGCGGCCCGGTCACAAGCCAGGCCTGCGGTGCAAGACGGGGCCGGAACAGGGAAGGATGACATGATGATCAGCTATGATTTCACCGGGCGACACGCCGTTGTCACCGGCGCAGGCGGCGGCATGGGCGAAGCGATCACGCTGGCGCTGCTGGCCGCCGGGGCCAGCGTGACGGGCATCGACCTCAAACCCCGGCCAGATAGTCTGGGCGGATTCGGCGATCGGCTGGCCTATTGTCAGGGCGATCTGTCCGATGCGGAATTCGTGACCACCACCATCACCGCGGCAGGCACGGCGCGGGGCGGCATTGATTATCTGGCCAATGTGGCGGGCGTGCTGTGGTTCGGGCGGGATGCCTCGGCGCTCGACATGGATATGGCGGTCTGGGATCAGGTGTTCGCGATCAACCTGCGCGCCGTGGCGCTGACCGCGCGCGCCGCCGTTCCGTTCATGCGCAAGACCGGGCGGGGCGGCGCGATGGTGCATTTTTCGACCGTGCAATGGTATCGTGGCGACCCCAAGCCGCAGGACGCCTATCAGGCCTCCAAGGCCGGGGTCTGTGCCCTGTCCAAATCGCTGGCGATGCAGCTGGCCGCCGAGGGCATCCGTTCGAACGCGGTCTGTCCGGGCATGACGCTGACCCCGCTTCAGGCCCGCTGGGACAGTGATGATGTGCTGAAAGCTGTTGCCGATTATGCGCCGCTGGGCCGGATCGGAACGGCGCAAGACATGGCCAATGCCACGCTGTTCCTGCTGTCGGATGCGGCGAGCTATATCACCGGCATCGAACTCGCGGTGGATGGCGGCTTGCTGATGCGGATGTGAAGCGGCCCTGCGCGGCGGATGGGCAGCCCCCTGCCCGTTCGCCTGCACCGTCAGATCAGGGTGTGCTGGCAGATCAGAATGTGCTGGAAATTCCGTTTGGCTGGGGCGCTAGGATTCGAACCTAGGTATGGCGGTACCAAAAACCGCTGCCTTACCACTTGGCGACGCCCCAACCGTGAGCGGGTGTTTAGACAAGTCCGGCATAGCACGCAAGAGCGGTTCTGCGGAAAAATGCAGGCGATCTTGCGGGCGGCGGAGGGGCCGCAAACCCGGCCCCTCTGCGGCTTAGACCTTGTCTTTTTCAATGCCGTAGGTTTGCAGCAGACGGCCCTGGCTCAGGAAAAACGCGAACATCGCGGCGGTCAGGCCGAAGGTCTTGAAATTCACCCAGGCATCGGTGGACAGGCTGCGCCAGATCACCTCGTTGGTGATGGCAAGCGCGAGGAAAAACAACGCGATGCGCTTGGTCAGGATCATCCAGCCCTCGTCCCGCATCGGCAGGGTTTCCCCCATGACCGACCGCAGATAGCTCTGCCCGCGCATCAGCCCAAAGCCCAGCACGCCCGCGAACAGCAGATAGATCATCGTCGGTTTCATCTTGAAGAACCGCTCGTCCTGCAACCAGACCGAGAGGCCGCCGAACACCACCACCAGAACCACGGTGGCGAGTTGCATCCGCGACAGGCTGCCGGTCAGCGCCCAGAGCAGGCCGGTGGTCAGCACCATCAACGGGATGAACAGCGCCGTGACCACCAGAAACCCGGAATAGTCGGTGCCCGCGATGGAGATCACCTGATCCTTCAGTTGCAGGTAGCCGATGAAGAAGGCAAGGATCGGGCCATATTCCAGCGCCGCCTTCAAGCCGCCATTGAGTTTGCGTTCCGCCATTGCCTATCCCATCACTTCCACGATCACCGCACCTGCGGCGATCAGCGCCATCAGCGCGAATTGCACGCGCCCCACCTTTTCGCCCAGAACCAGCCAGCCGATCAAGGCGGCAAATACGGTCGAGGTTTCGCGCAGCACCGCCGCCTCGCCCACCTTGTCCAGCCGGGTGGCCATCATCACCGAGCCAAAGCTGAAATAGGCGACAAAGGCCCCGAGCACACCCCGCTGTAGCAAAGCTGTGATCTCGGGCCGGGGCAAGCGGCACCAGCGCCGGACGGTCAGCACCGGCATCAGCACGCCGTCGATCAGGAAGAACCAGGCCAGAAAGGTGAAGGGATCGGCGGTGGCGCGGATGCCGTAGGCATCATAGGTGGTATAAAGCGCCACGAAACCGCCGGTGGCAAAGGCGAGCCACAGCGCCGGGATCATCGTATCGCGCTGCGCACGGATATGGACGAGGTTCCAGAGTGCCAGCCCGAGAATCCCGCCCGACAGCAGCGCCACCCCGGCCCATTGGCCCGCAGTGAACTGTTCGCCGAAGACGAAGCCTGCAAAGGTCACCGTGAACAGCGGCCCGGTGCCACGGACCACCGGATAGACCACGGTAAAGGCGCCCCGGCTGTAGGTCATCGCCTGCAGCAGCTTGTAGACCGCGTGGATGGCAAAGGCCCCGGCGAAGATCGGCCACATATGCGGCTCGGGCCAGGGCACCACGAACAGGGCAAATGGCGCGGCGATCAGCGCATAGCTGCCGTCAATCGCCGCGCGTGACAGCCAGGGATCGTGGCGGCCCTTTTGCAGCGCCCCGAACAGCGCATGCAGCACCGCCGCCAGCAGGGCCAGAGCCAGCGCGGCATCATGCCCGGCGGCGGTGCCTTCGAGAGATCGCAACCAATCGCTCATCCTGCGTTGCGCCCGGGATCAGCGGCGACGGGGGGCTGTCTGCCCCCCACGGCCTGCGGCCGTCCCCCCGAGGATATTGGGGCCAAGATGAAATGAGAGGCCGGTGGGCAGGATCATTCAGCAAGGCCCACGAGGGCGCGGGCGAAATCTTCGGGATCGAAGGCGGCCAGATCGTCGATCTGTTCGCCGAGGCCGATGGCATGGATGGGCAGGCCGAACTTGTCGGCGAGGCTGACCAGCACGCCGCCCTTGGCGGTGCCGTCGAGTTTGGTCATGATCAGGCCCGAGACATCGGCCAGTTTGCGGAAGGTTTCCACCTGGCTGACCGCGTTCTGGCCGGTGGTCGCATCCAGCACCAGCAGGGTGTTGTGGGGGGCGGTGTCATCCTTCTTGCGGATCACCCGCACGATCTTGGCCAGTTCTTCCATCAGATCGGCGCGGTTCTGCAGGCGGCCTGCGGTGTCGATCAGCAGGAGGTCGGCACCGATTTCCTGCGCGCGGGTCATGGCATCGAAGGCGAGGCTGGCGGGATCGGAGCCTTCGGGCGCGGTGAGCACCGGCACCCCGGCGCGGGTGCCCCAGATCTGCAACTGTTCCACGGCGGCGGCGCGGAAGGTATCGCCTGCCGCAATCACCACCGTCTTGCCGGCCGCCTTGAACTGCGACGCCAGTTTGCCGATGGTCGTGGTCTTGCCGGAGCCGTTGACGCCCACCACCAGCACCACCTGCGGGCGTTTGGCATAGAGCGGCATCGGGCGGGCCACCGGGGCCATGATGCGCGCCACCTCTTCGGCCAGGGCCGTTTTCAGCTCGGGCGTGGAGATGCGGCGGCCCATCCGGCCTTCGGCGATATTGGCGGCGACGCGCAGGGCCGTATCGACGCCCATATCGGCCTCGATCAGCAGCTCTTCGAGGCTTTCCAGCATCGCGTCATCCATCACGCGGCGCGGCGCATCGGCCTCGCGCCCGATCAGGCGGTCGAGCAGGCCGGGTTTTGCGGCCTCTGTCACGGCAGCGGCAGGCTGCGGGACCGGAGCCGCATCCACCAGCGCATCGAGGCTGTTGCCGATCTTGTCGGAGGACCGGAACATCCGGTCTTTGAGTTTCTTGAAGAAGGACATCGCCGCCCCCGCATGGGAAATACCTGTCTCACCTAGTCGTTTCACACGCAGGATGGAAGGGGCGAGGGCATGGAAGGGCTGCGAGTTGCGGCAGCTTGGCGCGAGGGCTGGCGGTACGGGGGCTGGCGGCGCGTCGGCCCTATGCTAAGGTCGCGCCATGAGCCGCCCCCTGCCCGTACCGCCGATGATCCTGTTTGCCGCTGCCGCCTTGCTGCCGCTGGGGCTGTTGCTGGCTGGTCTGTGGTGGGGCGGCGGCTGGCTGCTCGCAGGGTTGCTTTATATGGGGGTGCTGACCGCCTGTCTGGACCACCTTGTGCCGCTGGTGGCCCCGGATGCGCCCGAGGGGGCGGAGTTTCCCGCCGCCGATGCGCTGCTTCTGGCGCTGGGGCTGGGGCATCTGCTGGCCTTTCCGCTGGTGGTCTGGGCGATTGCCGGGGACAGCGATCTGTCGACCCCGATGCGCGTCGTGGCCTTTCTGGGCTTTGGCCAGTTCTTCGGGCAGGTGTCGAACCCTGTGGCGCATGAGCTGATCCATCGCGGCGCGCGCGGGCTGTTCCGGCTGGGCATGGTGATCTATGTCACCATGCTGAACGGGCATCACACCTCGGCGCATCGGCTGGTGCATCACCGGCATGTGGCGAGTGAGGCTGATCCCAATACTGCACGGGGCGAGGAGAGCTTTTACGCCTTTCTGCCACGCGCCTATCTGGGCAGTTTCCGCGCCGGGCGGGAGGCCGAAACCACGCGGCGGGCGGCGGCGGGCGGGGTGCATCCCTATTGGATCTATGTCGGGGGCGGGCTGGCCTGTCTTGGCCTGGGAGTCTTGCTGGCAGGCCCGGCGGGCGGGCTGGTCTGGCTGGCACTGGCGGCCTATGCGACGGCGCAGCTGATGCTGTCGGATTATGTGCAGCATTACGGGTTGAGCCGCGCCCGCCTGCCCGACGGGCGGCTGGAGCCGGTCAGCGACCGGCACAGCTGGAACGCGCCGCACTGGTTTTCGTCGGGGCTGATGCTGAATGCGCCGCGCCATTCCGATCACCATGCCCATCCGGCGCGCCCCTATCCGGCGCTGCGCCTGCCACATGCAGAGGACGCGCCGCGCCTGCCCTATTCGCTGCCGCTCTGTTCGGTCATTGCGCTGTTTCCGCGCCGCTGGCGGCGGCTGATGCGGCCCCGGCTGAAACGCTGGCAGCGCTGATCACGGCGCCGTCACTGGCCAAGCGCGCGCCGCTCTGGCAGTCTGCCCCTGTCTGAGTGGAGCTTGCCCATGCGTCTGTCCCTGCTGTTCGCCGCCCTGATCGCCCTGCCGCTGTGCGGCGCGGCACGGGCCGAAACCCCGTTGACCGCCGAAGAATTCGACAGCTATTCGCAGGGCAAGACCCTGACCTATGCGATGGGCGGCGAAGTGTTCGGCACCGAACAATATCTGCCGAACCGCCGTGTCCGCTGGGCCTTTACCCAGGATGTCTGCAAGATCGGTTCATGGTATGAAGAGGCCGGGCTGATCTGCTTTGTCTATGAGGACGAAGGCGCGCCGCAATGCTGGAAATTCTGGCGCGAAGGCGAAGGGCTGAAGGCGCAGTTCGAGGGCGACCCCGAGGGCACCGAACTGTCCGAGGTGGCGCAGACCGACAAGCCGCTGCTTTGCGCCGGCCCAGATGTCGGGGTGTGACCCAGCCCCCAGCTCCGCCGCTGCGCCGCCGTGATGGCAAAGGCGGCGCGCGGGCCGCTGTCCATGGCAATGCGTTTGCGGATGGCTCGATGCCATCTGCAAACGCGCCCCTGCGGCAGGGTCAGAACAGGCTGCCCTGATCCGGGGCCTCGCCCGGCTTCTTGCCACGGCCCGGTTTGGCGGGGCCTGCTGCCACAACCAGCCGTCCGTCGCGGAACTCGATCTCCAGCGTGCTGGCACGTTCGGCATCGGCCTTGCCGGTGACCACCGCGCCATCGCCGCGCACCACGGCATAGCCCCGGCGCAGCGTCGCCTGATAGCCCAACGTCAGGCGCATCCGCTCCAGTGCCTCCAGCCGCTCGGCCAGCATCGCCAGACGCCGCGCCGGCGCGGCCTCCAGCCGGGTCTCGGCCAGCGCCAGCCGTGCCCGGCCTTTGGTGATGTCGCCTGCCGCTGTGGCCAGAAGCCGCGCCAGCGCCGGGGCCAGCCGCGAGGCCCATTTGTCGATGCCGGTATGGGCGCGTTCCAGCCGCCGCGACAGGCCGGCATCCAGTGCCGCGAACCGCGCCTCCAGCCGGTCGGCGCGGCGCGCGATCAGGCCGCGCAGCATCTCGGGGCGCAGCCCCGCTGCACGGGCCTGCAAGGCGCCGCGCTTTTGCGCCACCGCCATGCCAAGCGCCCCGCCAAGCCGCTGCACCGCCGCATCAAAGCGCTGCGCCGCAGGGCCGGTCAGCGTCTCGGGGCGCGGCTGCGCCCGCGACAGATCGCGCAGCCGTTGGCCGCGCAGCCCCAGCCCGCGCACCACGCCCTGCGCCATGCGCGCGCCCATGCCATCGACCTGGGCCAACAGCTCCAGCCGCACCGGCACCGCCATTTCGGCAGCAGCAGTCGGGGTCGGCGCGCGCCGGTCGGCGGCAAAATCAATCAGCGTGGTATCGGTTTCGTGCCCCACCGCCGAAATCAGCGGGATGGCACTCTCCGCCGCCGCCCGCACCACGATCTCTTCGTTGAACCCCCACAGATCCTCAAGACTGCCACCACCGCGCGCCACGATGATCAGATCCGGGCGCGGGATCGGGCCGCCTGCGGGCAGCGCGTTGAAACCCCGGATCGCAGCGGCCACTTCGGGCGCGCAGGCCTGCCCCTGCACCGGCACCGGCCAGATCAGCACATGGCGCGGAAAGCGGTCACGCAGCCGGTGCAGAATATCGCGGATCACCGCCCCCGAGGGCGAAGTGACAACCCCGATCACCGAAGGCAGATAGGGGATCTGCTGCTTGCGCGCCGGATCGAACAGCCCTTCGGCCTGCAAGGCGGCACGGCGCTTTTCCAGCATCGCCATCAGCGCCCCGGCCCCGGCAGGGGCCACATCCTCGACGATCAGCTGATATTTCGACTGGCCGGGAAAGGTGGTCATGCGCCCGGTGGCCACGACCTCCATGCCTTCCTCCGGGCGGGTCTGCATCTTGGACACCTGCCCCTTCCAGCTGATTGCGGCAATCACGCTGCGATCATCCTTCAGATCGAAATACAGATGCCCCGAGGCCGGGCGGCTGACCCGGCCCACCTCGCCGCGCACCCGCACAAGGCCGAATTCGCCTTCAATCACGCGCTTTACCGCGCCGGACAGTTCCGACACGGTGAATTCGGGTTGATTGCCCTGCGGGGCGGGGGTGTCTTCAAACAGGTCCATCATGCCTCATCGCCACAGATCCGCGCGGGCCTTCATACTCCCGAAACCGGAGGGGAAGGAAGCGCCCGGCCAGCAGCAGCGCCGCCACCACACCATAAATCGCCAGAACAGCCCAGACCGACTCGATCCTGTCGACCACGCCGAAGAAGACGCACCCGATCGCCAGCACGATCCACACGACTGTCAGCCGGGTGCGGATCGCCAGCAGCGCCGGATGCGGCCACCAGAACTGCGAAAGCGCGCCAAAGGCGGCGTGATAGCGGGCGCGGGTCTGGCGATAGGCTTCGGCGCGGGTGATTTGCCAGCGCGACACGTTGTGGTGAAAATAGCCGCAGTCCAACGCGCTGCAAAAGGCGTGATAGGCGGCCCCGTCATCGCGGTGCCTCTGCCAGACCTGCTGCACCAGCGGCGGCGGCATCGCAGGCGCATCACGCGGCGCAGTCAGCGCCAGCGCAAGAAACCGGCGGTATTCGATGATCGCCCGCCGCGCGCCCTCCGGCCCCAGCGCGGTTTCATGGGCCAGCCAGTCTTGCAGGCTGCGGCCCCCCGTCAGGGTCAGCGGCACGGCGTCGATCCGGGCAAGGGCTTGGTGTTCCGTCATGTCTCACTCGCGGCGATGGGGCTGCACCTTCGGCGGGCATGGCAGGGCTGTCAACCCGAAGCGGCGGGCCGAAGGGGCGGGCCGCGCACTCAGCGCAGCCGGGCCCAGACGCCTTGCCGGACCGGCAGGTGGACAGGCCACGGGCCTTCGGTGCCCCAAATGAAGCCGCCGCAGATCAACAGGGCCAAGGCCGCTACCCCCGTGTCGGCCCCCAGTTTTGCCAGCACGGCCAGCACCAGCCCAGCGGCCAGAAGCGCCCAGCCCGCCAGTTGCAGCCGATACGACCGCAGCGATGGCCAGATATGTTCCGGGTCCGCCGCGCCGAAACTGCGGGCGCGCAGATCAAGGCTGCGCTGATAGTCGCGCTGCCACAGCAGCGGATTGCGCCCCATGCGCAGGCTGAGTGTCAGCCGGGCGGCGCGGTCGGGATGCGTGCCCAAAACAAGTTCCGGCCCGGATTTCGCCACCAGATCGCGCAGTGCATCGGCAATGAACGGGCTGGGCACCAGCTCTTCGCCGCTGACGGCCAGAAGATACAGGAAGCGCCGCAGTTCCAGCAGGATTTCCTGCTTCACATGCGCGGCCAGGGGCGCACCAAATCTGAACGTGCTGCGCGGCACGGCCAGATCGTCCGGGCCAATCAACGGCAGCGCCAGGATCTGCTGCCAAAGTTGTTCGTCCTGCACCCTCTTGCTCTCCTTGCGGTTCGACGCTGCAAACCCTATGACGCCCCTATCCAAAGGCCAAGCGGGGTGCGCGCATGAATATCCTCATTCTCGGCAGTGGCGGGCGCGAACATGCGCTGGCCTGGGCGGTCGGGCAGAATCCGAAATGCGACCGGCTGATCGTGGCACCCGGCAATGCAGGCATCGCGCAACTGGCGGAATGTGCCAGCATCGACATCCTGAATGGCGCGGCGGTGGTGAATTTCTGCGAGGAAAACGCCATTGATTTCGTGATCGTCGGCCCCGAAGCGCCGCTGGCCGCCGGGGTGGCCGATGCCACGCGCGCCGCCGGGATCCTGACCTTCGGCCCGTCGGCCGAGGCCGCACGTCTGGAGGCCTCCAAGGCCTTCACCAAAGAGATTTGCGACGCCTGCAATGCGCCGACCGCCGGATATGCGCGGTTCTCGGAAGCTGAGGCGGCGAAGGACTACATCCGCCGCACCGGCGCGCCGCTGGTGGTCAAGGCCGATGGTCTGGCCGCCGGCAAGGGCGTCATCATGGGCATGACCGTGGCCGAGGCGCTGGCCGGGATCGACGAGATCTTTGGCGGGGCCTTCGGCGATGCCGGGGCCGAGGTGGTGATCGAAGAGTTCATGCAGGGCGAAGAGGCCAGCTTTTTCATCCTGACCGACGGCATCACCGCACTGCCCATCGGCACGGCGCAGGATCACAAACGGGTGGGCGACGGCGATACCGGTCCCAACACCGGCGGCATGGGCGCCTATTCCCCCGCCCCGGTGCTGAGCGAGACCATCGCGCAGCGCGCCATGGATGAAATCGTGCTGCCCACCATCCGCGAAATGGCCCGGCGCGGCACGCCCTATCAGGGTGTGCTTTATGCCGGTCTGATGATCGAGAACGGTCAGGGCCGTCTGGTGGAATACAACTGCCGCTTTGGCGACCCGGAATGTCAGGTGCTGATGATGCGGCTGGGCGCGCAGGCGCTCGATCTGTTGCAGGCCTGCGCCGAAGGCCGTCTGGCCGATATTCAGGTGAACTGGGCAGCGGATCACGCGCTGACCGTGGTGATGGCCGCGCAAGGCTATCCGGGGGCCTATGTGAAGGGCACCGAGATCAAGGGCCTGACCGACCTGCCCGAAGACAGCGCCAATATGGTGTTCCATGCCGGCACCTCCGCGCGCGACGGGGCGATTGTCGCCACCGGCGGGCGGGTGCTGAACGTCACCGCCCGCGGCGCGACACTGGCCGAGGCACAGGCCCGCGCCTATGCCATGGTGGATGCGATCGACTGGCCCGAGGGGTTCTGCCGCCGCGACATCGGCTGGCGGGCGCTGTAAGCCATGATCGTGCGCGACAAGCCGGGGGTGATGCAGCTGCTGTTTGCGGTGCGCGGCTCGGTTCTGCCGCAGATCGCACCGCAGCTGCTGATCGTGACCGTGGTGGCGGCGCTGGCGGTGCTGGTCGATCACACGGTCTACCGGCTCAACTATGCCAATGGCACACCCTTTGCGGTGTTCGGGGCGGCGCTGTCGCTGTTTCTGGGCTTTCGCAACAATGCCGCCTATGATCGCTGGTGGGAGGCGCGCAAGCTGTGGGGCGGGCTTCTGGCCGATGCCCGGCTATTCGCGCGCGAGCTGGAGATGTTTCTGCCCGATCCGCTGCTGCGGGCGCGGCTGTTGCGGCTGTTCATCGCCTTTCTGCATCTGCACCGCGCACAGCTGCGCCGCCTGAGCAATGATGCCGAGGCGCTTGCGAAAGCCGAGGCCGCCGCCCCCGGCGATGGCCTTGCCACCGCAGCACACCCACCCTGCGCCGCCGTGAACCTGATGAACCGCCTGCTGGCCGAAGCCCATGCCGATGGCCGTCTGGACGGGTTTGGCGCAAGGGCGATCTCCACCCGCATGGCAAGCTTTGGTCTGGCGCAGGCCAGTTGCGAACGCATTGCGGTGACGCCCCTGCCCTATGTCTATTCGCTGCTGATCTTCCGCACCTCGTGGCTCTATTGCCTGCTGCTGCCGCTGGGCCTGATCGACTCGGCCGGCTGGCTGACGCCGCTGTTTGCCGGGATCGTGGCCTATACGTTCTTCGGTCTGGCCGAAGTCACCGAAGAGCTGGCGCATCCGTTCGGCCATACCGCCAATGCGCTGCCGCTGGATGCGATCTGCCGCGCGGTGGAGATCAGCCTTGCGCCGCATCTGGGCGAGACGCCGCCCCCGCCGCTGACCCCACGGAACTTCCGGCTCGACTAAGGTCGCGTCAAGGCCCAACCCGCGCTTGCGCCCCCCCCGGCTTCTGCTATGAAGCACGCGATTTGCAACGGCAGGACTGGGGGGTTGGCCATGCCGCTTCTGGTGATGAAATTCGGCGGCACCTCGGTAGCCGATCTCGCCCGCATTGAAAATGCGGCGAAAAAAGTGCAGAAAGAGGTGGAACGCGGCTATGACGTGATCGTCATCGTCAGCGCCATGTCGGGCAAGACCAACGAGTTGGTGGGCTGGGTCGAAACCACCTCCAAGCTCTATGACGCGCGCGAATATGATGCAGTCGTATCCAGCGGCGAGAATGTGACCGCAGGCCTGATGGCGCTGCGGCTGCAGGAAATGGGTGTGCCCGCGCGCAGCTGGCAGGGCTGGCAAGTGCCGATCAACACCACCTCGGCGCATAGCTCGGCCCGGTTCGTGGATATTCCTCGCGCCAATATGGATGCGAAATTCGCAGAAGGCTTCAAGGTCGCCGTGGTCGCGGGCTTTCAGGGCGTGAGCCATGAAGGCCGGATCACCACGCTGGGCCGTGGCGGCTCCGATACCACCGCCGTTGCCTTTGCCGCCGCCTTTGGTGCCGAACGCTGCGACATCTATACCGATGTGGATGGTGTCTATACCACCGACCCGCGCATCACCGACAAGGCCCGCAAGCTCGACAAGATCGCCTTCGAGGAAATGCTGGAACTGGCCTCGCTGGGGGCCAAGGTGCTGCAAACCCGGTCGGTTGAACTGGCGATGCGCTACAAGGTGCGGCTGCGCGTGCTGTCCTCGTTCGAGGATACCGACGAACACTCTGGAACTCTGGTCTGCGACGAGGAGGAAATCATGGAATCGAAAGTTGTCTCGGGCGTGGCCTATTCGCGCGATGAAGCGAAAATGACCCTCGTCACCGTCGAGGATCGCCCCGGCGTCGCCTCGGCCATCTTTGGCCCGCTGGCCGAAGCGGGTGTCAATGTCGACATGATCGTGCAGAACATCTCGGAAAAGAACTATGGCACTCATACCGGCGCCGTGACCGACATGACCTTTTCCTGCCCGGTCAATCAGGTGGCCCGCGCCCAGAAGGCGATGGAAGATGCCCGCGCCGCCGGTCTGATCACCTATGACGATCTGGCCGTGGATACCGATGTGGCCAAGGTTTCGGTCGTGGGCATCGGCATGCGCAGCCATGCCGGGGTTGCGGCGACCATGTTCAAGGCACTGGCTGCTGAAAACGTGAACATCAAGGTCATCGCCACCTCCGAGATCAAGATTTCGGTGCTGATCGACCGGAAATATATGGAACTTGCGGTGCAGGCCCTCCATGATGCCTTTGAACTCGACAAGGCCGTTTGACCGGCGATTGAAAGCGGGGGGCGATGCCCGAACGCAGTGAAAGTGACAGCCGCAAGCTGCTGCGGCGTTTGCGCGACAGTCTGGCCCTGCCCGGAAAAGGGCAGGACCGACTGGACAGGATCACCCATCTGATCGCGGATTCCATGGGCACCGAAGTGTGTTCCATCTATCTGTTCCGCGATGAGGATACGCTGGAACTCTGCGCGACCGAGGGTCTGAACAAGGCGTCGGTGCACAAGACACGGCTGCGGCTGGGCGAAGGCCTTGTCGGCCGGGTCGCGCGCAGTGCCACCCCGATCAACGCCGCCGATGCGCCCTCGGAAAAGGGCTTCCGCTTCATGCCGGAAACCGGCGAAGAGATTTACTCCAGCTTTCTGGGCGTGCCGATCCAGCGCGTCGGGGAAAAGCTGGGCGTGCTGGTCGTGCAGTCCAAGATCGCGCGGCAATTCTCGGATGACGAGGTTTATGCGCTGGAAGTCGTGGCCATGGTGCTGGCCGAAATGACCGAACTCGGGGCCTTTGCCGGTGGCGATGGTGACGGCATGGCGACGCTGCACAAACAGCCGGTGATGTTCCGGGGCAGCACCGGGCAGGAAGGCGCCTCCGAAGGCCGCGTCTGGCTGCACGAGCCGCGCGTGGTGGTGACCAACCCGGTGGCCGATGATCCGCTGACCGAGATTGACCGCATCCGCGAGGCGGTGGGGCAATTGCGCGTATCGGTAGATGATCTTCTGTCGGCGGAAAGTCTGGACAAGGACCAGAAGCAGGTTCTGGAAGCCTATCGCATGTTCGCCAATTCGCGCGGCTGGCTGAAGCGCATGGAAGAAGACATCGCGCGCGGCCTCTCGGCCGAAGCTGCCGTGGAAAAGGAACAGTCCGCCGCCCGCGCCCGGCTGGAACAGGTGCCCGACGCCTATCTGCGCGACCGGCTGCATGATCTGGATGACCTGTCGAACCGGCTGCTGCGCATCCTGACCGGGCAAGGTGCCGATACCGGGGCCGAGATGCCGGAAAATCCGGTGCTGATCGCGCGCAATATCGGCCCTGCGGAATTGCTGGAATACGGGCGCAAGCTGAAGGGCGTGGTGCTGGAAGAAGGCTCGGTCGGATCACATGCGGCGATTGTTGCGCGGGCGCTGACCATTCCCTTGGTGATCCATGCTGAACGCATCACCTCCGAGGCGCTGAATGGCGACCATATCCTTGTCGATGGCGATACTGGCGTCGTGCATCTGCGCCCCGATGATGCCGTGGCCCGCAGCTTTCGCGACAAGATCGCCATGCAGGCCAAGGCGCAGGAGCGGTATACCTCGTTGCGCGGGCTGCCCGCACAATCGAAATGCGGCACCGTCACCCGGCTGTTGATGAATGCCGGGCTGATGGCGGATCTGCCCTCCATCGAAGGCTCGGGGGCCGAAGGGGTGGGCCTGTTCCGCACCGAATTGCAGTTCCTGATCCGCAACCAGATGCCCAAACGCGACGAGCTGGCCAAGCTTTATGCCCGGGTGATGGAGGCCGCCAAGGGCCGCCCCGTCGCCTTCCGCACGCTGGACATCGGCTCGGACAAGGTGCTGCCCTACATGAAGCCGCAGGACGAACCCAACCCGGCCATGGGCTGGCGGGCGATCCGGGTCGGGCTGGACAAGCCCGGTGTGCTGCGGATGCAGTTGCAGGCGCTGTTGCGCGCCTCGGCCGGGCGGGATCTGACGGTGATGTTCCCCTTCGTCAGCGAGTTGAGCGAATTCACCACCGCGCGCGACCATCTGCTGCGCGAGCGTGACCGCGAAGCGGCGTTGGGGCATCCGGTACCCGAGACGCTGCGCATCGGGGCGATGCTGGAGACGCCAAGCCTCGCCTTTGCCCCGAAACAGTTCTTCGATCTGGCCGATTTCATCTCTATCGGTGGCAATGACCTCAAGCAGTTCTTCTTTGCCGCTGACCGCGAGAATGAACGGGTGCGCAGGCGCTATGACACGCTGAATGTCAGTTTCCTGACCTTCCTGAGCAAGATCGTCGCGCGCTGTGCCGAAAGTGAAACCCAGCTGTCCTTCTGTGGCGAGGATGCGGGCCGCCCGATCGAGGCGATGTGCTTTGCGGCCCTTGGCATTGGCACGCTGTCGATGCGCCCGGCCTCGATTGGCCCGGTGAAATCGCTGCTGCGGCAGGTGGATCTGCGCGAAGTGCGTGCCGTGATGGATGACGCCCGCGCTGCCGGGCTGGAAAGCGTGCGTCCGGCGATGATGGGCTGGCTGGCCACTTTGCCGGAGTGATCGGCCTTGCGTGACGCCGCTCAGGCGTTGCGCAGCAAGGGGCGCACGTTTGCCGCCTCGTTGAACCGCTGGATCACCCGCTCTGCGTCATGGGTCTGGGCGTGGCGCAACAGCGCAAAGCGGATGCGCGCCAGTTCGCGGTAATGGCTGAGGAAAGTGGCATTGAGCGCCGCACCCGACAGCGCCCCCAGCACCGGCACCGATTGCGCGGCAAGCTTCTGCCCCAGGGCGGCGGCGATCTTGGGGGCCAGCGTGCTGATCAGCCGCTGCAAGGCCGGGCCGGTGAGGGTGATGCGCGCACTGATGAAAGCGGTGTTGACGCCATCATCCCGCGCCATCGGGCTGCCCGAGGCAAAGATTTGCAGGATCTCGGCCTTGACCCATTCCTCTGCCGGATCAAAGCCTTCGGCCTCGGCGGCGGTGCAGATCGTGTGCAGGATCAGGGTGATGGTCACCGGCAGTTCTGCCACCGAGGTGGCAAGCCCGCCCGCCCCGCCCGCAGCCCCGGCCAGCGCCGCGACAATCGGTGCTGCCGCCCCGCCCAGATCCGGCGCATGCCGCCCAAGCTTCGCCACGGTGAACGCCCGGTCCAGACTGGCCAGCGTGACCGCATCAATCTGGCGGCGCAACCCGTCGGGCAGTAGTGACAACCGGCTTTCCAGCGAGCCGCCCACCTTGTTCAGCACCGCCATCAACGGCCCGCCCGCCTTGCGCGCGCGCTTGGCAAGCAGGGCGATTTCCACCTCGGGGAAAGGTGCGGTCGGCAGGGCGGGAAGCGGGTCACTGTCACTCATGCGTCAAAGGTAAGCATGGGCGCGCGGCATCGCAATGGGCAGGACGTTGCGAGAGGTAAAAGCTCTGGATCCGGCACCCTGCTCCGCAGTTCAGGCGTGCGCCTTCACCACGGGGCCCTGCACCCCCTGCCAGGCATTGCGTACCAGTTCCAGCCCCAGCACACGGTCGGGGTTGGTGGGGGGCGGCATGACCACATGATCCAGCTTGCGAAAGCCGAAGCGGCTGTAATAGGGCGCGTCGCCGACCAGCAGCACCCGTTCCCAGCCAAGGCGGCGGGCCTCGGCCAGACTTTCGTTGATCAGCAGCCCGCCCAGCCCCTCGCCCTGCCGTGTCGGGTGCACCGCCACCGGCCCCAGCAGCAGCACGTCCTGGCCATCGACCTCGACCGGCCAATAGCGGATTACCGCCGCCAGCGTGCGCTCTTCATCGCGCAGCACAAGGCAGAGCGGTGCCACCGTGGCCACACCATCCCGCAGACGATAGGAGGACAATGCGGTGCGGCCCGGTGCAAAGCACAGGTCATACAGCGCCTCGACCTCCCACCAGTCGGCCTCGGTTTCCTCTTCGAGATGATACATCACACCCCCCGTGGCCGGGCAGGCGCTGGCCCGGCGGAATCAATCGGCCCCGCCGCGTAACATGCAGACATGACAGGAGCAAATCGGAAACACCCTTTCGCGCGGCGCAGCGGCTGCCTAAGCTTGGGCAGCACAGACGGAGGCAGCAGGATGCAGCGCAAGATCGGGGTGATCGGCGGATCAGGGGTCTATCAGATCGAGGGCCTGGAGGGGGCAGGATGGACCGCAGTGGAGACACCATGGGGGGCCCCCTCGGACCAGATCCTGACTGGGCGGCTGGCCGGGATTGAGATGGCCTTTCTGCCGCGCCATGGCCGTGGCCACCGCCACGCCCCGGGCGATCTGCCCTACCGCGCCAATATCGACGCGCTGAAACGGCTGGGCTGCACCGATGTGATTGCCGTCTCGGCGGTGGGCAGCCTGCGCGAGGATTTCCGCCCCGGCGACATGGTGGTGGTGGATCAGTTCATCGACCGCAGCACCAGCCGCGAACCATCGTTTTTCGGCAGCGGCTGTGTGGCGCATGTCAGCCTCGCCGACCCGACCTGCCCGGCGCTGTCTGCCGCCTGCGCCACGGCGCTGCGCGATACGGGGGCGGTGGTGCATGTGGGCGGCACCGCGCTGACCATCGAGGGGCCGCAATTTTCCACCCGCGCCGAATCGCGGCTCTATCGCAGCTGGGGCTGCGATGTGATCGGCATGACGGCGATGCCGGAGGCCAGGCTCGCCCGCGAGGCAGAGCTCTGTTACGCCTCGGTCGCCATGGTGACGGATTACGATTGCTGGCACCCCGATCACGGCGCGGTGGATGTGGCGGCGGTGATTGCGGTGCTGAGTGCCAATGCCGGAGTGGCCAAGGCGATGATTGCGGCACTGCCGCCGATCCTCGGGACCGGGCGCAGGCCCTGCCCGGCGGGCTGCGATCATGCGCTGGATCATGCGGTGATGACGGCCCCGGCGCAGCGCGACCCGGCGCTGCTGGCCCGGCTGGACGCGGTTGCGGGCCGGATCCTCGGGGCCTGACGGCCCGCGCCGAAAAACGGTGGGGGCGCGATCTTGGTAACTGCGCCTTAACCTTTGCGCGTTAGACCGGACAAGCCGGATGTCACCCCGTCCGGTTGGGCGCTGCTTGCACCACGTGACCCAAACGACCCCGCCGGACTAACCCACCGGCGGGGTATCTCTCCCCCAGCCCGGCCTTTGGAGGCATCGAGCCTCCGCAGGCCGATTGCCATGGACAGCGGCACAGACGGTGCCTGTGCCACGCCACCTGCCCTCGCGGAACGCCTCAGGCGCGTAGCACCGCACCGGGGTTGAGGATGCCCTGCGGATCCAGCGCCGCCTTGATCGCCCGCATCGCGGCAAGTTTTGCGGGATCGCCGTAATGCTCCAGATCACCCACTTTCAGGCGGCCAATGCCATGTTCGGCACTGACCGATCCGTCAAAGTGATCTACCAGATCATGCACACAGGTCTTGATCGCCTCGCGCTCTGCCTCGTGATCCTTGCGGCTGCGACCCGGCATCGGGAACACGTTGTAATGCAGATTGCCGTCGCCAAGATGGCCGAAGCAATTGATGCGGAAGCTGCCGATCCGGGCCAGCGCCGGACCAACCGCCGCCAGAAACGCCGGAATAGCCCCCAGCGGCAGCGCAATGTCATGCGACGAGATGGCCCCGATACGGCGATTGGCCTGCGGGATGTTTTCGCGCAGCGCCCAGAAGGCGGCGCGTTGCGCGGTGGATTGCGCGATCACCCCATCCAGCACCAGATCGCCTGCCGCCGCATAAAGATCGGCCAGCGTGTCGGCCGGATCCATGCCAGAGGCGAGGCCGAGATCAATCAGCACCACCCATTCGGGCGGATGAGCGAAGGGTTGCCGCACCTGTGGCAACGTTTCGCTGAGGAAATCGAGGCCCTGCCGGTGGATCAGCTCGAACCCCGAAACCATGCCCGCCAGACGCGCCTGCGCCAGCGCCAGCAGGCGCAGCGCGGCCTCGGGATCCGGCACCACAAAGAACGCAGCGCCTTCGGCAGCCGGGCGCGGCACCAGCTTGAGGCTGGCGGCGGTGATCACGCCCAGCGTGCCTTCGGAGCCGATCAGCAGGTTGCGCAGGTCATAGCCGGTATTGTCCTTGCGCAGCCGCTTCAGCCCCTGCAACACCGTGCCATCCGCCAGCACCGCCTCCAGCCCCAGACAGAGGTCGCGGGCATTGCCATAGCGCAGCACATTCACCCCGCCCGCATTGGTCGCCAGATTGCCCGCGATGCGACAAGAACCTTGCGACGCGAGGCTGAGCGGGAACAGCCGGTCCGCCGCCTCGGCGGCTGCCTGCACATCGGCCAGCACGGCGCCACCTTCGGCGATCAGCACGTTTTCGTCGGGATAGACCGCGCGGATTGCCGCCATACGCTCCAGCGACAGAAGCAATGGCACCGGGCCTGCGGGCAGGATCTGCCCGCCCACAAGGCCGGTGCCGCCGCCGAGGGGCACCAGCCCGACCCGCGCTGCGGCACAGGCACGCAGGATCTGCGCCACCTGCTGCACATCGCGCGGCACCGCCACGGCGGCCCCCTGCCCCAGCCAGCGGCCACGCGGGTCTTCGACATCGGCGGGCGTCACCGGGCGCAACAGCGCCTCGGGCAGCGTGGCAAGAAAGGTGGCATCAGCGGCGTTCAGCATCCGGCTCTCCTCGGGCCATGGGCCTCAGCCCACATCGGTGCGGCCCCGGCGGTCTGACCGCAGATTGGCGTAAAGCACATGGTTGCGCCAGCGCCCGGCGATTTGCAGATAACTTTGCGCCACGCCTTCGTATTTGAAGCCGGTCTTTTCCAGCACCCCGCGCGAGGCCTGATTTTCCGGCAGGCAGGCAGCCTCGATCCGGCTCAGATCCAGCGCGGTAAAGGCGTGATGCACCAGCGTCAGGATCGCCTCGCGCATATAGCCCTGCCGCGCGTGGCGTGCACCGATCCAATAACCCAGCGTGCCCGCCTGCACCGGACCACGGCGGATATTGTCGAGCGTGATCGCGCCCAGCAGCGCCTGATCGTCGCGGCGGATCATCAGCACCGGCAAGGCCGTGCCCTGCGCCACCGCCCGCTGCGCCCAATAGACCCGGTTGGTATAGGCCTTGCGTGACAGATGATCCTGCGACCAGACCGGCTCCCACGGGTTCAGAAACGCCGCACTTTCGGCGCGCAGCTCGGCCCAGGCCCGGTAATCCACATGCGTCGGCAGGCGCAGCGACATGCGCTCCGTCTCGATGCGCAGCTTGCGGCGCAGGCCGAACATCAGGCGGCCAGTCCGGCCCGGATGTCCGCCAGACCCGGCGCTTCAGCCACCGGACCATACAGCGCCAGCGCCGCTTTTGACGCGGCCATTTCGGCGGCATAGCGGCGCACATCTGCCGTAGTCACCGCGTCGATCTTGGCCACCGCCTCGTCGACATCAGGCACCCGGCCCCAGATCGCCAGCAAGCGCGCCAGCCGTTCGGCACGCGACGACGGGCTTTCCAGCCCCATCAGCAGCCCGGCCTTCAGTTGCGCCCGCGCCCGCGCCACTTCGGCCTCGGTCATGTCTTCGGCGGCGCGTTTCAGCTCGGCGACGGTCAACTGCGTCAGATCGGCGATTTCGGCGGCGCTGGTGCCCGCATAGATCGTGATTGCGCCGGTATCCTCATAGGCACCGGACTGGGCGAAGATCGAATAACACAGTCCGCGCTCTTCGCGGATCTTCTGGAACAGCCGCGAGGACATGCCGCCCCCCAGCGCCGTGGCATAGATCTGCGCAGTATAGACATCGGCATGGCGATAGCCCGGAGCCTCGAAGGACAGGGCGAAATGCACCTGCTCCAGATCCTTCACCTCGCGCCGCTCGCCGCCGCCAAACCGTGCGCGTTCGATCACCGGCGCGCCAACCGGGGTCAGGCCGCCAAAGATCGCGGTAGCCTGCGCCACGATGCTGTCGTGATCGACACCGCCCGCCGCCGACAGGATCATCTGATCCGGCCCGTAATGTTCGGCCACAAAGCGCAACAGATCCTCGCGGGTGAAGGACGAGACCCGCTCCTCCAGCCCGAGGATGGTGCGGCCAAACGGCTGGTCAGGGTAGCTGACATCCTGCAACCAGTCAAAGATGATGTCATCGGGCGTATCCAGCGCCTGCCCGATTTCCTGAAGGATCACATGGCGCTCCACCTCGATCTCTTTCGGGTCGAACACCGGATTGAGCACGATGTCGGCAATCACATCCAGCGCGAGGCTGACATCGGCCGACAGCACCCGCGCGTAATAGGCGGTCATGTCCTTGGAGGTATAGGCGTTGATATACCCCCCCACATCCTCGATCTCTTCCGCGATCTGCAAGGCGCTGCGCTTCTGGGTGCCCTTGAAGGCCATATGTTCCAGAAAATGTGCAATGCCGTTCTGCTCGGCCCGCTCATGCCGCCCGCCCGCCGTCACCCAGATGCCGACCGAGGCGGATTTCAGCCCCGGCATATGTTCGGTGACGATGCGGAACCCGTTGGGAAGCGTGGCAATGTTCAGCGTCAACGCGCGATCCTTTCGCGGATGAGGGTTTGCAGCGCGTCCAGATCATTGGGCACGCGGGTCTGGCGTTCGGGGCGGTCGAACAGATCGGCCATGCGCGGCGGCAGTGCCGGGCGGGCCCCCATCGCGCGTTCCACCGCATCGGGGAACTTGGCCGGATGTGCCGTTGCCAGCGTGATCATCGGCGCCGCGCCAAGATGTTCTTCGGCCACCTTCACCCCCACCGCGCCATGCGGACAGAGGATCTCGCCGGTTGCGGCGAATTGCGCGCGGATCGTCGCCAGCGTTTCCTCTTCGGAACAGCGGCCCGAGGCAAAAGTATCGCGCAGCATCTGCACCGCGCCCTGGCTGATGGTGAAGCCGCCGGATTTCAGCTCGGCCATCAGCGCAGAAATCGCCGCACCGTCGCGACCATAGGCGTCGAACAGCGCCCGCTCGAAATTCGACGACACCTGAATATCCATCGACGGGCTGATCGAAGGTTTGACCCCATCCATCACATAGGCGCCCGAGGTCATCGCCCGGTCCAGAATGTCATTCTGGTTGGTGGCAATCACCAGCGTGTCGATTGGCAGACCCATCTTGCGGGCGATATAGCCTGCGAAGATGTCGCCGAAATTGCCGGTCGGCACGGTGAAGCTGACGGCGCGATGCGGCGCGCCCAGGCTGACGGCGGACGAGAAATAATAGACGACCTGTGCCAGAACCCGCGCCCAGTTGATGCTGTTCACCCCCGCCAGCCGCACGCCATCGCGGAAGGCGAAATCGTTGAACATATCCTTCACGCGCGCCTGACAATCGTCAAAATCGCCATCCATCGCCAGCGCATGCACATTGGCCTCGGCGGGCGTGGTCATCTGGCGGCGCTGCACATCCGACACCCGGCCATGCGGGAACAGGATGAACAGATCGACATTGGCAAGGCCACGGAAGGCCTCCATCGCCGCCGATCCGGTATCACCCGAGGTCGCGCCGACAATGGTGATCCGCTCGCCGGTCTTGGCCAGCGCCGCCTGCATCATCTGCCCGATGAGCTGCATGGCGAAATCCTTGAACGCCAGCGTCGGGCCGTGGAACAGTTCCAGCAGGAAATGATTGGGGCCAAGCTGCACCAGCGGCGCGCGCGCGGCATGGCCGAACCCGGCATAGGCCTTTGCGATCAGCCCGTGGAATTCGGTTTCGCTGAAGGTGCCGCCCAGAAACGGCCACATCACCCGAAAGGCGATCTCTTCATAGGGAAGGCCAGCCAGTGCCGCGATATCGGCCTGCGACATCACCGGAACAGTTTCGGGAACGTAAAGCCCGCCATCCCGGGCAAGGCCCGTCATCATGGCTTCACCAAAGCTCAGAACGGGCGCCTGCCCACGGGTCGAGATATATCGCATTCCTGCCCTCATGCTGTCCGCCGTCTGATACGCCAGAGATACAGAACTGTCATCCCCAACCAGACGACCGCCAGCGAAAACCAGGTGATCGCATAGCCGAGATGATCATTGGGAATGGCTGAACTGTCCACCGGCAGCGGCTCGATCCCATCCACCACCGGCGCACGGGCGATGATGAGGGTGGGTTCGGTGTTCAGCGCCTTCGCCATGGCGGGCACGTCACGGGCAAACCACAGGCCTTTGGCCAGATCGGGCGCGGGGGTATAGCTGTCCACCTCTTGCGGCTGATGCAGATTGCCGATCACCGTCACCGGGCCTTGCGGCAGATCGACCTGCTCGCCCTCGGGCACAAAGCCCAGATCGACCAGAACCCGGCGCCCGGACACATCCAGCACCGCGATCCGCCGATAGCCGGCCCCCACCTGCTTGCGGCTGACCAGCACGCGCAGCGACTCGCCGGTCAGCCGCCCTTCGGCCCGCACCGGCGTATACCGCCACTCGCCGCCCGGGCCGGGCAAGGGCACCGGATCGGCGGCAATACGCGCGTCAATCTCGGCCAGAACGCCCTGTTTCCACGCCAGCCGCTGCACCTGCCATGTGCCCAGACCGATCAGGATCGCCGCCCCGATCAGGCCGAACAACATCGGCAAAATCATCCGCGCTGTCATCACCACCTCCACGCAAAGGAAAAGCGCGCGCCATCCGGCACGCGCTTGACCGAGGGATTACGGGCCGCCGAAAGGCCAGCCCGCCCCGGGATCACTGACCCCAGACGTAAACCGCTGCAAACAGGAACAGCCAGACCACATCGACGAAGTGCCAGTACCAGGCTGCTGCTTCAAAGCCGATGTGCTGCTCAGGCGTGAAGTGGCCCTTGAGCGCGCGGATCAAGCAGACGGTCAGGAAGATCGTGCCGATCACCACATGGAAGCCATGGAAGCCGGTCGCCATGTAGAAGTTCGCGGCATAGATATTGCCGGCAAAACCAAAGGCGGCGTGGCTGTATTCATAGGCTTGCAGCACGGTGAAGAACACACCCAGCACGATGGCGAGGATCAGGCCATTCACCAGATCCTTGCGGTTGTTCTCATGCGCCAGCGCATGGTGGGCCCAGGTGGCCGCAGCGCCCGAACACAGCAGGATCAGCGTGTTGATCAGCGGCAGGTGCCAGGGGTCGAAGGTCTGGATGCCTTCCGGCGGGAACACACCGTCCACCATCGGGCTGAGCGGCCCCATCGGGTACATGGCATGTTTGAAGAACGACCAGAACCATGCGGCAAAGAACATGACTTCCGACATGATGAACATGATGAAGCCATAGCGCAGCCCGATCCGCACCACCGGGGTGTGATCGCCGGTCTGGGCCTCATGCACCACATCCGACCACCACGCATACATGACATACAGCACCAGCGCGAGGCCGATCAGCCCCAGCCAGGGGCCCGAGCCATGCATCCACAGCACAGCGCCGAACAGCATGATGAAACCACCAACCGAGCCGAGGAAGGGCCAGATCGACGGTGGCAGAACGTGATAGTCGTGGTTCTTGGCGTGGGCCATTTGGGGTTCCCTCGTTGTCTTGTCAGTTTACGTCGCTGGTGGCAGGGGCGGCAAGGCCCGCCTGCTCTGCCGGAAGCGCGGTTTCGTGGAAGGTGTAGGAAAGGGTGATTTCCTTCACATATTTGCCGTCCCGGTCATTCACGATCTCGGGGTCGACATAGAAAGTCACCGGCATGATCGCGGTTTCGCCCGGGCCCAGAACCTGCTGTTCAAAACAGAAACAGTCGATCTTGGTGAAATATCCGCCCGCCATGTCAGGCGTGACGTTGTAACTTGCGGTGCCCGCCACAGCGCGGTCGGTCGGGTTGTGCGCCTCATAGAAGGCCAGCCCGGTTTCGCCGATACGGATGCGCATCGACACCTGCTGCGGCTTGAAATCCCAAGGCATGCCCGCCTCTTTCGAGGCGTCAAACCGCACCAGAACCGTGCGGTCCAGCATGTGATCCGCGCCCTGCCCGGCCACGCCGACCGTGCCCGCATAGCCCGTCACCCGGCAGAACCAGTCATAGAAGGGCACGGCGGCAAAGCTGAGCGACAGCATCGTGGCCGCCACGCCCAGCAGGGCGAAGCCGGTTTTCTTCTGCGGTGTCATCGCCATCAGTTGCCCCCCTCTGCCGGAACAATGGCCGGGCGCGGCGCATGGTCATAGGCTTCCATCGACATGCCGCGGGTCACTTTGACCACCGTCAGCCCGAACACCAGCGCCACAAAGGCCACCAGCACCAGCCCGAGGCCAAGATTGCGCCCGAAGCGCCGCCGATAGATCTCGTGCTGCGGAGGAAAAGATGCCATTACCAGCCCCCCATGCCCCAGGGTTTCAGCGCCGCTTCCGCAAGGAAGGCCCCGAAATGCAGGAACAGGTAAAGAAGTGAGAATTTGAACACCGATTTTTCGGTGGCATAACCATCGGCCTCGGCCTGCGCCTCGTCCCGGCGCCAGATGCGCCAGGCACCCAGCATGAACCCGGCATTCAGCACCACCGACACCGCCATGTAGATCGGCCCACCAATCGAGGTGAACCCTGCCGCCAGCGCAAAGGGCACCAGCGCAATGGTATAGACCAGAATGTGATTGCGGGTGCTGCGCTTGCCATGAGTCACGGTCAGCATCGGCACACCGGCCTTTTCGTAGTCGCTGTTCATGAACAGCGCCAGCGACCAGAAATGCGGCGGCGTCCACATGAAGATCAGCATGAACATCAGGCATGCCTCGACCGACACGCTGCCGGTAGCGGCCACCCAGCCGACCATGGGCGGGAAGGCCCCGGCCGCGCCGCCGATCACGATGTTCTGCGGCGTGGAGCGTTTGAGCCACATCGAATAGACGACGGCATAAAAGAAGATGGTGAAGGCCAGAAGGGCGGCGGCCAGCACATTCGCGGCCAGTGCCAGCATCATCACCGAAATGCCCGACAGCGCCAGACCAAGCCCCAGCGCCTCGCCCGGCTGCACCTTGCCCGACGGGATCGGGCGGCTTTGCGTGCGGCGCATCACCTGGTCGATATCGGCATCCCACCACATATTGAGCGCGCCCGAGGCCCCCGCCCCCAATGCGATGAACAGCACCGAGGTGAAGGCCACGAAAGGATGCACCGACACGGGGGCCACCAGCAGGCCGACAAGGGCGGTAAACACCACAAGCGACATCACGCGCGGCTTCAGCAGGGCCACGAAATCACCGAAACCGGCCTCGGCCGGTCCGGTCTCCGTCAACCCGCGAGTGGCGTGAATGTCGCTCATGCTTTGGTCCTTTGGTTGGATCAGGCGGCAAGGCCTTCCGGCCTGCCGCCCGCCTGCCTGTCTGTCAGATCAGTTGTTCGAGGCCACGGTCAGTGGTGCCGGATTGGCCGCCAGCGTCACATCGCCGACTTTCGCGCGGGCCAGCCAGGCGTCATACACCTCTTGCGAGACCACTTTGACGGTGATCGGCATATAGGCATGTTCCTTGCCGCACAGCTCCGAGCACTGGCCATAGAACACGCCTTCAACCTCGGGCTTGAACCACAGCTGCGCCAGACGGCCCGGCACGCCATCCTGTTTCACGCCGAAGGCCGGGATGGTCCAGGAGTGGATCACGTCCGACGCCGTCACCTGCATCACGATGGTCTTGCCCACCGGCAGAACCACGGCGGTATCGGTTGCCAGCAGGAAGTCTTCCTTGGCATAACCAGCGGCCACCAGTTTCGCCTCGACATCCGGGGTCAGTATCAGTGCATCGTCGGTGCCCGGCCCGCCGATCATGAAGCTGGTGAATTCAACGTCTTCACCGACATATTCGTAAGACCAGTTCCACTGGTTGCCCGTCACCTTGATGACGATATCGCCTTCCGGAATTTCCTGCTGCTTAAACAGAACCGGCAGCGAGAAGGCCCCGATGAACACCAGAACCAGAATCGGAACCAGCGTCCATGCGATCTCGATCGGGGTGTTGTGGGTGAAGGTGGCAGGCTTGGGGTTGGCTTTGCGGTTGAAGCGCACAAAGCTGTAGATCATCAGCGCGGTCACAAACACCACGATCACGCCGATGATGATGTTCAGCATATGGTCCAGGCCTTGCAACTCGCGCGCCAGTTCGGTCGCCGCAGGCTGAAAGCCGGTCATCTTGTCCACCGGACGGCCGATCACCGGCAGTTCCTGCGCAAGGGCGGCCCCTGCGCCCATCAGCGCGGCCATGCCCGCAGCGAGACCGGAAAGGTTCTTCATCAGTCGCATGTTCGTATCCCGTTCGAAGTGCGGCTTTTCGTCCGCTTCTCGGCCATGCCCGAAAGCCGGGCAGAATCCCGTTGTTTCTGATGCCGTTGAAACCATATTAGGCACAGAACGACAAGCAAAACCGTGCGACAAACCGCCGCCAATTGATCAGGATCAAGGACGCCCCATGACCGACCATCCCTTCCGCCCGTTTGAGACCTTGCTGGATGAGGCGGCTGCACTCGCCGTGCTGCGACAGGCTGTCGCAGGGGCGGAGGATGGCGAATTGTTTCTGGAACGCCGCCGCTCCGAGGCTTTGGTGCTGGATGACGGGCGGGTGAAAACCGCCTCATATGATGCCTCCGAAGGGTTTGGGCTGCGCGCGGTGAAGGGCGAGGTGGCCGGTTACGCCCATTCCACCGAAATCTCGGAAAGCGCCCTGCGCCGCGCCGCAGAGACCGCGCGCCTTGCGGTGGGCGATGGCGGCGGCACCTGGGCCGATGCGCCCAAGGGCACCAATGTCAAACTCTATACCGATGCTGATCCGATGCTGGATGCAAGCTTTGCGGGCAAGATCGACCTGCTGCGCGAGATTGACGCCTTCACCCGCGCGCTCGATCCGCGGGTGGTGCAGGTGTCGGCCACCATCGCGGCGGGGCTGCAAGAGGTAGAGATCCTGCGCCCCGAAGGCATCCGCTTCAGCGACATCCGCCCGATGGCACGGATCAATATCTCCGTCATTGTCGAACAGAACGGGCGGCGCGAATCCGGCGGCATGGGCGGCGGCGGCCGCTATGGGCTGGCCCGGCTGATGGATCCTGCGCATTGGCACAGTGTTGCGCGCGAGGCGCTGCGCATCGCGCTGGTCAATCTGGAGGCGATCCCCGCCCCGGCAGGCACGCTGGATGTGGTGCTGGGCGCGGGCTGGCCGGGCATCCTGCTGCATGAAGCCATCGGGCACGGGCTGGAGGGCGATTTCAACCGCAAGAAAACCTCGGCCTTCGCCGGGCTGATGGGCCAGCGCATTGCCGCCCCCGGCGTGACGGTGCTGGACGACGGCACGATCCCCGACCGGCGCGGCTCGATCTCGGTCGATGACGAGGGCACGCCTTCGGCCCGCAACGTGCTGATCGACGATGGAATTCTGGTGGGCTACATGCAGGACCGCCAGAATGCCCGGCTGATGGGCGTGGCCCCCACCGGCAATGGCCGCCGCGAAAGCCATGCGCATATCCCGATGCCGCGCATGACCAACACCTATATGCTGGGCGGCGATGCGGCCCCCTCAGATATTCTGGCCAGCCTGAAGGACGGCATCTATGCCGTGGGTTTCGGCGGCGGCCAGGTGGATATCACCAATGGCAAATTCGTGTTTTCCTGCACCGAGGCCTATCGGGTGCAGCATGGCAAGATCGGCGCGCCGGTCAAAGGGGCAACGCTGATCGGCGATGGCGCGACCGCACTGAAACAGATCCGCGCCATCGGCAATGACATGGCGCTGGATCCGGGCATCGGCAATTGCGGCAAGGCCGGGCAATGGGTGCCGGTGGGCGTGGGCCAACCGACGCTGCTGATCGGCGGGCTGACTGTCGGTGGCTCTGCCACCTGACGGATCAGTCCGGCTGGGCGGGCGCCTGTGGTTGTGCAGGGACGCCCGGCTGCGGTATCGGCGCAGGCTCCGGCAGCGGTGCGGGCGGAACGCCTTCGGGCAGATCCGATCCCGGCACCTCCTCGGCGGGCAGTCCCGAAATGGGCAGCCCCGCAGCCGGGGCGGCCACTGGCGCGGCGGCAACCGCGGCGGCCTCTGCGCCGCTGTCGGAACAGATATAGACCGCACCGCCCACCGCAACCGCCGTCACGGCCACGGCCCCCAGCGCCGCCGGGGCCGACACGCCTGACAGCGCGGTTGACCCCAGCGCCACCAGCTTTTCGCCGATCACCGCCGCAGGCCCCTGCACCGCCACCGCACCAGAGGGATGCAGCACCGCCTGCGTGCCCATGCCCAGTGCGAAATCGGCGGTTTGCCCCGCCAGCCGCCCCGCCGCCGTCTTGGAGCGGTTGACCCTCTCGCAGAAGCTGCGCGAGGGTTTGCGGCAGGTCAGCCAGGCATCGCGGCTGCCGATGTCATAACCGATATAGGTTTTGCCCTGCGCATCCCATTGCAGACAAAAGGGCGCGCGTTCGGCATCCGTCATTTCGGGCGTCATCACCCGCAGCGTCACCAGCCCCGGACAGGTGATGGCCCCGCGCTCGCCATACAGCCGTTCGCGCAGCGACAGGCTGTCTTTCAGCGTCGGGCTGTCGGGATCATAGACAAAGCTTTGCGTCTGCCCCGCAATCGAAGTGTCGCAGGGCTGCAAATCCGCCGCATGGGCCGCAGCGGACAGCAGGGTCAGCACGGCGGCAAGGCCAAGGGCGGCGGGGACAGGTATCTGGATCATCCGGGGCAGCTCCACTTCGACGTGCCTTTCGGGAGTGGCACAGGCTCGCGGCAGAGATACCGCCTGGTGCGGAGGATGCAACTCACGCCATGTTTCAGAAACCTGCGGCGTGGTGGTCGGCTATTTCAGCTCCACTTCCACAAAGCTCATCGGGCCATCGCCCGCATTGATGACATTGTGTTCCGTGCCCTTGGGGCGGGAATAGGCGCTGCCTGCGGGGATGAAGCTTTCGCGCACCTCGCCGCCCGGCAGTTCCAGCCGCAAGGGGCAATCGGTCAGCGTGGTGATCACATATTCATGGCCATGCACATGCCAGCCGGTTTCGGCACCCGGTTCAAAATCATAGCGCCAGACCATCACCCGGTCGGTTTCCATCAGCAAAGTCGATGTCGCCTGTATGCGCATGATGGCGCCTTCCATGATCTTGAGAGGGGGGATGGGATGGCAGGGCAGGACACGCCCACCCTGCCCGTGCCCGCCTTACGGCAGGGTTTTCAGAACATCGGCCAGGGTGCCGATCAGGGTATCAATCTCGGATTTCGAGATGATCAGCGGCGGCGACATGGCGATGATGTCGCCGGTGGTGCGGATCAGGATGCCCTTGTCATAGGCGCGCAGGAAGGCCTCGAAGGCGCGTTTGGTCGGCTCGCCCGGAATCCCCTCCAGTTCCACCGCGCCGATCAGGCCCATGTTGCGGATGTCGATCACATGCGGCAGGCCCTTGAGGCTGTGCAGCGCATCGGCCCAGTAGCCTTCCAGCTCTGCCGCGCGTTCGAACAGCCCCTCTTCCTTGTATGTGTCCAGCGTGGCAATGCCGCAGGCCGCCGCAATCGGGTTGCCGGAATAGGTATAGCCGTGGAACAGTTCGATCATATGCTCCGGGCCCTGCATGAAGGCGTCATGCACTTCCGCCGTGGTCAGCACCGCGCCCATCGGGATCACGCCATTGGTCAGGCCCTTGGCGGTGGTCATCATGTCGGGCAGCACGTCGAAATGCTGCGCGGCAAAGGCGCTGCCAAGGCGACCAAAGCCGGTGATGACCTCATCAAAGATCAACAGGATGCCGTGTTTTTTGGTGATCGCACGCAGCTTTTCAAGATAGCCCTTCGGCGGCATCAGCACGCCGGTCGATCCGGCCATCGGCTCCACAATCACCGCCGCGATGGTTTCGGCCCCGTGCAGCGCCACGATGCGTTCCAGATCATCGGCCAGATGCGCACCATGTTCGGGCTGGCCCTTGGTAAAGGCATTCTGGCCCGGCAGATGCGTATGCGGCAGATGGTCCACGCCACCCAGCAGCGTGCCGAACATCTTGCGGTTGTTGACGATGCCCCCGACGGAAATGCCGCCGAAGTTCACGCCATGATAACCGCGCTCGCGCCCGATCAGCCGGGTGCGCGCGCCCTCGCCCCGTGCCCGGTGATAGGCAATGGCAAGTTTCAGAGCCGTTTCAACACTTTCCGAGCCGGAGTTCGTGTAGAACACATGCTCGATCCCCTTGGGGGCGATGTCGATGATGCGGTTGGCCAGTTCAAAGGCGATGGGGTGGCCCATCTGGAAGGCCGGCGCATAATCCAGCTCGGCCGCCTGTTTCTGGATCGCCTCGGTGATCTTGGGGCGGCAATGGCCCGCATTGCAGCACCACAGACCTGCCGTGCCATCCAGCACCTGACGACCATCCGAGGTGGTATAGTGCATGTCCTTCGCCGCCACGAACATGCGCGGCGATTTCTTGAACTGCCGGTTCGCGGTGAACGGCATCCAGAACGCGTTCAGGTCATTGGGGGTCTGCTTGCGATCAAGCGCCATGGGGCTCTCCCGGTTGGGCCATCCCTTCTTGCGGGGGGCCGAATTTCCTTGACCCTACGGTCAAATTCCATTGCTATCAGCACATCCCGCTGCGTCAAGCCATGGGTGGCCCCACCCGCCCGCGCGCCATGTACTCTTTGCATATTGACGCGTTTCGCAGCATCGCTCAATGCGGGAACCACGTCAGGCGCGGCCTGAAACCGACATTTTGATCAAATACCATCCACGGAGCCCTGATGAGCCGACCGAAAGCGCAGACCCGGATCCAGCAGAAGAATTCCGAAGCGATTCTGGAGGCGGCGCTGGAAGTGTTTTCGCAGCAGGGATTCCGTGGTGCCACTCTGGATCAGATTGCCGAGGGGGCCGGGCTGTCGAAGCCAAATCTGCTGTATTATTTCCCCTCGAAAGAGGCGATCCATGCGGCGCTGATTGCGCGGCTGATGAAGGTCTGGCTGGATCCGCTGCGCGAACTGGATCCGGCGGGGGATCCGGTCGAGGAGATTCTGGATTACATCCGCCGCAAGCTGGAGCTGAGCCGCGATTTCCCGCGCGAAAGCAGGCTGTTTGCCAATGAGATCCTGCAAGGCGCGCCGCGCATTCAGGCCGCCTTCACCGAAGAACTGAAGCCGCTGGTCGATGAAAAGGCCGATGTGATTGCCGGATGGATGGCGCAGGGCAAGCTGGCGCAGCTGGAACCGCATCACCTGATCTTCTCGATCTGGGCCACCACGCAGCATTACGCCGATTTCGATGTGCAGGTGCGGGCGGTGCTGGGGGCGCAGGGCGATGCGCATTTCGCGCAAGCCGAGGATTTCCTGATCAGCCTGTTCCGGCGCAGCCTGACGACAGGGATCTGAAAATCTTAGATATTCCGCGCGGTGTTTACCACGAAACCGGCTGAGGCGGGTGGCGATCTGCGGTAAGATCAGGCGGGGGCATTCTTTGGCGTGAAGGATGTGGCAATGGATCTTTCCATAACAGGGCCGCGCGTGGCGCTGCCGCCGGGGTCGGCGCTTCAGACACATATGGGCGCGTCCGGTTTCCCCGGTCTGGCCGGTCAGACGGCAACAGCACCGCCCCTGCCCGCGCCGATGCCGCCAAGCGCGCCGCCGGTCTTTGCCGCGCCGCCCGACCAAAGCGATGCCGCCACTTTGCACCGCCACGCGCTGCACGCCTATGACGAGGCCGCCGAGGCGCTGGCCGGGGCGCAATCGCTGGCCGAGCGGGTGGTGCTCTTGCCGGAAAAGGGTGATCTTTCGCTTGAAGCCTCGCAGATGCCGCCTTACGGGCCAGGCCGCGAGGGCGGGATGATCAGGGGCTGTGGCGGGCCGGTATCAGATGGATGCGGCAGTGCAGCACAACCCGGTGACACGCTTGTGAGCGGGCCGTGAACCAGATACAGCACAGGCTTGCGTTCCCTAGCTGTGAGCCAACATCGTGTCGCAAGCTGCCCAAGGCGACCACCCTCCCCACGCGCACGGATCTTTGGCAAAGCTCACGCTGGGGGCGATTGGCGTGGTCTATGGCGATATCGGCACGAGCCCGCTGTATGCGATGCGGGAATCGCTGCACGCCGCCAGCCATGACGGCCTGACACGGGCCGATGTGCTGGGCGTGATTTCATTGCTGGTCTGGACCCTGATCCTGATCGTCAGCCTGAAATATGTGCTGCTGATCATGCGCGCCGACAACAATGGCGAAGGCGGCACCCTGTCGCTGGTCGCATTGGTGCAACGCGCGCTGAACAGTCGGCCCACCTGGCTGATCGCCTTTGGCGCGGTGGGCATTTCGCTGTTTTTCGGCGATGCCATCATCACGCCGGCCATGTCGGTGCTGTCGGCAGTTGAAGGCAGCGCCTTGGTGGCCCCCGGCCTGTCGGATTATGTCGTGCCGATCACGCTGGTGATCATCATCGGGCTGTTTGCCGTGCAATCGCGCGGCACCGAGGCCGTCTCGGCGCTGTTCGGCCCGATCATGATCCTGTGGTTCCTGACCATGGCCGCGCTGGGACTGAGCCATATCCGCGATGATCTGAGCATTCTGGCGGCGCTGAACCCGCTGCATGCGGCGGGGTTTCTGGTGGAGAACGGGCTGGCGTCGTTCATCGTTCTGGGCTCGGTGTTTCTGGCGGTGACGGGTGGCGAGGCGCTGTATACCGATATGGGGCATTTCGGGCGCAAGCCGATCCGGCTGGCCTGGGGGATTCTGGTGTTTCCGGCGCTGACCCTGTCGTATCTCGGGCAGGGCGCGATGGTGCTGGCGCATCCCGAAACCGCCCGCAATCCGTTTTTCCTGCTGGCCCCGGACTGGCTGTTGCTGCCCTTGGTGCTGCTGGCCACGGCGGCGACGGTCATTGCCAGCCAGGCGGTGATCTCGGGCGCGTTTTCGGTGGCGAAACAGGCGGTGCAGATGGGGCTGCTGCCGCGGATGCAGATCCGCCACACGTCAGAGACGCAATATGGGCAGATCTACATGCCCAAGATCAACTCCATCCTCGCGATGGGGGTGGTGACGCTGGTTCTGGCCTTCGGATCCTCCACCAATCTGGCCAGCGCCTATGGCATCGCCGTCACCGGCGATATGGTCATCACCTCGATCCTCGCCATCTTCCTGCTGCACCGCGCCTGGAAATGGCCGCTGTCGCTGACGCTGCTGGTGATGCTGCCGCTGATCCTGCTGGAAGGGCTGTTTCTGGCCGCAAACCTGACCAAGGTGGTGGATGGCGGTTATATCCCGATCCTGCTGGCCGCGCTGCTGTGCCTGATGATGTGGACATGGGTGCGCGGCACCGCGCATGTGAAGCGCAAATCCCGCGCCTCCTCAATCGAATTCGACAGCCTGCTGCGGATGCTGGAAAAATCGCATCCGCTGGAGGCACCAGGCACCGCCGTCTTTCTGACCGCCGATCCCGAAATGGCGCCGCCTGCGCTGCTGCACAATCTGAAACACAACCGGGTGCTGCACAAAAAGAACTTCATCGTCACCGTCACAACCGCCCCCATCCCCGAGGTGGCCGAGGTCGACCGGATCCGTCTGGAACGCATCAACGACAGGTTTCTGCGCATCCATCTGACCTTCGGTTATCTGGAGGATCCCAATGTGCCGCGGGCGCTGGCACTGGCGCGCAAACAGGGCGAGAAGTTCGACATCATGACCACCTCGTTCTTTCTGAACCACCGCAGTTTCCGGTCGGCCAAGGGCGAAGGGCTGCCGACATGGCAGGAAAAGCTGTTCATCTCGATGACCAAGGGCGCGACCAATGCGACCGAGTTTTACCGCCTGCCCACCAATCGGGTGATCGAGCTTGGCCAGCAACTGACGATCTGACACCGGGCGGAAAAGGGCAAGGCGGGATGACCCCGCCCTGCCCCGTCATGCAACCCGCCTCACTCTGCCGCGTGCGAGGACGGGTTGTTGGGATGGGTCGTCCAGTTGGCATAATCGCCCACCACGGCCCCGGTGCGCGGATCGGTGGCGCCTTTGGGCATCTGCACCATGGTAATGCAATTCTCCACCGGGCAGACATTGACGCAGAGGTTGCAGGCCACGCATTCGTCATCCTTGACGGTGAAGGTGCGGTCGGCGCTCATCGCGATGGCCTGATGGCTGGTATCCTCGCAGGCGATATAGCAGCGCCCGCATTTGATGCAGTCATCCTGGCTGATATGGGCCTTGGTGACATAGTTCAGATTGAGGAACTGCCAGTCGGTGACATTTGGCACCGCGCGGCCCACCAGTTCGGACGTGTCAGTAAAGCCCTTGCGGTCCATGTAATCCGACAGGCCCGAGATCATTTCCTGCACAACCTTGAAGCCGTAGGTCATCGCGGCGGTGCAGACCTGCACATTGCCCGCGCCAAGCGCCATGAACTCCGCCGCATCGCGCCAGGTGGTCACACCGCCGATACCCGAGATCGGGATCCCCGCCGTTTCGCGCGAGCGGGCAATCTCGGCCACCATGTTCAGCGCAATGGGTTTGACCGCCGGGCCGCAATAGCCGCCATGGGTGCCCTTGCCGTCAATCGTCGGCTCTGGTGCGAAATCGTCCAGATCGACGGCGGTGATCGAGTTGATGGTGTTGATCAGGCTGACCGCATCCGCCCCACCGCGCTTTGCCGCCTCGGCGGGTTTGCGCACATCGGTGATATTGGGTGTCAGCTTCACGATACAGGGCATCCGGCTGTATTGCTTGACCCAGCGGGTGACCATTTCGATATATTCGGGCACCTGCCCCACGGCCGAGCCCATGCCGCGTTCCGCCATGCCATGCGGACAGCCGAAGTTCAGCTCCACCCCGTCGGCTTCGGTATCCTCGATCCGGGCGAGGATGTCTTTCCACGATTCCTCGTCGCAGGGCACCATCAGGCTGATGATCAGCGCCCGGTCCTTGTAATCGCGCTTCACCGATTTGATTTCGCGCAGGTTCACCTCCAGCGGGCGGTCGGTGATCAGTTCGATATTGTTCAACCCGAGCAGACGACGATCCGCGCCCCAGATCGCGCCATAGCGCGGGCCGTTGACATTGACGACCGGCGGCCCTTCGGAGCCGAGGGTCTTCCAGACCACCCCGCCCCAGCCCGCCTCGAAGGCGCGGCGGACATTGACCTCCTTGTCGGTCGGCGGGGCCGAGGCGAGCCAGAACGGGTTGGGAGATTTGATCCCGATGAAATTCGTGGTGAGATTGGCCATTGTGCGTGTCTCCTTCTGGCAGGCGTCAGCCCGCCGCCCCCATCAGGCTTGCATGAATCGCTTCGGCAGCATCGCGGCCTTCGGCCACGGCTGTGACGGTCAAATCTTCGCCCCCCGCCGCGCAATCGCCCCCGGCCCAGAGCTTCTGCCCCGGCTGCGCCGACAGTTTGCCGCCGCTGACGGCAAGCCCGTCCGGCACCCCGGCGAGGGTCTGGCCAATCGCCTTGAACAGTTGATCCGCCTTCAGGGTGAAGGTTTCCTGCGACAGCACCAGCCCGGCATCGCCCTCCTGCGTATAGGCAAACTCCACCGCCTGCACCGCGCCGTCGCCGATCACGCGCAGCGGTGCTGCGCCATAGATGATGCGCACGCCGCTTTGCGTAGCGTGATCCTGTTCATAGTCCGAGGCCGACATCCGGTCCTTGCCCCGGCGATAAACGATGGTCACGTTTTCCGCGCCCAGCAGCTTGGACTGCACGGCAGCATCCACCGCCGTCATGCCGCCACCGATCACCACCACGTCGCGGCCCACCGGCACGGCGGCCCGATCCGGCGCCTGCCGCAGATCGGCGATGAAATCGACGGCATTCTGCACGCCCGACAGATCTTCGCCCGCCGCCCGCAAGGCATTCACCCCGGCCAGACCGATGGCCAGAAACACCGCATCATATTGCGCCAGCAGATCGCCCAGCATCACATCGCGGCCCAGCGTCACCCCATTGCGGATCGTGATGCCACCGATCTTGAGCAGCCAGTCGACCTCTTTCTGGGCGAAATCATTGGTCGTCTTGTAGGTGGCGATGCCATATTCATTCAGCCCGCCCGCCTTGGCGCGGCGTTCCAGCACCACCACCGTATGGCCCTTCAGCGCCAGCCGGTGCGCGCAGGCCAGACCCGCCGGGCCTGCCCCGACCACCGCCACCGTCTTGCCGGTGGCGGCAGCGCGGGTGAAGGGATGCACGCCCTTGCCCATCAGCGTGTCGGTGGCAAAGCGTTGCAGGCGGCCGATCTCCACCGGCTTGCCTTCGGCCACCTCGCGTACGCAGACCTCTTCGCACAGGGTCTCGGTCGGGCAGACGCGAGCGCACATGCCGCCGAGGATGTTCTGCGCGAAGATGGTTTTCGCCGCCGCATCCGGCGTGCCGGTGGCGATCTGGCGAATGAACAGCGGAATGTCGATCGAGGTGGGGCACGCCGTCATGCAGGGCGCGTCATGGCAGAAATAACATCTGTCCGCCGCCACCCGCGCCTCGTGCCGGTCCAGCGGCGGCGTGTGGTCGCTGAAGTTTTCGGCATAGGCGGTGGCGGGCAGGCGTCCCGGCGCGATGCCGGGCGTCAGCTGGCTGTTGGTCAAGGTCGTAACCTCCCTTTTTTGCTTTTTTGATTGCCCTCAGTCTGCCACAGGTCAATTTTTTATCAATCGGTAAATTTTCGGCGCGGCAAAAATTCCGATGCCCTGCCCGTGTTTCGGGCACGGCCCGACAAACTGCCTGCAAACTGGACATTCCGGCCCGCATATCCGTGCTTTTCACCCCCGTAAGGCTGGCGTATAACCACCCCCAGCCCTGGCGGGGACTGCTTGCGCTATCATGGCCGCAGCCCCCGGACGCCAGACACCACACGAAGAGGATGGTATGAGCAAACACTCCCCCGATGCCGATGTTGCCTTCATTCAGGCGCTGGCCGAGCTTCTGAACAAGAACGATCTGACAGAGCTGTCGGTGAAGCGCGAATATGGCGAGGATGACAGCCTCGATGTGCGTGTCGTGAAACAATCCAACATCGTGACCACCACGATGGCGGCCCCCCAGCCCATGATGATGGCAGCGCCGCAATCCGCCGCTGCCGCCCCGGCGGCAGCCGCAGCCGCCCCCGCCGAAGATCCGGCGCAGCATCCGGGTGCCGTGACCTCGCCCATGGTCGGCACCGTCTATCTGGCCGCCGAACCGGGGGCCACGCCCTTTGCCACGGTGGGTGCCACTGTCACCGAAGGCCAGACCGTGCTGATCATCGAAGCGATGAAGACCATGAACCATATCCCAGCCCCGCGCGCCGGTGTGGTGAAGCGGATTCTGGTGGCCGATGGCAATCCGGTGGAATACGGCGCCCCCCTGATGATCATCGAGTGAGGGCCGCGCCTTGACCCAGATGTTCGAGAAGATCCTGATCGCCAATCGCGGTGAAATCGCGCTGCGGGTGATCCGCGCCTGTCAGGAAATGGGGATCAAATCGGTCGCCGTCCATTCCACCGCCGACAGCGACGCGATGCATGTGCGCATGGCGGATGAATCCGTCTGCATCGGCCCGGCCCCGTCGTCTGACAGCTATCTGAGCAAGGCCGCGATCATTTCTGCCTGCGAAATCACCGGCGCGCAGGCGGTGCATCCGGGCTATGGTTTCCTGTCGGAAAACGCCAGCTTTGCGCAGGCGCTGGAAGATCACGGCCTGACCTTCATCGGCCCGTCGGCGGAACATATCCGCATCATGGGCGACAAGATCACCGCCAAGGAAACCGCCAAGGCGCTGGGGATTCCGGTCGTGCCGGGCTCTGAAGGCGGCGTGCCCGATTTTGAAACCGCCATCGGTGTGGCGGCCAGCATCGGCTTTCCGGTGATCATCAAGGCCACCGCAGGCGGCGGCGGGCGCGGCATGAAGGTCGCGCGCAATGCCGAAGAACTGGAAGTGGCCTTCCGCACCGCGCGGTCCGAGGCGAAAAACGCCTTCGGCAATGACGAAGTCTATATCGAGAAATACCTGCAAAAGCCGCGCCATATCGAAATTCAGGTGTTTGGTGATGGCAAGGGCAATGCCGTCCATTTGGGCGAGCGGGACTGCTCGTTGCAGCGCCGCCACCAGAAGGTGTTCGAAGAAGCGCCGGGCCCTTGCATCACGCCCGAGATGCGGGCGAAGATCGGCAAGGTCTGTGCCGATGCCGTGGCCAAGATCAACTATATCGGCGCGGGCACGGTGGAGTTCCTCTATGAGGATGGCGAGTTCTATTTCATCGAGATGAACACCCGCCTTCAGGTGGAACATCCGGTGACGGAAGCCATCTTTGGCGTTGATCTGGTGCGCGAACAGATCCGCGTCGCATCGGGCCTGCCGATGTCCTTCACGCAGGACGAGCTGGAGATCAACGGCCACGCCATCGAAGTCCGCATCAACGCCGAAAAGCTGCCGAACTTCTCGCCCTGCCCCGGCAAGGTGCGGGTGTTCCACGCCCCCGGCGGGTTGGGGGTGCGGATGGATTCGGCGCTGTATGGCGGCTATTCGATCCCGCCCTATTACGACAGCCTGATCGGCAAGCTGATCGTGCATGGCCGCGACCGGCCCGAGGCGCTGGCCCGTCTGCGCCGCGCGTTGGGAGAGCTGATCGTGGATGGGGTCGATACCACGGTGCCGCTGTTCCATGCCCTGCTGGCCGAGCCGGATGTGCAAAGCGGCGAATACAACATTCACTGGCTGGAAAAATGGCTGGAAAGCCAGTTCGGCTAAGGGAGTGGGCGCCTTCGGGCGCCCTTTTCATCTGATGGATCAGGTCATCACCCCCGAATTGCTGCTGCGGGCCTATGCCGCCGGTGTGTTTCCGATGGCGGAAAGCGCCACTGATCCCACGCTGCATTGGGTCGATCCACGTCGGCGTGGCATCTTGCCTCTGGACGGGTTTCACATCTCGCGCAGCCTCCGGCGCGAGATCCTGCGCGGCGGCTATGACATCCGCGCCAATACCGCCTTTGAAGCCGTGGTGGCAGGCTGCGCCGACCGCGACAGCACCTGGATCAACGACCGCATCTTCGCGCTGTATCTGGCGCTGCACCAGCGCGGCTTCGCGCATAGTCTGGAGATGTGGGAGGAGGGCCGTCTGGTTGGTGGTGTCTATGGCGTGGCGCTGGGGCAGGCCTTTTTTGCCGAAAGCATGTTTTCGCGCCGCAGATCGGCGTCAAAGATCGTGCTGGCCTGGCTGATGCACCGGCTGCGGGCGGGCGGATTCATCCTGTGCGACACCCAGTTCCTGACACCGCATCTGGCCACGCTGGGCGGGATCGAGATCCCGCGGGCCGCGTATCAGGACAGGTTGCAAACGGCGTTGCAGGGCCAGGCAGAGTTTGCCCCGCCCCTCTATCAGCCCTCTTGCGGCGCGATAATCTCTTCGCCCTCTTCCGGCTCCGGCATATCCTCGATCTGAGGTGCGCCGGGCGTCAGGCAGCGCAGCACCCAGACATCGTAACGCGGGTGTTCCAGCGCCGAGAGCGCCGGGCTGGAGGCGACCATCCAGCCGGTAAAGGCCGGATCCGCCTTGCCCTTTTCCATGATCGTCAGATGGGCATAGGCATTGGAGGCCGGGTTCGCGCTGGGATAACGACATTCATCCAACTGAATGGTCAGCCGTCCTGAAACGGCAGCCTGCCCGCGGCTGAGTTCGATATCCGCCGTCTCGCCCGTCATCTTGTCGAGCCAGCGCAGGATCGCACCGGGGGAATCGGTCACATCCTCTGCCGCAGCGGGGCTTGCCACAGTCAGCAGGGCGGCGACCAGCAGCCGCTTCATTGCGCGGCACCGCCCAGACCATCCTCGGCCGATTTGCCGACGAATTTCATCAGCAGACCGATCAGGCTGATCGCACCTTGCGTATCTTCGATTTCCGCCCCGGCGGGCAGATTGTCGAGCGCGCCACCGGGACGCAGTTCCACGAAATTGCCGCCCAGCAAACCTTCGGAAGAAATCAGCGCCGCCGAATCCTCGGGCAGTTGCACATGATCCTGAACCGAGAAGGTCGCATCGGCATAGAAGGTGGCCGGGTTCAGCTCCAGCTTCGACACGGTGCCGACCTTGACCCCTGCCAGCCGCACATCGGTGCCGACCGAGATACCCTCGACCGACTGGAACGAGGCGCGCAGGTCATAGCTGCTGCTGCTGCCGCCAAAGCCGACGCCCTGCGCGGCATAGGCCAGAAAGCCCAAGGCCGCGACCAGCACCACACCGCCAGCCAATACTTCTGTTGCGTTTTCCGCCATGATCTCCGGCCCCTTATTCGGGTTGCCACGCCTCGTAATCGCGCCGTTCGGCCGGTGCGCCCTTGCGGATCGAGCCGGTGGGCGCATAGGCCGCCTGCGTGCCGGTCAGGTTTTCCTGATGCGGCTTTTCCCATACCTTATGGGTCAGCGGCGCCTTGGTCGGCGGCTGATCCCAGGTGAAATGCAGCCAGCCATGCCAATCGGGCGACACGCGCGAGGCTTCGGCCTCACCATTGAAGATGATCCAGCGGCGCTTGGCGTCGGCGGTCTGGTAATAGGTGTTGCCCTGATCGTCCTCGCCCACCTTCACGCCTTTGCGCCAAGTGAAAAGCTGGGTGCCGATCGTCTGGCTATTCCACCAGGTGACGAGACGCTTGAGGAAATACATCGCGGGCCTCCGAAGGGATTTGTTCTCCTATGGCGGAAACCGCGCGGAAGGTCTAGGGGCAAGACGCATCGCCTTGGGCGGGAAAGCGCCGGATCGGCCTTTTGCGCGCCTGCCGAAGGCGCGCGCTAACAGCGCGCTGCGCTTTGATTTCCTGTAGCCAGCAGCCCCTCTCGGCACCCTGCCGTTCTGCCCCCGTGACGGACCTTGATCACAGTCAGATGTTCCCATAATGTTCCCATTATTTAACACATCTGAAAGCGGGAAATAACATGATCAAGGGAAGCTGTTGCTGCGGGTCCGTGCAGTTCGAAATCCTGGCGGTGCCCTCGATGATGGGCACCTGCCACTGTTCGCGGTGTCGAAAAGTGGGGGCCAGCACCATCGTTTTCATAAAGCGTGAAGACCTGATGTGGCATCAGGGCAAGGAGCATGTGGCCCTTTATAAACCCGGCGCGCCTTACAAATATGGCCGCTGTTTCTGTCGGCTCTGCGGAACCTCGCTCGGTGAAATCCTGTCCGAGGATGCCACCTTCCCCATCGCCGCAAACGCGCTGGATACGGAGGTCGGCCTCAGGAACCAGTTCCATGAATTCACCTCTGAAAAGCCGGACTGGTATCAGATCTGCGATGATGCGCCGCAATCCGGCGGGCCCCCGTAGCAGCGGCCCCCCAGACAGAGCCAAATGAAAAAGGCGGCCCGCGAAGGCCGCCTTTTTGCAAATGCTCCCACCCGGCGCTCAGCCTGCGGCGGCAGGTTCTTTCTTCTTGGCTTCGGTATGCACCAGAAGCGGTGCGGCACCGGAATTGACCGCTTCTTCCTTCACCACAACCTCGGACACATCGCCCATGCCCGGCAGTTCGAACATGGTATCCAGCAGGATGTCTTCCATGATCGAGCGCAGACCACGCGCGCCGGTCTTGCGTTTGATGGCGCGTTTGGCAATGGCCACCAGCGCATCGGGGGTGAAGGTCAGGCCCACGCCTTCGATCTCGAACAGGCGCTGATACTGTTTCACCAGCGCGTTTTTCGGCTCGGTCAGAATGGTGACCAGCGCCGCCTCGTCCAGATCGGTCAGCGTGGCGATCACCGGCAGACGGCCGACAAATTCCGGGATCAACCCGAATTTCAGCAGATCTTCCGGCTCCAGCTCTTTGAACAGCTCGCCCACGCCGCGATCCTCGGGGCCCTTCACAGCGGCGCCAAAGCCGATGGCCGAACCCTTGTTACGCTGCGCGATGATCTTTTCCAGACCGGCAAAGGCCCCGCCACAGATGAACAGGATGTTCGTCGTATCCACCTGCAGGAATTCCTGCTGCGGATGTTTGCGCCCGCCCTGCGGCGGCACCGACGCCACGGTGCCCTCCATGATCTTCAGCAGCGCCTGCTGCACCCCCTCGCCCGACACGTCGCGGGTGATCGAGGGGTTGTCGGACTTGCGGGTGATCTTGTCGACCTCGTCGATATAGACGATGCCGCGCTGCGCCCGCTCCACGTTGTATTCACTGGCTTGCAGCAGCTTGAGGATGATGTTTTCGACATCCTCGCCGACATAGCCCGCTTCGGTCAGCGTGGTGGCATCGGCCATGGTGAAGGGCACATCCAGAATCCGTGCCAGCGTCTGCGCCAGCAGGGTCTTGCCGCAGCCGGTGGGGCCGATCAGCAGGATGTTCGATTTCGCCAGTTCGATATCATTCTTTGCAGAATGATTCAGCCGCTTGTAGTGGTTGTGAACCGCAACCGACAGAACACGCTTCGCATGTTCCTGACCGATCACATAGTCGTCCAGAACCTTGCAGATCTCGCGCGGGGTCGGCACACCATCGGTGCTTTTCAGCCCGGTGGTCTTGGTTTCCTCGCGGATGATATCCATGCACAGCTCGACACATTCGTCGCAGATGAACACGGTGGGCCCCGCGATCAGCTTGCGCACCTCATGCTGGCTCTTGCCACAGAACGAGCAATAGAGGGTGTTCTTGCTGTCGGTGCCAGAATTATTCGCCATCGTCATCCTCTGCCGTGCGCACCCTTCGGCGCTATCTTGAAAGTCTAGGGCAAGCCCCGCGCCTTCACAATCGCAAATCGCCCCCGGAGCCCTGGCCGCCGGGGGCGTGGTGTCTTACTTCGGTTCGCCTTCGGCCTTGCCGCGCGCCTCGGTGATTTCGTCGATCAGGCCCCAGGCCTTGGCATCCTCGGCCGACATGAAATTGTCGCGCTCCAGCGCCTGTTCGACGGTCGCGTAATCATTCCCGGTGTGCTTGACGTAGATCTCGTTCAGGCGGCGCTTCAGCTTTTCGGTTTCGCGGGCGTGAATCATGATGTCGGTCGCCTGGCCCTGATAGCCGCCCGAGGGCTGGTGCACCATCACACGGCTGTTCGGCAGCGAGAAGCGCATGCCCTTTTCGCCAGCCGTCAGCAAGAGCGACCCCATCGAGGCCGCCTGCCCGATCACCAGCGTGGAGACCTTGGGGCGGATGTATTGCATCGTGTCATAGATCGACAGGCCCGAGGTCACGACACCGCCGGGGCTGTTGATATACATGGCAATTTCCTTGGACGGGTTTTCCGCCTCAAGGAACAGAAGCTGCGCGCAGATCAGCGACGACATGCCGTCATGCACCGGGCCGGACAGGAAAATGATCCGCTCCTTCAACATGCGCGAGAAGATGTCATAGGCGCGTTCGCCCCGGCTCGTCTGTTCGACGACCATCGGGACAAGGGTGTTCATGTAAAGGTCGATCGGGTCTCTCATGGTCGCCTGCCTGTTGCCTTGCGTTGAGCTTTATCGCCGAGGAATTACCCGAGTCTTAGTGTTGCGCGCCGGGGGCTGCAAGGGCAGTTGGCTTATTCCGCCCGCCGGTTTCCGACGGTTGGCGGCAGGGGTTCACGGCGCAAACACCCGCCGCGCCAGCAGAACCCGGCTCAGCGCGGTCAGAAAACACAGACCGCCAAAGCCCCAGGCCAATGGCACAAACAGGCCCGGCCACAGGCAGAGCACGACAAAAAACAGGATGGTTTCACTGCCTTCCAGCAGGCCTGCGGTGAAATACAGCGATTTTTCGCCCCGGCTGGCGGTGGTCAGGCCGCGCTTTTCGGCAAGGATCGCATAGCCCAGAAAACTGGCGCCGTTGACGTAGAAACTGGTCAGTAGAAAGGCCCCCGCAGCCCCATTGGCCGGATCGCGCAGCACAAAGGCCAGCGGCACCGCGCCGTAAAACAGGAAGTCGCAGGTGATATCGAGATAGCCGCCGAAGTCGGTCTTGCGGCTGGCCCGCGCCACGGCCCCGTCCAACCCGTCCGCTACACGCGAGGCCAGCAGCAGCGCCAGCGCCAGCCATGGCGCAAGCCCGGCCGCAAGGGCCGTGGCCGCGAACAGCCCCAGCGCCAGCCCGGCCAGCGTCACCGCATCCGCCGTCACCCCCCGCGTGGCCAGCTGCCGCCCGAGGTGGTTGAGAGGGGGATCCATCAGCCGCCGTGCCCAACCATCCAGCATCCGCACCCCACCTTTTGTCCTGTTCCGGCTTTGCCATTGCGCATCCGCCCCGGATTGCCTTTTAAACGGCATATGTTCCGCACGAAAGAGTCTCGCATGATCCTGCCCCGCCCCCTTGCATCCCGGCGTCTGGCGCCGCTGCTGGCGCTGACGCTGGCCGCCAGCCTGTCCGCCTGCATCATCGTCCCGCTGCCGGTCGGCACAACATCGGCCAGCACGGCGAGTTCAGGCGGCCCTGCCCCGGCAACCACCCAATGCCCTCGCCCGGCTGAGACGGCAGCATATGCCGCCGAGGTGCTGCGTCGCGCCAATGCCTTGCGGGCGGGCAAGGACCTAGCGCCGCTGCGCGCCTCGGACCGGCTGACCCGGGCAGCACAGGCCCATGCCTGCGACAATGCCGCCCATCAGACCTATCGCCACGTCGGATCGGATGGCGCGGCGCTGATGAGCCGTCTGGCACGGGTGGGCTATGCGCCGCGCCGCGCCACCGAAAATACCGGCCTCGGCTTTGCCGGATCGCCCGAACGTCTGGTCGATTTCTGGCTCGGCTCGCCCAAACACCGCGCCAATCTGCTGGACCCCAAGGTGACAGAGGCCGGGTTGGGCATGGCGGCCGGGGCCAAACCGGCCTGGGTGCTGGTGATGGCCACGCCGCTGCGCTGATCCCCATCTCCGCGCCGCAGCCCTTGACGCAACGGCAAAGCGGCGCGACCATGGCGGGGCAGGATCAACGGTTCCGCCCCGCATCCCCCTAAAAACCGCCCGAAGACTCGGGCGGTGTGCATGTGTCGTTTTGTGCCTGTCGCTGCCTTTCGTGATGTTCTGCCGCCCTCACAGTCATGGCCCGCGTGCCGGATCTGCGACATGGATCCGCGATGACAGGCCGGAAAGGAATGCCATGCGCTATTCTCTGCCTCTGCTGCTCGCGCTGTTGACCCTTGCCTTGGCCACCATGGCCCAAAGCCAGCCGCCCCAGCCCACGCTGCCGCCGCTTGCCCTGCCCGGTGCCGCAATGCCGGTGCAAGCCAAATGCGCCCCGCCCGGCCGCAAGGCCATGGCGGCCACGGTGCTGGATCTGCTGAATGCCGAACGCGCCGCTGCCGGTCTGAAACCCTTCCGCGCCGCGCCGAAACTCGCCGCCGCCGCGCAGGCCCATGCCTGCGACAATGCCCGGACCCGCAGCCTGAGCCATGTCAGCCCCGATGGCGCCGATCTGGGCACGCGGCTGAAACGGGTGGGCTATGCCTTTGCCACCGTCGCTGAAAACAATGCGCTGGGGTATAACAATGACCCGGCGCAGGTGGTGCGCGGCTGGATGGCCTCGCCGCCGCACCGCGCCAATATCCTCAACCCCGGCCTGCGCCAGATCGGTCTGGGCATCGGCAAGGCGCGGGCGCAGGCCTGGGTGCTGGTGCTGGCCACCCCGCTGTAAGGCCTCAGCGCATCAGCACCAGCTCGGCCTTCAGACCGCCCAGATCCTCGCTTTCGCCCAGCCGCAGCACACCGCCATGGCTGCGGGCAATATCGGCGGTAATCGACAGGCCAAGCCCGACGCCGCCGCCCCGGTTCGGATCGCGCGCACCATCCAGCCGGGCAAAGGGCAGAACCGCTTCGTCGCGCCGTTCCATCGGAATGCCCGGCCCGTCATCCTCTACCACAATGCGCGCCGTGCGTTCGGTGGAGGACAGCGTGATGCGGGCCTGTGTGCCAAAGCGCCAGGCATTGCCCAGCAGATTTTCCACCGCCCGCGTCACCGCCGCCGGGCGCAGCCGCATCGACAGCGCCGTCTCGCCGCGCAATTCCACGCTGTGCCCCGCACGCTCGGCATTGTCGACGGCGCGGCGCAGCAGCGCCGCCAGATCGACCAACTCGCCATCCTCGGTGGCGTCGCCGCGCGCGAAGGCCAGGAATTCATTCACCAGCCGCTCCATATCAGCGACATCAGCCAGCAGAGCGGCGGTCTCCTCATCCTCGGGCAGCATCGCCAGCCCCAACTTCAGCCGCGTCAGCGGCGTGCGCAGATCATGGCTGACCCCCGACAACATCAGGGTCCGGCTTTCGATGGCCCGTTCGATCCGCGCCCGCATGTCCAGAAACGCCGCCCCTGCCGCCCGCACCTCTGTGGCCCCGCGCAGCTTGTAGGGAATGTGCTGCCCCTTGCCAAAGGCCTCGGCGGCCTGCGCCAGCCGCTTGATCGGCGCAATCTGGTTGCGCAGGAACAGATAGGAAATCAGCGTCATCAACACCGAGGTCGCAATCATCAGCACCAGAAGCTGATGAGGGTTGGTGGCCGACATGCGCCGCCGGTCAATGCTGGTGCGGATCACCCGTGGCCCCAGCTGAAAATCCGCCACCACACGGCCTTCCTCGACCAGAAGATCCGCCCCCAGAAATCCGGGCACCTCCTGCCGCAGCGTGTCGGCGACCACCCGCCCCGACAGATCCCAGGGCGCGCGCCGCACGTCATGCAGCGGCGGCGTGCCGTCGGCCAGCCCGAATCCCAGCCCCCCGGCCAGAGCCTGCGCCGCCGCCTCGTCGCCCTGTGCCAGCCGGTCCAGCACCAGCCGCAGTTCCACCGAAATGCCGCCGGTCATCTGCTGCGTCACCCGTTCGAAATGCCGCTGGATGAAGGCTATGGACACGACAAGCTGGATCGTGACGATAGGCACGACCAGAATAAGCAGGGCACGGCCATAGAGGCTGCGGGGCAAGACGGATTTGAGGCGCATGGACATGGCGCCCAGCCTAGCCCCGCTGCGCTGCGGGCGAAAGAGGAGACAGAGGATGCAGCCATGGCAGGCCGGTGTGCCGGTGACGCTTGAACCCGGGTTGCGGCTGGTGCTGGCCCCCAACCCGTCACCGATGACCCATTGGGGCACCAATACCTTCCTGATCGGTCAGGGTACGGTGGCGGTGATCGACCCTGGCCCCGCCCTGCCCGCGCATCTGGCGTCCATTCAGGCGGCGCTCGCGCCCGGCGAGCGGATCACCCATATCTTCGTCACCCATGCGCATCTGGATCATGCGCCGCTTGCCCGCCCGCTGGCCGACGTGACCGGGGCCGAGGTGCTGGCCTTTGGCGCGGCGGATGCCGGGCGCTCGCCGCGGATGGCAGGGCTGAGCGGGCTTGTCGGGGGCGAAGGCGTCGACCACGGCTTTGTGCCCGACCGCTGCCTTGCCGATGGCGCCGAGGTGCAGGGCGGCGACTGGAGCCTCACCGCGCTGCACACCCCAGGCCATATGGGCAACCATCTGTGCTTCGGCTGGCAGGACCGGCTGTTTTCCGGCGATCATGTGATGGGTTGGGCGCCTTCGCTCGTTTCGCCCCCAGAAGGCGACATGACCGATTATCTGGCAACCCTGACGCGCCTGGCCGGACAAGGCTGGCGCCGCGCCTACCCCGCCCATGGCGCCCCGATCGAGGATCCCGGCCAGCGGATCACCGCCCTCATCGCGCACCGCCGGATGCGCGAGGCCGCGATCCTTGCCGCCCTATCGCCCGGCCCGGCCACGCTCGAGACCCTGACCGCCCGCGTCTATCACGACACCCCCGCCCCCCTGATCCCCGCCGCCCGCCGCAACCTTCTGGCACATCTGATTGATCTGGCTGACAGAAATCAGATCAGAGCCACACCAGCCCTGCACCCCGACGCCGAATTCAGCCGGATCTGAGGCGGCACGAAAAAACTTCACCAACCTGCATTTTTTCCACGCCAAACCTCTTGCCCCCCCCAAAACCCCTCGCTATACACCCCTCGTGTTCCGGCGTAGCTCAGCGGTAGAGCAGTTGACTGTTAATCAATTGGTCGTAGGTTCGATCCCTACCGCCGGAGCCAAAAAAATCCCTGACAATACAGAGATTTACGAGCAAGCCCCCGCAAGGGGGCTTTTCTCGTTATGTCTCTGGGGAAGGCTACAGGAACAGGTCTGGCTTATCGCCGCAACAGCTTGTCGAACCGCGTCGCGATGAGACCTCGCGCTGCGCCGTTTGGTGGCGAATGCCCAGTCTTTTAACAACGATCCTGCGACCCAAAGGGGCAACCCCACAGCCGCCACCGATCCGCATATTTCAAATCCGTCCGATTTCGGAATTGCGATGCCCGCGTCAGTCGGGAACACTGCTGGCCATCCGGCATCACCACAGGCGAGACCGATGAGCCAAGAGATCTACGCACATTCCGGCACGCCCGGCCATCTGGCAGACTGGCAGACGCTTGCGGCGCATCAGGCTGGTGCCGCAGCTCTGGCCGCCCCGCGTGCCGCGGTCTTTGGGCTCAGCCAGGCGGCCCGTCTGGCAGCCGCCCTGCATGATTTTGGCAAGCATGATCCGGCCTTCCAACGTCGGCTGCTGGGCGCCCCCGACCGGGTTGACCATTCCACCGCCGGGGCGGCGCTGGTGCTGGGCCGTGCCAAGGGGGCCGAGCGTGTGGCAGCCGAACTTCTGGCCTATGCCATTCTGGGCCATCACGCGGGTCTGCCCGATGTCATGGGGTCTGACAGCAGTATGGAGCGCAGGCTCGATCTGTTCAAAGACCCGATCCCGCCTGCGATCACCGCCGCAACGCCGGTTGATTTCGCGCCGCTACTGCCCGAGATCATGGCAAAGCTGCGCGGTAAGGAGACTGCCGCCTTTGATCTGTCGGTCGCCGGGCGGATGATCTTTTCCTGCCTTGTCGATGCCGATTTCCGCGACACCGAGGCCTATTATGACCGGCTGGAGGCCCGCCAGAAAGACCGCGACTGGCCTGCCCTGCCCGATCTGCTGCCCCGGTTGCGCGCCGATTTCGATGCGCATATGGCGCGTTTTCCGGCCGAAACCGACCTGAACCGCCTGCGGGCGGAGGTGCTGGCCCAGATCCGCAGCAAGGCAGCCCTGCCCCCCGGCCTGTTCACCCTGACCGTGCCCACCGGCGGCGGCAAGACGCTGGCCAGCCTCGGCTTTGCCCTGGATCACGCGGCGCTCCACGGCCATCGGCGCATCATCTATGCGATCCCCTATACCTCGATCATCGACCAGACTGCGGCGACCTTCCGCGAGTTGTGCGGCGACATCGTGCTGGAGCATCACTCGGCCATCGACAGCGAACACCCGGGCCAGCAGGGCCGCGACAAGGCCCGCCTTGCGATGGAGGATTGGGCCGCGCCGCTGGTCGTCACCACCAATGTGCAGTTGTTTGAAAGCCTGTTCGCCGCCCGCCCCTCGCGCTGCCGCAAGCTGCACAACATCGCCGGATCGGTGATCGTGCTGGACGAGGCGCAAAGCCTGCCGCGCGACCTGCTGCTGCCGACCCTGCGGATGATCGACATTCTGGCGGCCCGCTATGGCTGTAGCGTGGTGCTGTGTACCGCGACGCAACCGGCCTTTGACAGCCGCCAGCTGAAACAGGGCGGTCTGCCGCTGGAGGGGCGCGAGCTGGCCCCGGATCCGGTGGGGCTGGCCAGCCGCCTGCGCCGCGCCCGGATCGTGAAGGGCGGCGCAATGGAGGATGCCGCGCTGATCGCGGCGCTGCGTGACACGCCGCAGGGCATGGTGATCGTGAACAGCCGCAGACATGCGCTGGAGCTGTTTCAGGCGGTGCAGGCCGAGGGGCTGGCGGGCGCGGTGCACCTGACCACACGGCAATACCCCAGCCATCGCCGCCGCATTCTGGCCGATATCCGGGCGGGGCTGAAGGCCGGAACCCCGTGCAGACTGATCGCCACCAGCCTGATCGAAGCCGGGGTTGATGTCGATTTTCCAAAGGGTTGGCGGGCAGAAACCGGGTTGGACAGCATCGTGCAAACGGCGGGCAGGGTCAACAGGGAGGGCAAACGCCCGCTGGAGGACAGCACCTTGACCGTGTTCGAGGCGCCCGGCCAGCCCGTGCCGCGCAGCCTGCAACCGCTCATCGCCGCCATGCGCAGCACCGCCGCACGGTTCGACGATCTGCTGTCGCCCGAGGCCATCCGCGACTGGTTCGAACAGGTCTACTGGACCCGGGGGCCCGAGCGGATGGGGCAACCAATGGTCGACGCCTTCGTCTTTGGCAAGGATATCGGGGCGGGGCACACCAATTTCCCCTATCGCAGCACCGCCGAGGCCTATCGCATGATTGAAAGCCTGATGGTGCCGGTGATCATCGCCATTGAACCCGAGGCCGAAGCGGCGGTCGCCCGTCTGGGCGTAGCCGACATCCCTTCCGGCCTGATCGCACGTCAATTGCAGCCCTTCACCGTGCAAGTGCCTGAAAAGGCACGCAGCCTTCTGGTGCAGAACGGCCATGCCCGTTTTGAAGCCCCGCATCTGCGCGGCGACCAGTTCTGCGTATTGGCGACGCATACGCTCTATCATCAGGATACCGGGCTGAGATGGGAGAACGCGGAATATCTTGCGGCAGATCAGACCATGATCTAATCAAGCTGGAAATTTTCACATACAGATCATATTTCACATACAGATCATACGAACTTTAAAATCCACCAAGCACACTCTAAGTTAGCTCCATAGCAACCCCGCGGGAGCGCAGACAATGAATTTGAAGCCGCCCAAACCCAGCTCCACCATAGAGATGCTTTTGGAATGCCTTGCGCTTGCTTTGCGCATTGCGCTGAAGTTCTTTCCGTGAGGGCAAGCACTTCTGGCTAGGTCGCCCTAACGGGCGCGGATCGAAACGTATGATCTGTGTGCAGTGAAAGAAGCACTGCGCGCCCGCCTTGCGGGCGCGCAACCTGCGGCAAGATCGCCCTTGCCAGATGCGCGCGAAGCGATAGTCTGGACGGAATTTGAGGAAAGATCATGGCTTACGGTATTCGCTTGCATGTTTGGGGCCAACACGCCCTGTTCACCCGCCCCGAACTCAAGGTCGAACGCGTCAGCTATGATGTAATGACCCCCTCTGCCGCGCGGGGCGTGCTGGAGGCGGTGCATTGGAAGCCCGCAATCCGCTGGGAAATCGACCGTATCCATGTGCTGGAGCCGATCCGCTTCCAATCCATCCGCCGCAATGAGGTGGGGCACAAGGCGCCCGCAGGCACCATCAAACGCGCGATGAACCGGGGGGATCTGGAGGGCGTGCAGCTTCTGGTCGATGAGGATCGCCAGCAGCGCGCCTCGACGGTTCTGGTGGCCCCGCGCTATGTGATCGAGGCGCATTTCACGCTCACCGCCCGGGCCGATGTCAGCGACAGTGAAGGCAAACATCTGGACATCTTCAACCGGCGCGCGGCGCGCGGCCAATGTTTTCACCAGCCCTGCCTTGGCACCCGCGAATTTGCCGCGCATTTTGAATTGATCGAACCCGGTGCCGCCCTGCCCGCCCGCAACCCTGCGGCCGAAACCGCTGATCTCGGCTTCGGCACGCCGCGCGATCTGGGCTATATGCTGTGGGATATAGACCACGCCGCACCCGGCCGCCCCTCGCTGCTGTTCCGCGCCGGTTTGCGCGATGGTGTGATGGAGGTGCCCGCCCCCGGCAGCCCGGAGGTGAAGCGATGAGCCTGCTCGCCGCCCTCACCCGCGCCTATGACCGCCTGCCCGACGCCCCGCCCTATGGGTTTTCCACCGAGAAGATCGGCTTCTGCGTGGTGCTGGAAACGGATGGCCGCGTGGCTGAGGTGATCGACCTGCGCGGCGATGACAAGAAGCGCAGCCCGAGGATGCTGTTGGTGCCACAGGCGGTCAAACGCACCGCAGGCATTGCGCCGAACTTCCTGTGGGACAAATCGGCCTATGTGCTGGGCGTGACGGCTGGTGAAGGCAAACGCACCGCCGAGGAACATGCAAAGTTCCGGGAAAAGCATCTGGACTGGCTGGCCGACACCACCGACCCGGGCCTGCTGGCCTTGTGCCGGTTTCTGGAAAGCTGGGATCCCGCCAGCTTTGCCGCGCCGCAGTGGCAAGACGAGGCGCGCGATCAGAATCTGGTGTTCCGCCTGTCGGGCGAGTTCACCTTTCTGCACGATCGCCCCGCCGCCCGGACGCTCTGGCGCGAGATCGGGGCGGAAGGTGCCTCGGATCCGCAGATCTGCCTTGTGACCTGTACCCCCGGCCCGGTGGCCCGGTTGCACCCCTCGATCAAGGGGGTCTGGGGGGCGCAATCCTCGGGGGCCAGCCTGATTTCGTTCAACCTCGACGCCTTTACCTCCTATGGCCACGATCAGGGCGACAACGCCCCGGTGTCCGAGGCCGCCGCCTTTGCCTATACCACCGCGCTGAACCGCTTTCTGGAAAAGGACAGCGGGCACCGGATCCAGATCGGCGATGCCTCGACCGTGTTCTGGGCGGATGCGCCAGACGATGCAGCCGAGGAGGCGGAAAACCTGTTCAGCGCCTTCTTTGATCCCGCCGGTGACGAAAAGCTTGCGGCGGCAAAGATCAAGGACAAGCTGGATGCGATCCGCAGCGGAACCCGTCTGACCGAGGTGGCCCCCAATCTGGCGCAAGGGGTGCGGTTCCACGTTCTCGGCCTTGCCCCCAATGCTGCGCGCCTGTCGGTGCGCTTCTACTGGACCAGCGATTTCGGCACGCTGACCGCGCATTATCAGCGCTACCTGCAGGATACAGAGGTTCAGCCGCCACCCCGTGACGGCTGGCCGCCGCTGTGGCGTTATCTGATCGAACTGGCCGTACAGGGCAAACGCGAGAATGTGCCGCCGCTGATCGCGGGCGAATGGATGCGCGCAATCCTGACCGGCGCGCCCTACCCGCTCACGCTGCTCTCGACCACGCTGATGCGTCTCCGCGCCGATGGCGAGGTGAGCCCGCTGCGGGCGGCGATCCTGAAATCCATTCTCATCCGTAATTTCAAATCCAAGGAGGCCCCCGTGGCGCTCGATCCCGCCAATACCAACAAGGGCTATATGCTCGGACGGCTGTTCGCCGTCTATGAAGAGGTGCAGCGCGCCGCTTTGGGCGGCAATGTGAACGCCACCATCAAGGACAAGTTCTATGGCGCGGCCTCGGCCACGCCACAGAAGGTCTATCGCACGCTGGATGCGGGGGCGCAGAACCACTTTTCCAAACTGCGCAAGCAATCGCCCGGCCGGGCGGTGAATCTGGAAAAGCTGCTGACCGCGATCACCGATCTGATGGAGCCGGGCAATGACCCCTATCCCGCCTCGCTGACCGCTGCCGAACAGGCGCTGTTCGGGCTGGGCTATTACCACCAGCGCAGCGACTTTTTCCGCAAGCACGATGACAAGACCCCCGAGGTGACCGAATGACCACGCTTTCCCGCCGCCATGATTTTGTGCTGATTTTCGATGTGACCAATGGCAACCCCAATGGCGACCCGGATGCAGGTAACCTGCCGCGGCTTGATCCTGAAACCAACCACGGCCTCGTCACCGATGTCAGCCTCAAGCGCAAGATCCGCAACTATGTCGATCTGGCCCGAACCGGCGAGGCCGGACATCACATCTATGTTCAGGAAGGCTCGATCCTGAACGAAAAACACCGGCAAGCCTATATTGCCCTGCGCCCCGACGATGCGAAGGCAAAAAAGGATGCCAAGCTGAACCCGAAGGATGACGCCGAAGCGACGGCACTGCGCGATTTCATGTGCCAGAACTTCTTCGATGTGCGCACCTTCGGCGCGGTCATGTCGACCGGCATCAATTGCGGGCAGGTCAAAGGCCCGGTGCAGATGACCTTCGCCAATTCGGTGGAGCCGGTTCTGCCGGTGGAAATCTCGATCACCCGCATGGCCGCCACCAATGAGGCCGAACAGAAGAAACGCGCCGAAGGGGCCGAGGAAAGCGATACCCGCACCGACAACCGCACCATGGGGCGCAAGCATATCGTCCCTTACGGGCTGTACGTCGCGCATGGCTTCATCTCGGCCAAGTTTGCCGAACGCACCGGATTTTCCGAGGCGGATCTCGACCTGTTGTTCGAGGCGCTGACCAATATGTTCGAACATGACCGTTCGGCTGCACGGGGCGAGATGACGACCCGCAAGCTGATCGCCTTCCGACATGCCAACGCGCTGGGCAATGCGCCCGCGCATACGCTGTTCGACCGGGTCAAGATCGGTCGCAATGTCGATGGCGAGTTCCGCGCGCTGGATGATCGCGGCCTGGGCAATCTTGCCCCCACCCGCCGGTTCAGCGATTACACCATCACCATCGACCACGAGGGCCTGCCAGAGGGCATCGACATCCTCGAACTGGTCTGACCCATGACCGACCTGCCCGCCGAGATGGACCCCATCCCCCTCTCGGCGGTGCAGCATGCGGTTTACTGCCTGCGGCAGGCAGCGCTGATCCATCTGGAGCGGCTTTGGGCCGAGAACCGCTTTACCGCCGAAGGGGACGTGCTGCATGCCGTGGCCGACAAGGGCGGCAGCCGCCGTGCGCGCGGGCTGCGGCGCGTGCTGTCCTTGCCACTGGCCTCGGCGCGGTTGAATCTGACCGGGGTGGCGGATCTGGTGGAGTTTCAGGGCCTTGTCCCGTTCCCCGTGGAATACAAGCGCGGCAAGCCCAAGCTGCACCGCGCCGATGAGGTGCAGCTTTGCGCGCAGGCGCTGTGTCTGGAGGAAATGACCGGCCAGCCTGTGCCGGAGGGGGCGTTGTTCTATGCCCAGACCAAGCGCCGGGTCGTGGTGCCATTCGACGCCCCGCTGCGCGCGCTGACCGAAGCGACCGTGGCCGATCTGGCGGCGGTGCTGGCCAGTCGCCAGACGCCTCCGCCCACACTGCACAAGACCCGCTGCCGCGCCTGCTCGCTGTTGGAGCTGTGCCGCCCCGAGATCGTCGCCCGCCCGGTGCGGCACTGGCGCGACCGCATGTTGGCCAAGGCGTTGGAAAACCCATGAAAAAGCTGCTGAACACCGTTTACGTCACCACGGAAGGCACCGCCCTGAAGAAAGAGGGCGAGGCTCTGCTGGCCGAGGTCGACGGCGTGGAACGCGCCCGCGTGCCCCTGCACATGCTGGCCTCGGTGGTGGCTTTCGGGCCCATCCTGCTCTCGCCCGCGCTGATCGGCATTTGCGCCGAGCGCGGCATCACCATTGCTCTGCTGGACCGCGCAGGCCGGTTTCAGGCAAGGATCGAAGGCCCGGTGTCGGGCAATGTGCTGCTGCGCCGCGCGCAATACCGGGTTGCCGATACTGCTGAGGACATCGTGCGTTCTATCGTCATGGGCAAGATCGCCAATCAGCGCGCGGTGATCCGCCGGGCCTTGCGCGACTATGGGTCCGAGATGGCCGCCGCCGCCCGCGAAGCGCTGGAAAGGGCCTCGGACCGCATGGCGATGATCCTGCGCCGGGTGCAGTTGTCCGATACCGGCGTGGACGCGCTGCGCGGATCCGAAGGCGAGGCGGCCAATCTGTATTTCGCGGTTTTTGATCATCTGATCCGCTCGCCCGATGCCGAATTGCGCTGGACCCAGCGCTCGCGCCGCCCGCCGCTGGATGCGATCAACGCCCTGCTGTCCTTCCTTTACACCTTGCTGACCCATGATTGCCGTTCCGCCTGCGAGGCCGTCGGGCTTGATCCGGCTGTGGGCTTCCTGCACCGCGACCGGCCGGGCCGCCCCAGCCTTGCGCTCGACCTGATGGAGGAGTTGCGCGCTCCCCTTGCCGACCGGCTCGCGTTGTCGCTGGTCAACCGCCGTCAGCTGCGCGCGGGCGATTTCCGCCAGATGGAAGGTGGGGCCGTGCTGCTGACCGATGACGCCCGCAAGCTGGTTCTAACCGCTTGGCAAGAGCGCAAGAAGGAAGAACGCCTGCATCCGTTTCTGGCCGAAAAGGCCCCGTTCGGTCTGGTGCCCTATCTTCAGGCGCAGATGCTGGCCCGCCATCTGCGCGGTGATCTGGACGCTTATCCCCCCTGGTTCTGGAGCTGAGATGCTGGTTCTGGTCACATATGATGTGAACACACTGGAGGACGGTGGTAAAAAGCGCTTGCGCCAGGTCGCCCGCGCCTGCGAAGATTGGGGCCAGCGTGTGCAGTTTTCTGTTTTCGAGATCGAGGTGGATCCGGGCCAATGGGCCAAGCTGAAGGCGCGATTGGAAGGGATCATCAAACCATCGCATGACAGCCTGCGCTACTATTATCTGGGCGCCAACTGGACCCGCCGGGTCGAGCATGTCGGAGCCAAGCCCGCCACCGACCTGAACGGCCCGCTGATCATCTGACACAGAGCCCCCTATCCGCTGCGAACCCCAAGCGTGCCATTTTCCGGCCCAGGTTCGCAGCAAGGACAGTTCTTTGAAATCGTTGATAAAAGTAAACTGACTCGGGTGGACAGTGCCCGTGGCAGCACATTTTCTCGCACATCCGCACCATCCCCACAATTTACCCATGCTCCCCAATCCTCTATATCCCCCCACGTCGCCCCCACCCGGGGGCGTGGATCGAAACGCCCGCGCCAGATTTTCCAGCACGCCGGGCGCAGGCGTCGCCCCCACCCGGGGGCGTGGATCGAAACTTCGCATGACCCCACTTTATGGCGAAATCAACCGGGTCGCCCCCACCCGGGGGCGTGGATCGAAACGCCCAATCCCAGACAGCATCGGTATAGGTGCCCACGTCGCCCCCACCCGGGGGCGTGGATCGAAACGCGGCCACGGCGCGAAATCACGGGGCCTGCGGGGGGTCGCCCCCACCCGGGGGCGTGGATCGAAACCATCCGCAACTGGACCTTGGAAGGGCCGGGCTTACGTCGCCCCCACCCGGGGGCGTGGATCGAAACGCCGCCATCATCCAAGCGTTTGCCCGCTTGCCCCGTCGCCCCCACCCGGGGGCGTGGATCGAAACAGTCATCATCGCCCCCACACCCCTGGTTAACGTGGGTCGCCCCCACCCGGGGGCGTGGATCGAAACCTGATGATCAGTCAGATGGAAGGCATCCAGCCGCGGTCGCCCCCACCCGGGGGCGTGGATCGAAACAGGTCTTGCCGGTGTGGGGTATCTCACCAATCATGTCGCCCCCACCCGGGGGCGTGGATCGAAACGCCAAACTCGCCCCGCATCTCGGCCATAGACCGGCGTCGCCCCCACCCGGGGGCGTGGATCGAAACTCTGCTGATGCTGCCCGCGCCACGATGCGCGGTGGTCGCCCCCACCCGGGGGCGTGGATCGAAACACAGGTGTGCAGCTCGGATACGGTGCGAAGATCCGTAGTCGCCCCCACCCGGGGGCGTGGATCGAAACCCAAGACGGGCTGATCGAGGTCGGCGGATGGACCGTCGCCCCCACCCGGGGGCGTGGATCGAAACCTGGCAGAGGTGTCTGGTGCGGTGGAGGCTTATGGTCGCCCCCACCCGGGGGCGTGGATCGAAACGGCTTCAACCCGCGTGCAGAGGCTTGGGCGCGTGGTCGCCCCCACCCGGGGGCGTGGATCGAAACACCGCCAGACGTGTTGCGCATATCGGTGATAAGCTGTCGCCCCCACCCGGGGGCGTGGATCGAAACCCCCACCATGCCGGTCTGGCCGTGCGGAATCAGGCGTCGCCCCCACCCGGGGGCGTGGATCGAAACCTTGCTGCCGTGCGGTCGATCAAGACGCCTGCGCGTCGCCCCCACCCGGGGGCGTGGATCGAAACCTTTGCTCTGCCCTCCGAGGCCTCTTCCGAGGTGGTCGCCCCCACCCGGGGGCGTGGATCGAAACTATCGGTTGGGTTGTCCGCGTTGTCGCAGTCGCGTCGCCCCCACCCGGGGGCGTGGATCGAAACCAATATTGGCCGACCAAAATGACCAACGCCTACCGTCGCCCCCACCCGGGGGCGTGGATCGAAACAAGAGCGGACCCTTGGCAGGTGGTGGTGTCGGTGGTCGCCCCCACCCGGGGGCGTGGATCGAAACCCTATGGGGTCGGCCCGGATGGCTGCCTGATCCACACGTCGCCCCCACCCGGGGGCGTGGATCGAAACCCCGACACGCGCCCGCGCCATGAGTGCGAGGCAGCGTCGCCCCCACCCGGGGGCGTGGATCGAAACCATTCGGCGCCAATGCGCCTGCGGCGCTGGTTTCTGTCGCCCCCACCCGGGGGCGTGGATCGAAACCTGATCGCGCGTAGGGACGGGCGGCCCATCGTCTGGTCGCCCCCACCCGGGGGCGTGGATCGAAACGGCGGATCATCAGGTTGATGCCTATGAGGCCTGCGTCGCCCCCACCCGGGGGCGTGGATCGAAACGGTCTTGTCCAGCAGGGCGGTCTGGATCGCCAGGTCGCCCCCACCCGGGGGCGTGGATCGAAACAATGGAAATGCAGCTTTGGCGATAAAGCCTACACGGTCGCCCCCACCCGGGGGCGTGGATCGAAACATCGCTGCCCTCAGTCACCACCACCCACGCGCCACGTCGCCCCCACCCGGGGGCGTGGATCGAAACGGTCGCACAGCGCGGTGATGAACTGCACAAGTTCAAGTCGCCCCCACCCGGGGGCGTGGATCGAAACATTCGTGAAGATATAGCTTCTAAAAACACATAAAGTCGCCCCCACCCGGGGGCGTGGATCGAAACCCGGCAAGCTATTGCGGGCAAAGGCCCACGCCATCGTCGCCCCCACCCGGGGGCGTGGATCGAAACATGCACTGCGAGGACGCATGACAGATCCATTGCGTCGCCCCCACCCGGGGGCGTGGATCGAAACCTCTATCGGGTGGCAGGAAATGCTGCGGGTACGAGTCGCCCCCACCCGGGGGCGTGGATCGAAACGCGCCGTCGCATGGGCAGGGACGGCGTGTCTCGCGTCGCCCCCACCCGGGGGCGTGGATCGAAACCTGTGGTCGCGGACAATATGCCGTGGGTCTCGAAGTCGCCCCCACCCGGGGGCGTGGATCGAAACTGCGGATGATCGGGGATGCCGTTGATGAGATGGACAGTCGCCCCCACCCGGGGGCGTGGATCGAAACATATCCTTGGGGGTCTATTTATTTTGAAAGTCGCGTCGCCCCCACCCGGGGGCGTGGATCGAAACATTCGGTTCAGCCCGCCGGAAATGGGCGACAACCGGGTCGCCCCCACCCGGGGGCGTGGATCGAAACGTTTATGGTGGTGGCATGCATTGGCTTGGGCGGTGTCGCCCCCACCCGGGGGCGTGGATCGAAACATGGATCAGCCCTCGATCACGATGATGGTTGCGTCGTCGCCCCCACCCGGGGGCGTGGATCGAAACTTGGTGCGCCCATTTCGGCGGATCATCAGGTTGATGTCGCCCCCACCCGGGGGCGTGGATCGAAACATTGAGAAGATGGCTCACCAATCTCTCGTTGATGGGTCGCCCCCACCCGGGGGCGTGGATCGAAACGGCGAGGTCACTCTGCCATCTGGTGCCCCACAGCGGTCGCCCCCACCCGGGGGCGTGGATCGAAACTGGTATATCGTGGCCCACGGCGACAGCGAGATGGTCGTCGCCCCCACCCGGGGGCGTGGATCGAAACCGCGGCCGCCACCGGCACCGAAACCCTGACCAGCGGTCGCCCCCACCCGGGGGCGTGGATCGAAACATTGAGAAGATGGCTCACCAATCTCTCGTTGATGGTCGCCCCCACCCGGGGGCGTGGATCGAAACGCCAGTGGCAATGGGTGAGTTTCTGCGAAAACACCGTCGCCCCCACCCGGGGGCGTGGATCGAAACAGCCCTCGCATCACGTCGCGCGTATCCATCTTGCGGTCGCCCCCACCCGGGGGCGTGGATCGAAACGCCGCGCCGTTGACCTCAATCACGATGGCATCGACAGTCGCCCCCACCCGGGGGCGTGGATCGAAACCCCTCTCTCGATTTCCGTTTGCTATGCGCCGGGGGGTCGCCCCCACCCGGGGGCGTGGATCGAAACATAGGCGTTGGTTGTCACAACCTCATCCTTGCCGAGGTCGCCCCCACCCGGGGGCGTGGATCGAAACGTTTGATCGGCGCGGGGCATCTCGACCGCCGCATGTCGCCCCCACCCGGGGGCGTGGATCGAAACATCCAGGCTGTCTTCGGTTTTCGATGGCACCTTGGTCGCCCCCACCCGGGGGCGTGGATCGAAACATCCCGAGAGCAAGGCCGACTGTTCCGGCTGCGCGGTCGCCCCCACCCGGGGGCGTGGATCGAAACATTCGCACGCCGGTTTCTTCGTCCTGGTGCAGATCGTCGCCCCCACCCGGGGGCGTGGATCGAAACCAATAAAACCACCTTTTGGATTGGCTGACGCATGGTCGCCCCCACCCGGGGGCGTGGATCGAAACGTCGGGCACACCGTCACCGGCGGCGGCATGGCCGTGTCGCCCCCACCCGGGGGCGTGGATCGAAACTCCAATTTCTTCGAGTCCGGCGGACAGAAATACATCGTCGCCCCCACCCGGGGGCGTGGATCGAAACAACATCTATTCTGCCGCAGGGGCGCTTGGGGCCATCGTCGCCCCCACCCGGGGGCGTGGATCGAAACCAAGGCCAAGGGCGGCGCACCGCGTGACCGCAAGTCGCCCCCACCCGGGGGCGTGGATCGAAACGTCTGTGCGCGCGCCGTCGCCGGTGCCGTAGTATGTCGCCCCCACCCGGGGGCGTGGATCGAAACGGCCATCTGGGTGCAGGGCGCGGGCATCAATCGCGTCGCCCCCACCCGGGGGCGTGGATCGAAACTCGACAGCCAGCGCGAGGATGATGACAACTCTGCGCGTCGCCCCCACCCGGGGGCGTGGATCGAAACCCCTATCTGGAATATGTGCAGATCGAGCGGCCCAGGTCGCCCCCACCCGGGGGCGTGGATCGAAACATCACATACCTGCGCCGCCACCTCAAACGCCATCGGTCGCCCCCACCCGGGGGCGTGGATCGAAACCTCCTCGCCAATGACACGACCAACCCGGTGACCCGGTCGCCCCCACCCGGGGGCGTGGATCGAAACACAACTACAGTCTCGCCATTGACCATATCCTGATGTCGCCCCCACCCGGGGGCGTGGATCGAAACTCTGGCGCAGTCGCATTGCCCAAGGTCAGCTTTCGTCGCCCCCACCCGGGGGCGTGGATCGAAACTGTGTTGTCACAGAATGATTTTGTGATCGCACAGAAGTCGCCCCCACCCGGGGGCGTGGATCGAAACCGTCTCGCGGGTCCACTTGTTAACCGCCTGAACAGTCGCCCCCACCCGGGGGCGTGGATCGAAACCGCCAGATCATTGCAGACGGGGCAAGGCTGCCCGGTCGCCCCCACCCGGGGGCGTGGATCGAAACACGAACTGCGCCTGCGCCTGCCCGCGATGGTCGCGGTCGCCCCCACCCGGGGGCGTGGATCGAAACTGTTGACCGCGTGCGGCGGCTCAATCGCCTTCGGTGTCGCCCCCACCCGGGGGCGTGGATCGAAACAGCCAGTCGTCATTGGTGCCGGTGGTCATTTTGCCGTCGCCCCCACCCGGGGGCGTGGATCGAAACGCGCTCATGCCCGCACCGCCTTGGCCCCGAAACAGTCGCCCCCACCCGGGGGCGTGGATCGAAACCTTTGAAAGCTGCCGTCGCGATATGGACAGCTATCGTCGCCCCCACCCGGGGGCGTGGATCGAAACATCTTTCGGAGGATACAGCGCCACCACTCCGGATGTCGCCCCCACCCGGGGGCGTGGATCGAAACTGGCTGCAGGTGTTTGGCGATGTGCGCGAGTTCTGGTCGCCCCCACCCGGGGGCGTGGATCGAAACGTGACCACCAGAAAGACGCGGAGAGCCTGCGGGTGGTCGCCCCCACCCGGGGGCGTGGATCGAAACCTTGCGCGGGCGGCGATGGCCGGGATTTTCGGGGCGTCGCCCCCACCCGGGGGCGTGGATCGAAACATGCTTAATTTATAGACTATGTAGCGGTCAACCCGTCGCCCCCACCCGGGGGCGTGGATCGAAACCAGGTGCTGACCAAGCGGCCCGAGCGGATGCAGAGTCGCCCCCACCCGGGGGCGTGGATCGAAACACGGTGTTGTCGGGCATCCGCCAGCCTTTGGCGCGGTCGCCCCCACCCGGGGGCGTGGATCGAAACGCCTCTCCCCATTTACCCCACACCAGCGGCCTGACCGTCGCCCCCACCCGGGGGCGTGGATCGAAACTCCCATTGCTTTGTCGAACCCGACCATCGCAGCGAGTCGCCCCCACCCGGGGGCGTGGATCGAAACTTTCAGGACGAGTTTGTCTGGGGTGCCAAGCGCCGGTCGCCCCCACCCGGGGGCGTGGATCGAAACAGCGCCAATTGCATCGCAAAGGTTTTTGCGCATCCGGTCGCCCCCACCCGGGGGCGTGGATCGAAACAGGAGCGGGAATTGGGCTTGGCCCTGCAACTGGCGTCGCCCCCACCCGGGGGCGTGGATCGAAACAACCCGCACATCGGCTGCACCAAGGTCGGCCCCGGGTCGCCCCCACCCGGGGGCGTGGATCGAAACAACCGCTCCATGCGCAAAGACACCTGTGTTCTGATGTCGCCCCCACCCGGGGGCGTGGATCGAAACGGCCTGTTTGCCGACCTGCCGGAACAGGATCAGCGCGTCGCCCCCACCCGGGGGCGTGGATCGAAACCTGATGCTGGCCATATCGCACCCGCCCCAGGGCGGTCGCCCCCACCCGGGGGCGTGGATCGAAACATTCGCGCGGGCAGCGATGGCCGGGATTTTCGGGGCCGTCGCCCCCACCCGGGGGCGTGGATCGAAACATGGTACCGACGCCCCGGCTCGAACGGGGGACCCCGTCGCCCCCACCCGGGGGCGTGGATCGAAACTGCCATGACATATCCTCTGCATTGTCGGGGTGGCGGTCGCCCCCACCCGGGGGCGTGGATCGAAACACCCGCCTCGGCGGTGACTTCTACATGTCCACGCCGTCGCCCCCACCAGGGGGCGTGGATCGAAACGCTGGCGCTCCAATCGACCGTAACATGGCCATGCGGTCGCCCCCACCCGGGGGCGTGGATCGAAACGCCACCAATCACACGGCGCTTGATGCCTCTGTGACGTCGCCCCCACCCGGGGGCGTGGATCGAAACCAGCACCTGCCCGCTTTCATCGGGCATCCGGTCGAGTCGCCCCCACCCGGGGGCGTGGATCGAAACCGCACTGAGGCCGAACAAAACAAGGTCCTTGCGAAGTCGCCCCCACCCGGGGGCGTGGATCGAAACCTCCGCCGAATAGCCGATGCTGGGGTAAATCGCGCCGTCGCCCCCACCCGGGGGCGTGGATCGAAACTGGGCGTGGCCGGGGCAGGGGCATACATGGCCTACGTCGCCCCCACCCGGGGGCGTGGATCGAAACTTAAGAGGGCCGCATGGCAACGACAATTGCAGGCCGTCGCCCCCACCCGGGGGCGTGGATCGAAACTTGCGACATCGTAGCGTCTCGACGCCAAATCAGCGGTCGCCCCCACCCGGGGGCGTGGATCGAAACTGGGCGTGGCCGGGGCAGGGGCATACATGGCCTACGTCGCCCCCACCCGGGGGCGTGGATCGAAACTTAAGAGGGCCGCATGGCAACGACAATTGCAGGCCGTCGCCCCCACCCGGGGGCGTGGATCGAAACTTGCGACATCGTAGCGTCTCGACGCCAAATCAGCGGTCGCCCCCACCCGGGGGCGTGGATCGAAACGGTCAGGGTGATCTCGCCCTCGTCGATCTCGGGGTCGCCCCCACCCGGGGGCGTGGATCGAAACTGCCGGATGGGCCTCGGGCAGATGTGCGGCAATCAGGTCGCCCCCACCCGGGGGCGTGGATCGAAACGAGTGGAGGGGCAGCAGGCCCGATTTGTCGGACGTCGTCGCCCCCACCCGGGGGCGTGGATCGAAACCCGGCGCGTCGGAAATCACGCTCACATCGCTGGATGTCGCCCCCACCCGGGGGCGTGGATCGAAACGCGCCGCTGGCCCCTGCCGAGCAATCGCGCGGTGGTCGCCCCCACCCGGGGGCGTGGATCGAAACACCGCCGGATCGTTTCTGACCGGCACATTCGTCGGTCGCCCCCACCCGGTGGCGTGGATCGAAACGATGATGCGCGCCGATCTGGCCGGGCAGGTCGGAGTCGCCCCCACCCGGGGGCGTGGATCGAAACCAGCGCCTGCGCTTGGCTTTTAGCCTGATCCTGCGTCGCCCCCACCCGGGGGCGTGGATCGAAACCCCGTAGGGCGGGAGTTGGATCATGGTAGGGGTTGTCGCCCCCACCCGGGGGCGTGGATCGAAACAGCCCCTGCTCAAACTCACGGGCATCCAGCCCAAGGTCGCCCCCACCCGGGGGCGTGGATCGAAACGCCTGCGGCCACTGCGGCCACGAAACCGGCTGGATGTCGCCCCCACCCGGGGGCGTGGATCGAAACCTCGCCCACGATGCGCAACCCGCCCTTGTGGGTGGTCGCCCCCACCCGGGGGCGTGGATCGAAACGCGGATGTGGACCATCCGCTTTTGCGGCATCTGGGGTCGCACCCACCCGGGGGCGTGGATCGCAACCACTCGGTAACGTATCGCGAGAAATTCGTATCGACAGTCGCCCCCACCCGGGGGCGTGGATCGTAACCACCGGAATACTGTTGCCGCGGCCGATCTTGAGGCGTCGCCTCCACCCGGAGGCGTGGATCGAAAGAGCGAAGCAAACATGGCGATACGTCAGTGCTTTCTATCGTCTCAAGCAGCGTCATCGGCGGGGCGTTACCCGCAGCGCTGACGTTTCCCCCTCCGCCTAATCCAGTTTGAGGTAGACTCTGGCCCAACTGAAAGGACCAGAGATGAAGCGCAGCAGGTTCACCGAAGATCAGATCATCGGCATTCTGAAGGAGCACGAGGCCGTGATTTCCGTCGCCGATCTGTGCCGCAAGCATGGCGTCAGTGATGCGACGGTCTACAAGTGGAAAGCCAAGTATGGCGGTATGGATGTGATCGAGGCCAAGCGGCTGAAGGGTCTCGAGGACGAAAACGCCCGGCTGAAGCGGTTGCTGGCGGATGCGATGCTCGACAATGCCGCGCTGAAGGATCTCCTGGGAAAAAAGTGGTGACGCCCGCCGCAAAGCGACAAGCGGTCGCGCATCTGGTGGCAGATCACGGGATGAGCGAGCGGCGGGCGTGTCGGGTGATCGGTTGTTGCCGGATGACCATGCGCTACGAGGCGATCCGTCAGGATGACCCGGTGCTGCGTGAGCGGCTGAAAGAACTGGCGCGGGTGCGCCGCCGGTTCGGCTATCGGCGGCTGCATGTGTTCTTGCGGCGCGAGGGGCATGAGGTGAACCACAAGCGTCTGTTCCGCATCTACCGCGAGGAGCGGCTGCACGTGCGTCGCCGCGGTGGGCGCAAGCGGGCGATAGGGACGCGAGCCCCAATGACGCTGCCGCTGATGCCGAACCAGCGCTGGTCGCTCGACCTCGTCTCCGACCAACTGACCGACGGCCGCCGCTTCCGCGTGCTGACCGTTGTGGATGACTGCACGCGGGAGTGCCTTGCCCTGATCGCCGACACGTCTTTATCTGGCGCAAGGGTAGCGCGGGAGTTGGCGACCCTGTTCGAGGCCCGCGGCAAGCCGATCACGGTGGTCAGCGACAACGGGACCGAGTTTACGTCGAACGCCATCCTGACCTTCGCTGACAACCGCAAGATCGACTGGCACTACATCGCGCCCGGCAAGCCGACCCAGAACGCCTTCATCGAGAGCTTCAACGGTCGCCTGAGAGACGAGCTTTTGAACGAGACCCTGTTCCCGTCCCTGAACCACGCCCGCGCCATGCTCGCCGTCTGGCGCAAGGACTACAACACCGAACGCCCGCATTCACGCCTTGGCTGGCAGACGCCTGCCGAGTTCGCCCAAACCTTCACCCCGCAACGGGGCCAGACGCTGCGCAACCCGCAAAGCTCCGCGCCAGCCCCCGTTGCCCAACCCGACCAAAACAGCCAAACTCAAACTCGGAGTCTCGCTCACGCTGGATAAAAGTCGGGGGCAACGTCAGTGACACCCGCGCGCCAAGACTTCTGAGCTTGGACAGTTCGGCCATCCTGTCGCGGGCAGATCTGAACGAAGAAGCCAACTCTGTTTACAGCATGCTGATGGAAATAAGCAGCGAAGGATAAGATTCGAGACCACAGAGCTGGACTTGGCCGAGGTCGCAATCATGCGGGCGCTGTCGCGCGACAGATTGTCGATGGGCAGATGATGCAGGCGGCATCTGACGGCGGCTCTACTGGCGGTGGGCTGATCTGTGGAGGGGGCAAGGGAATCCTTACCCCCTTTGCAAATCTGCGGTTCAAATTCTGATCTCATAGGGGAATGACAATGGCAGCCCGAAGAGAAAAGCCTCCGCTGGAACTGGCCTGCCGTGCGCTTTGCCAGCTACGCCGACAGCCCGAGGATACCCGATGGCGCGGTGCCCCGATGTGGCACAGTGTGGTGCACGAGGCGATGGTTGTGCTGGAAGCCGCACTGACGAAGGAAGAGCTGGCCCGGGTAGTGCCGGGCTATCCGTTCCCGGACCTGTATGACCACAAGCAGCGTGCGGATGGGTAGGCTATCGCCGCTCGAGCTATGCGCCGCTAGCATAGCTCATGTGCTCATATTTTTGTCCGTTTGTACTCATATTTTTGTCCGGCTACACCATCTGAACCTTTCACGCAAGAGCATGATGTGGGCAGATTGTGTATCAAGATGTGGTGCAAAATCCGGCTTTCCGAAAAACTGCCTGAAAGCCACAGAGCTTTATTCAATCCTAACAATGACTTATGGGAATATTTATGGCGGACAGAGAGGGATTCGAACCCTCGAGACGGTTCCCCGCCTACACACTTTCCAGGCGTGCGCCTTCGACCACTCGGCCACCTGTCCGTTGCACGTCGTTTAAACCGAAGTCCTGACCGGGTGCAAGGGGCTGTTTCACGTTTCTGCTGGCCGACTTGGCGGGGCGGCCAGGCACGGACTCAGGCGGCGGCGATGGCCTGTCTGCGGCCCTTCAGCTCGGCTGCGACCTCGGGCATATAGGCCGCTTCGACCAGTTTCATGCTGACACAACGCCGGACGGACCGTTCGGTCATCAGCACCACTTCGACCAGATCGCCGGCTTCGACGCTGATCCGTGTCGCAGAGACTGCGGGCCGTTCATAATGCGCCAGATCGCGATGGTCCGCGCACCAGATGATGGCCCGGCCCGTGCGTTGGCAGCTCCAGATCACAACACCCAGCATCTTTGCCACTCCGTTTCTGCGCCACTTGCGTCATTGCAGGGTATTTTGTCCCTTCTCAGCTATTTATGCACAGGCGCGATGACGCTGCATTCGGTTTTCCGCATCAAGACGATGGACATGCCAACGATTTTGTTTCACGACTGACGCTGATTAGCGTCACAACCAGAGAGTCCCGCCGCACGGGAGCGTCAGCCATGCCCCAAACCCCAATGTCCCCCACCGAGGTCCGCTCGGTCTTTGGCCGCAATCTGCGGCAATTGTGCGACGACGGGCCGCCGGTCACTGCGATCTGCCAGCAGATCGGCATCAACCGCACCCAGTTCAACCGTTATCTGGCGGGCGAGGCCTTTCCGCGCCCGGATATTCTGGCCAAGATCTGTGCGCATTTCGGCGTGGATGCCCGCATCCTGCTGGAGCCGCTGGACGATCTGCGCAGCGCCCTGCCCGACCGCTTCCTGATGGAAATGCGCGACAAGCTGCTGATCGGCAAATCCCGCCCGGTCGATCAGAATGTCTTGCCGGATGCCATGTATCGGTTCTGGCGTAAATCCTTCATGTTTCAGGGAAAAATCGTCACCAACGTGGCCCTTGTCAAGACGCGCGACGAGGTGACGCTGTTCAAGGGGTTTGAGGAAAACATCCTCGCCCAGCAAGAAAACCCCAATGCCCGGCGCTTTCCGCGGCTGGCCTATTTCGGGCTGGTGCGTCAGCATCTGGATGGGGTGTCGGTCTATTGTCAGGACCGGCAGAACCAGTCCAACATCAACTTCTTCGAGTTCGGGCTGGAGGGCAACATGCGCTTCTATCCGGGCTTTTCGCTGCTGGTGCGGCGGCGGATCGACGGGATGAACCGGATGACGGCGGCGGTGCTGGAGCGCCTGCCCAACGAACCGGCGCTGTGGCGCAATATTGTGCGGCAGGAAACCATGCATGACATCAGCTATGCCCCGCCCATCGTGCAACGCGCCCTGCACCGGATCCCCGACGGGCTCTGACGCTGTTTCGCGTCAGTCCACCAGCGTCAGGCTGACGCGACGGTTCTGCTTGCCTTTTTTCTCGATCTTGCTGATCTCGACCCGGCCAATCTCGCCGGTGCGGGCCACATGGGTGCCGCCACAGGGTTGCAGATCCACCTGCGACGCGCCGCGCCCGATCCGCACCAGCCGTACCCGGCCCTGCCCCATCGGCGGCATCACCGACATGGTTTTCACCAGCCCCGGATTGGCCTGCAATTCGGCATCGCTGATCCATTCCTCGCTGATCGGCAAATCGCGGTCGATCAGCGCATTCAGCGCGTCGTTCAGCGCCGCCACATCCTGCGGCGGCTCGGGCATGTCGAAGTCCAGCCGCCCGCGATCCGCGCCGATCTGCCCGCCGGTGACGGGCAGCGGGATCACCACCGACAACAGATGCAGCGCAGTATGCACCCGCATGTGGCGGTGGCGCCGCTCCCAATCCAACACCTGCATCACCTCGGCTCCGACTGGCGGCATCGGCAAAGGCTCGCCCGCGACCAGTGCGATGGTGCCGCCATCGGCCTTGACCGCCGTGGCAATCGCCAACTGCCCGCCCGGCCAGACCAGCCGACCGCTGTCGCCCGGCTGCCCGCCCGAAGTGGCATAGAAGATGGACGCATCCAACTGGATCCCCCCTTCGGCGGTATGGCCGATCACCCGCGCCGGGGCCTCGCGCAGATAGGCATCGTCACGGAACAGCAGGCGTGTGGCAGGCAGGCTCATCGTTCGGTCTCGTCTTCAATGCCATCGAGGAAGGCGTCGGAGTCATCAGCATCCCGGCCGAGACTGGCCGGACCGGGGTGCGCGGCCCCCGCCTTGCGCCGTGTGACGGCTTTTGCAGCGGCCTGTGCCGCCTTGGCCGCATCGGCACTGGCGGGCATCGACACGATCACCGCCGGGAAGAAATGCGGGGCAGATGCCTCATCTTCCTCGGGCTCCGGTTCGGGCAGCGGTTTGGACCCGGCCCCGGTATGCGCCAGTGCAATGCCTTCGTCGCGGAACCGGCGCAGGATGTCCTGATTGATGGCCGACCGCACCGACAGCTGGAAGTTCACATCGCGCAGGATCACGCGGATTTCGAACTGGATACCATCCAGCGCAAAGCCCACCAGCGCCACCACCGGCGGCGGGTTCAGCACGGCCATGGGCTGCGCCTCGGCAATCTCGCGCAGCACCCGCAGCACCTGATCCGGGTCGCTGCCATGGATCACCATCACCGGCACGATCAGCCGCCCCGACAGGTTGTAGCGCGTCCAGTTCGTGACGCGCTGCGACACCAGATCGGCATTGGGCACAATCACATCCGACCGATCAAAGGTCTGGATGCGGGTGGACCGCACCGAAATCGCCTTCACCGTGCCAGAGACCGTGCCGACCTCGATCCAGTCGCCCTCGCTGACCGGGCGTTCAATCAGCAGGATGATGCCGGACACGAAGTTCTGCACGATGTTCTGAAGGCCGAAACCGATGCCCAGTGACAGCGCACCGGCGACGATGGCCAGCCCCGACAGGTCAATCCCCGCCGAATTGATGGCGATCAGCCCGGCAAGGAAGATGCCCAGATAGCCGGTGCCAGAGACGATGGCATTGCGCCCGCCCTGATCCAGTTTGGTCTTGGGCAGGATGGAGCTTTTCAGCGCGCCCTGAAACAGCCGGGTCAGGGCAAGGCCGATGGCGAACAGCACCGCGAAATACAGGAAGTTCGAGGGCGATATCCGGGTTTCGCCGATCTGGAAGCCTTGGGTAAAGCGCGCCCACAGTTCTGTCAGATCATCGAAGCGCGCGCCCCAGATCAGGGCGAACAGAGGCAGAGAGGCCAGCGTGAGCAGGAACCCCACCAGCACCGGCAGCAGGCCCTGCGATTGCGCATCATCCTCGGGCGGCAGCCGCAGGATCAGGCTGTACAGCTCGCCGATCAGTTGCAGGATCACCACCAGCAGCGCCAGCAGGCCCAGCGAGCCTGCCGCCGGGAACACCAGTGCCGCCGCCGCCGACGCATAGCCGATCAGCGCCAGCAACGGCCCGGCCACCGCAATCGCAATCGTGACCTTGGCCAAGATGCCGATGATGCGGTTGGCAAACCCGCCCGCTTCGCCATCGGTGGCATTGCGCGCCAGATGGCGGTTGAGCAGATGGCCGATGCGCCACAGCATAAGCCCCATCAGCAGGATCAGCGGCAGGGTGATCACCGGCACCGCCGCTTCGGGCAGGCGGGCATTGGGCAAAAGACCGGCGCGCAGCGTCTCAAGCGCCAGCACAAGCCCGATCATAGTGGCGTGAAACCGCCCCTCGGCGCATTGTTCCGGGCCAAGCGACAGCGGCCCGTCCTCGCAATTGGCCTTGGGGAAGATGCGCCCGCCCAGCCAATGCGCCGCGAACAGGGCAAAGCCCGCCGGGGGCAGCAAGGCAATCAGCTGTTTGCCGGAACTGCCCGCCATTTCGGTCAGCGCCAGCGCGACCGAAATCAGGAACACGCCAACCGTGGGCACGATGATCTGCCCCAGCGACGCCAGAAAACCCCAGAGCCTGCGCCCGCGCGCCGATGCCGCCGAGGTTTGCAGCCGGAGGGCAAACCCCTCGATCCACGCCCTGCCCCGCCAGATCAGCGCAATCGCCAGCAGCAACAGCACGCCGATCACCGGCAGGTTATCGACCAGATAGGCGCGGCGGTCGGGCCGGGTCCAGTTCACCGCCGCCTCGGCCCAGATCGGCATCAGGCTGTCGCGCACCGCCGCCGCCGCTGTGCCCCAGTTGGCGGGGTTGAGCGGGTTGGGCCACAGTTTCAGCAGCTCGTTCGCCTGCCGTTCGCGCAGCACCCGGTCGATTTCGGACACAAGGCCGCTGGCGCGGCGATAGGCTTCTTCGGCGGCAAGGCCGGGGGCCTGCAAACGCGCCAGTTGTTCGTTCAGCGCCTTGCGGCGCTCGGCGATTTCCGGCGCTTCACTTTCGCCATCCGCAGGCGCAGGCCCGAGGGCCGTGATCTGGGTGCGCGATGTGGCGATGCGGGTCGCATTGGTGTTCTGCGCCCCTTGCAGCTTGGTGCGCCAATCCACCAACTGCCCGCGCAACAGCTCCAGCCCGTTGTTCGAGGTGGTGCTGTCGGCCAGCGCGGTTTCGGCCCGGGTGGCGAGCCGTTCCCATGCCGCATAGTCCAAAGCATTGGAATCCGACGGCAGAACCGAGATTGACTTGCCGCCCCGGTTGTTGCTGCCGGCGGTCTGGCTTTTGCTCAGCCCGCCGGTCTTGGCGGGGGGCGTCGGGGCCGCGTCGGCAACCGGGGCTGCCGGAACCTGATCTGCCGCGCCACCGCCCTCAGCGGCCGCGCCTTCGCCTGTCTCTGCCGCGCGCTCTTCGGTCGCCACAGGCGGGGTTGCGGGCGTGGTTTGTGCGGCCACAGCGCCAGGCAGCGCCAGACACAGCGCCAGCGTCAGCGCGCGCAACAGATCAGCAGGGCCGCCCATCATGCGTCAGCATAAACTTCCGGGATCGGGCGCGGTGCCCGGTCCAGCCAATCCGGCACCGGCAGGCCCTTTTCTTTCAGGAAGGCCGGGTTGAACAGCTTGGACTGATAGCGCGTGCCGTAATCGCACAGGATGGTGACGATCCGGTGCCCCGGACCCATCTCGCGCGCCATGCGGATCGCGCCGGCAATATTGATGCCGGACGAGCCGCCAAGGCACAGCCCTTCGTCCTGCAACAGATCAAACACGATCGGCAGCGCCTCGGCATCGGGGATGCGATAGCTGAAATCGGGGCGGAAGCCTTCCAGATTGGCAGTGATGCGCCCCTGCCCGATGCCTTCGGTGATCGAACTGCCGGGCGCGTCCAGCGTGCCTTCGGTGTAAAAACTGTGCAGCGATGCGCCTTCCGGGTCGGCCAGACCGATCTTCACGCCCTTGGGCTGCAAGGCCATGCCCACACCGGCCAGCGTGCCACCCGAGCCGACGGCGCAGATGAAGCCATCCACCTTGCCATCAGTCTGTTCCCAGATTTCCGGCCCGGTGGTTTCGATATGCGACTGGCGGTTCGCCACATTGTCAAACTGATTGGCCCAGATCGCGCCATTCGGTTCGGTCTTGGCCAGCGCCTCGGCCAGACGGCCCGAATAGCGCACATAATTGTTGGGGTTCTTGTAGGCGGCGGCAGGCACCTGAACCAGCTCTGCCCCGGCAAGGCGCAGCATGTCCTTCTTTTCCTGGCTCTGGGTTTCCGGGATCACGATCACCGTCTTGAACCCCATCGACGCGCCGACCAGCGCAAGGCCGATGCCGGTATTGCCCGCCGTGCCTTCGACAATCGTGCCACCGGGCTTCAGCAGGCCCTTGGCGACCGCATCCTTGATGATGAAAAGCGCCGCCCGATCCTTGACCGACTGGCCCGGATTCATGAACTCCGCCTTGCCCAGGATCTCGCATCCCGTCAGCTCTGACGCCTTCTTCAGCCGGATGAGAGGGGTATTGCCGATCGACTGGGCCAGATCGCTGTACACACGCATGAGAGCATCCTTTGTTCTGCCCCCTAGGTTTAGGGTCAGCCGGGGCGGAACTCAAGAACCCCGGTGCCCAAGTTGTAGGCAGCAGGCAAGTCAGGAACGCTTTCCCGCACGTTACCCCTTGGTTTTGGAGCAAAAATCCGTGAAACTCGGCAGTAGGAGGAGAAGTTTCGCGGAATTGGACAACTTTTCTTACCACTTTCCCAAATTATGAGATATGAGCGCCGCCAGAGCGCCAACTGAAGGGGGGTCTTACAGATGAAAAGCCTGCTCGCGGTATCCGCGGGGATCGACCGTATCAATGAAATCATCGGAAAAGCCGTGTCATGGCTGATCCTGATTGCGGTGATCGTCAGCGCAACCAACGCCATCGTGCGTAAAATATTCAGCGTTTCCTCCAACTCCTGGCTGGAATTGCAATGGTATCTTTTCGGCGCAGCCTTCCTGCTGGCTGCAGCCTATACGTTGAAACAGAACGAACATATCCGCATCGACATCGTTTACGGCATGTTCTCGCGCCGGGTGCAGCACTGGATCGACCTGTTCGGCCATGTGGTGTTCCTGATGCCTTTCGTGCTGCTGATGCTGTATTACTTCGTGCCCTATGTCGCGCGGTCCTACACTTCGGGCGAGGTGTCGACCAATTCGGGTGGTCTGATCATCTGGCCCGCCAAGGCGCTGCTGCTGATCGGCTTCACCCTGCTGGCCTTTCAGGGCGTCTCGGAGATCATCAAGAAGATCGCCGTGATGCGCGGCGACATGGAAGATCCGACCCCCTTCGTCTCTGCCCATGAGGCGGCCGAGCTGGAAGGCAAGGCGCTGGTCGAGGAGATCACGAAATGATGGAATTCATCGCGCTGAACATGGCCCCGATCATGTTCGCCAGCCTCGTGATCTTTCTGCTGCTGGGCTATCCGGTGGCGTTCGCGCTGGCGGCAAACGGGCTGTTCTTCTTCTTCATCGGCGTTGAACTCGCGCCCCTGTCCGCAGGCAACATCACGCTTGATTGGCCCCTGCTCAACACCTTGCCCAACCGGTTCTGGGGGGTGCTGGCGAACGAGACCTTATTGGCCATCCCCTTCTTTACCTTCATGGGGATCGTGCTGGAACGCAGCGGCATGGCCGAAGACCTGCTGGACACCATCGGGCAATTGTTCGGGCCGATCCGGGGCGGGCTCGCCTATGCGGTGATCATCGTCGGCGCGCTGCTGGCAGCGACCACCGGCGTCGTTGCGGCCTCGGTGATCGCCATGGGCCTGATTTCGCTGCCGATCATGCTGCGCTATGGCTATGACCGGCGCATCGCCTCGGGCGTCATTGCCGCCTCGGGCACGCTGGCGCAGATCATCCCGCCCAGCCTTGTGCTGATCGTTCTGGCAGACCAATTGGGCCGCTCTGTCGGCGACATGTATACCGCCGCCATGCTGCCCGGCCTGATCCTGACCGGGTTCTACATGGGCTATGTGCTGCTCATGTCGATCCTGAAGCCCAACTCCATGCCTGCCCTGCCGCTTGAGGCGCGCACGCTGGGCCATGGTGTGACCTCGCTGTTTGTGGCCCTTGCGGCGGCAGTGGCGATTTCTTACGGCGCGCATCGCTACTTCGATCAGGATGGCAGCAGCAATGCCACCATTCTGGGGGCTGTGGTCGGTATTCTGGCGATCTATCTGGCCGCCGTCGTCGACAAGAGCCTGAAAACCGGCATCATGTCGCGGCTGGCACAGCAGGTCATCATCGTGCTGATCCCGCCGCTGGCGCTGATCTTCCTGGTGCTGGGCACGATCTTCCTCGGCATCGCCACCCCCACCGAAGGCGGGGCGATGGGCGCTGTCGGCGCACTGCTGCTGGCGGCGGGGAAGGGGCGGCTGACCATGGCCGTGGTTACACAGGCGCTGGCCGCCACGACGCGCCTTTCGGCCTTCGTGATGTTCATCCTGCTGGGCGCACGCGTGTTCTCGCTGACCTTCTATGGCGTGAACGGCCATATCTGGGTCGAACATCTGCTGACCTCGCTGCCCGGCGGCGAAACCGGCTTCCTGATCTTCGTGTCGATCTTGGTGTTCCTGCTGGCCTTCTTCCTCGACTTTTTCGAGCTGGCCTTCATCATCGTGCCGCTGCTTGTCGCCCCGGCCGAGGCATTGGGCATCGACCTGATCTGGCTCGGCATCATCCTGGGCGTGAACATGCAGACCTCGTTCATGCACCCGCCCTTCGGCTTTGCGCTGTTCTATCTGCGCTCGGTCGCGCCGCGGATCCCCTATCTCGACAAGGTCACGGGCAAGAAAACCGATCCGGTGACCACCGGGCAGATCTATTGGGGGGCGGTGCCCTTCGTGGTGATCCAGGTGGTGATGGTCGGCGTGGTGATCGCCTTCCCGCAACTGGTGATGCACTACAAGGGCACGCCGGTCGATACATCCAACGTCACGATCACCCTGCCGCAGATGCCCACCTTGGGCGGCGGCGGGCTGGGGGGAGGCCTGGGGCAACCAGTCCCCGGTGCCGCGCCTGCGATCGGGGCACCGACATTGGGCGCGCCCTCGCTGGGTGCCCCCTCTCTCGGCGCTCCGGCCATCGGGCAGCAGCCCGACGCGGTGACACCCGCTCCGGCCAACTGAAAGCACTTGTTCAGAAATGCGACGGCGGCCCCTCACCGGGCCGCCGTTTTTCTTTGTGGCGATGTCGGGCAGGGGCAAACAAAAACCCCCGGCAGCGTGGCTGCCGGGGGTCTTGTCGTGCCGTGACGGATGCTTACAGCTTGCCTGCGTTCTGCTGCATCATCATGAACGTGTCATAGTTGTATTCGGCAATCTGCGCCCAGGTGTAATTCTCGGTGCGGAACGCCTTGATCGAGCCCCAGAGCTTGGCAAAGGCCGGGTTGGTTGCCTCCATTTCGGCATAGACCTGATTGGCGGCATCGAAGCAGGCATTCAGGATTTCCGGGCTGAACGGACGCAGCTGCGCACCATTGGCCACCAGAGACTTGATCGCGGTCGGGTTCTTGAAGTCATACTTCTGGAGCATGTCGGCATCGACACCCTGGCAGATCGACCGCAGCAGCGATTGATAGGCGGGCGGCAGGCCGTCATAGGCGGCCTTGTTGAACATGAAGTGAACCGTCGGGCCACCTTCCCACCAGCCGGGATAGTAGTAATAGGGCGCGACCTTCTGGAAGCCGAGCTTTTCGTCATCATAAGGGCCAACCCATTCGGCCGCGTCGATGGTGCCCTTTTCCAGCGCCGGATAGATGTCGCCGCCGGCGATCTGCTGCGGCACGACGCCCAGCTTTTCCATCACTTTGCCGGCAAAGCCGCCCACGCGCATCTTGAGGCCCTGCATATCGGCCACGGTGTTGATTTCCTTGCGGAACCAGCCACCCATCTGCACGCCGGTATTGCCGCCCGGCAGCGCCACGATGTTATGCTGCGCGAGGAATTCGTTATAGAGGTCGATGCCGCCGCCATGGTAGTGCCAAGCGTTGATGCCGCGTGCCGACAGCGAGAACGGCACAGCCGCCGCCACAGCCCAGCTCGGGTCTTTGCCCCAGTAGTAATAACCAACGGTGTGGCAGGCCTCGATATTGCCCGCCGTCACCTCATCCGCCGCTTGCAGGCCCGGCACCAGTTCGCCCGCCGCAAACACCTGAATGGTGAAATTGCCGTCGGTCGCTTCGGCCAGACGCTTTGACAGCACTTCTGCGGCGCCATAGATCGTGTCCAGCGATTTCGGGAAGGACGAGGTCAGGCGCCAGGTCACTTTCGGTGCGGTCTGCGCAATGACGGGGGCAGCCAGCGTGGTGGCAGCCGCAGCCCCGGCGCCGCCAATGGCGGCCTTGGTCAAGAATGAACGACGATCCATGAATTCCTCCCGGTGGTGGTCATATGTCTCATGCAGGGGCAAAGCGTCTGTCGCGCTCCTCCCGACAGGTGCCTGACGTTGGCATGGCAAAACCTGTCTGTCCAGTGTCGAACGCCGGGCAAGCACTTCTGCCGCAAGGGAAACTGTGGCCCCCCGCAAGCCCAGCCACCGCCCGCCTGTGCCCTGCCTAGCCGATGGGCAGCTGCCACGGATTTGGGCGCAGCCACCCCGTCATGGCGCGGCCATTCCGGCACCTGTCACGGCGCGCGCGACACCAGCAGTTTGTCGATGCGGCGGCCATCAAGGTCGATCACCTCGACCCGCCAGCCCGAAAGCATGACCCGCTCGCCCGTCGCGGGCAGCGCGCCCATCGTGTCGATCACCAGCCCGGCCACGGTTTCAAAATCGCGGTCGGGGCGCAGATCAAGGCCCAGACGGTCGGCGAATTCATCCACCGGCATCCAGCCCGCCACGAGGAAGGATCCGTCCTCGCGCTCGACCATCTTCGGTTCATCCTCGGTGGCATCGGCAAAGCCGCCGGTTATGGCCTCCAGCACGTCCATCGGGGTGATGATGCCCTCGAAATGGCCGTATTCATCGAAGACCAGCACCATATGCGCCGCCGCACTGCGCAGCGCCTCGATCACATCCAGCGCGCCCATGCCGTCGCGGACAACCGGCGCGTCGATCACATGGCTGCGCACATCCACGCCGCCGCGCTGCGCCGAACTGCCCAGAAAATCGCGCGCATGCAGCACACCGATCACATTGTCCGGCTCGCCATCGCGCACGGCAAGGCGCGAGTGACGCCCTTCGCGAAAGCGGCGGATGATGGTTTGCGAGCTGTCGCTGACATCGACGGTTTCCACCTCGTGCCGTGGCGTCATCAGGCCCCGGGCGGTGCGGTCGGCGATGCGCATCACCCCGGCGATCATTTCCGTTTCGGCCTTGTCCATCACCCCGGCGCTTTCCGCCTCGGAGATGACAAGCTTCACCTCTTCATCGCTCATCGTGCTGTCCGACACGCCGGACTGGCCCAGCAGCCGCAGGATCAGCCGCCCCGAACGGTCCAGAAGCCAGACCAGCGGCGCGCCGATGCGCGCGATCCACAGCATCACCGGTGCCACCCGTGCCGCCACGGCCTCGGGCGCGCGCAGGGCGATCTGTTTGGGAACCAGTTCGCCCACGATCAGCGACAGATAGGTGATGGCCACCACGACCGAGCCGACGCCCAGCGGCTGCGCCAGCGCGGGCGACATGCCCGCCTCCAGCAGCGCCCCGGACAGGCGCGCGCCAAGTGTCGCGCCCGAAAACGCCCCCGACAACACCCCGACCAGCGTGATGCCGATCTGCACGGACGACAGAAAACGCCCCGGATGTTCCGCCAGTCGCATCGCAACCGTGGCCCCGCGCGATCCACGATCCGCCATGACCTTCAGCCGCGCGGTGCGGGCCGAGACAATGGCCAGTTCAGACATCGCCAATCCTCCGTTCACCAGCGTGAGCAGAAAGACGATCGCGATTTCCAGATACATTTGCGGCAAAGCCCAAAACACCGGGCTGGCCCGGCAAGATCATCCACACTTAACGAGGGCGTGGCGTCAATTCCAGTGGCACCCCGAAAAAAACCGGGGTCGCCCGCCCGTCACGATGCAACGGGCACCCAGATCACATCGTCGATCCGCGCGGCACCGGTCGCCAGCATCACCAGCCGGTCGAAGCCCAGCGCAATGCCCGAGGCGGCAGGCATCTGCGCCAGCGCTGTCAGAAACTCTTCGTCCAGCGGATAGCGTTCGCCGTAAACCCGCGCCTTTTCATCCATCTCCAGCGCAAAGCGGCGGCGCTGTTCGGCGGGGTTGGTCAATTCGCCAAAGCCATTCGCCAGTTCCACGCCGCAGGCATAGACTTCGAACCGTTCGGCCACCCGCGGATCATCCGCCGTGGGCCGGGCCAGCGCTGCTTCGGCAATCGGGTAGCGGTCCAGAATGGTGATGCGGCCATGGCCCAGATGCGGCTCCACCCTGGCCACCAGAACCCGGCTCAGCAGATCAGACCAGGTGTCATCGGCGGCGACCCGCATCCCCTGCGCCTGCATCTGCGCCGCCAGCGCCGCGCCATCGGGGAGGCCCGCGGCATCGACGGTGGCCAGAAGGTCAATCCCGGCATGGCGCGCAAAGGCCTCGGCCACACTCAGCCGCTCCGGTTCGGCAAAGGGATCGCAACTGCGGTCGCGGAAGCGCAGCAGATCCGCCCCCGCCACCCTGGCCGCCAGACGCAGGAAGGCGGTGCAATCGTCCATCAGCACCTCATAGCCCTGCCCCACGCGATACCATTCCAGCATGGTAAATTCCGGGCTGTGCAGCGGCCCGCGTTCGCGGTTGCGCCAGACATGCGCAAAGGCGGCAATCCGCGTCTCTCCCGCCGCCAGCAGTTTCTTCATGGCGAATTCCGGGCTGGTATGCAGATACATCCGCCGCCCCTGCCCATCCGCGCCGATGGCCTCGGTGGCAAAGCCGTGCAGATGCGCCTCATTGCCGGGGCTGACCTGAAGCGCCACCGGATCCACCTCGGTAAAGCCTTCATCGGCCAGCCAGATCCGCAGCCCGGCCTGTATGCGGTTGCGGGCCAGCAAAAGCGGGCGGCGGTCGGCATGGACCTGCGCGGTCCACCAGGGTTGTGAAAGGTCGGGCACGGCGGCAGGCTTTCCCTGAAGATTTCCGGGTGGAGATTTCTGGCTGGATGCGCTAAAGGCGGCGCAAAGCCTGCCGCCTTTTAGGCCGCAGCCGTCGCAACCACAAGGAACCGCCACTTGAAAGTCATCGCATCCTCGCTTCGCAAAGGCAATGTCGTCGAGATGGACGGCAAGCTTTATGCCGTCCTCAAGGCCGAAAACTTCCACCCCGGCAAAGGCACGCCCACGACCAGCGTCGACATGCGCCGCATTTCCGACGGGGTGAAGGTTGCCGAACGCTGGCGCACGACCGAGATGGTCGAAAAGGCCACGGTGGACGAGCGGGAATATGATTTCCTCTATGAGGATGGCGAAGGCTATCACTTCATGGAGCCGAACACCTATGAACAGATCACCGTCACTGCCGATGTGGTGGGCGATGACAAGGTGTTCCTGACCGAAGGCATCAAGGTCTATCTGCGCACGCATGAAGGCATCGCCATCGCGATCGAGCTGCCGCAGAAAGTGGTGGTCGAGATCACCGAGACCGAGCCGGTGGTCAAGGGTCAGACGGCCTCGTCCTCCTACAAACCGGCGATCTGCTCCAACGGGCTGCGCGTGCTGGTGCCGCCGCATATCGGCGCGGGCACCCGTATCGTGATCAATACCGAAGACAATTCCTATGTCGAGCGTGCCAAGGACTGATCTGCCATGCGCCTCAGAATGACATACGCCCGGCACTGTTGCCGGGCGTTTTCATTTCGGGCCGGGCGGATCAGCGGGCATGGCGCCCAGCACTGCCGCCAGTTCGATGGCATTGCGCACGCCCATCTTGGCCAGCACGCGGCCGCGATGCACCTCGACTGTGCGCATGGCGATGCCCAGCATATCGGCGATCTGCTTGTTCAGGCTGCCGGTCATCATCAGGCGCATCACCTCCTCCTCGCGCGCCGACAGCGTGGCAAGGCGGGCGTCGATGTCGCGCCGGGCCGCCGCTTCGGCCTGCTGCGCCTCATGCGCCGCAATCGCCTTCAGCGCCAGATCGACGATCTGATTGTCGTTGAAGGGTTTTTCCACAAAGTCGAACGCCCCGGCCTTCAGCGTCTGCACCGCCACCGGCACATCGGCATGGCCGGTCAGAAAGATCACCGGCACCGCATTGCCCATGGCGCGCAGCCGCGCAAAGACTTCGGGCCCCGACAGATCGCCCATCCGCACATCAAGGATGACACAGGCGCAATCCTCCAGTGGCTGCGCGGCCAGAAAGGCCTCGCCCGAGTCCCAGCCCATCGCCTCAAGCCCGCGCGACACCAGCAGAAATGCCAGACTGTCGCGGATCGCCTCTTCATCATCCACGATGTGAATCATGCCTGTCATTCCGCCGCCCTCCCCTGCGTGGTCGCTGTCGTCTGATCCTCTGCGGCGCTGTCGGCTGTCGCAACGCCCGGCAGAACCACGCTGAACACCGTGCCGCCACCCGGCTGCGGGCGGTGGGTCAGCTGGCCCCGATGCAGCTCGATGATCGAGCGGCAGATGTTCAGGCCCATGCCCATGCCATGCGCCTTGGTCGAGGTGAAGGCATCAAACAGGCGGCCATCCACCGAAGGATCAATGCCCGCGCCCTGATCGGCCACCTCGATCACCGCGCGGCCATCATCCTCGCGCAGGGTCAGCAACAGGCTGTCGCCGCTGCGCCGCCCCTCGCCCATCGCTTCCATGCCATTGCGGATCAGATTGATCAGCACCTGTTCCAGCAGGATGCGGTCGGCCAGCACCAGCGGGGCCGCGCGCACATCGCTGCGCAGCGCCACCCGATGTTCGCGCGCATCCGCCGCCAGAAAGCCCAGGGTTTCGGCAATCACCTCTTCCAGCGCCACTTCGGTGAAATGCGGTTCGCGCTTTTTCACCAGATCCTGAATCCGCCGGATGATCAGCCCGGCCCGCCCGGCCTGCTGCGCCAGTTTCTGCATCGCGGGCTGCAACAGCGCCGGATCACTGCGCCCCTGTTCCAGCAGGTTCATCACCCCGGCGGCATAGCTGGCAATCGCCGACAGCGGCTGGTTCAGCTCATGCGCCAGCGTCGAGGCCATTTCGCCCAGCGTGACCAGCCGCCCGGTGCGCGCCATGGTTTCATCCTGTGCCCGCGCCATGCGGGCGGCGGTCTTGGCTTCGGTGATGTCGATCACCGAGCCCATCCAGCCGCGATGCGCGCCCTTGGCGTCGATCAGCGGCGCTTCATAGACCTGAACGTCGATCTCGCTGCCATCGCGGCGGCGAAAGCGGGTCTCGAAAGCCTGTGACACCGCCCCGCCTTCGGCCAGCGCCTTGTGCCGCGCCACGGTCTCACCAATGCTTTCAGGATCCCAATAGGGCATGGGCGGGGAACGCCCCACAAGTTCCCCGGACGGCCAGCCGACCAGCTTGCAAAAGGCCGAATTCACATACAGCACCCGGCCCTGATGATCCTTGGCACGCAGGCCCACCGTCAGGCTTTCTTCCATCGAACGGCGGAACGCTGTCTCTCCACGCAGGCGCATCTCGGCGCTGCGCCGCCGTTCGGCACTGCGATAGAGCACCAGCATGGCCAGGATGGCAAACCCGGCCAGCGCCGCCACGGCGGCAAACAGCAGCATCGCCCCCACATCCGTCGCCGGATCATAGGCGCTGATGCGCAGCACCGTGCCGCGCAAGGGCGGATCAAAGCTGATGGCGTGGCTCGGGTTGGCCGGATCCGGGATCAGCCGGGCGCGCGAGACCAGAACGCCGCCGCCCGCATCGGCGATCTGCACCGCATATTGTTCGGCAATCCACCAAGGGATATGCCGCTCCAGCATCAGCGGCACCGAGATCGTGGCGATGACAAAGCCCGCATCGCCCCCCAGCCGCAGCCCCATCGCCACATTCGCATCACCGTCCAGATCGCCATAGATCGGGCGGGCGCTGCGCGCGGGGCTGGCCTGCATCAGCGCCAGCAATGCCGCATTGCCGGAATCGGCAAGGCTGGGCATCGCGCGCGCCGGGCGGCCCGCGCCGTCATACCAGACCACCGACAGCATTTCGGGATTGGTGGCGATATGCAGCCGGGCGCGCGCATCCAGCGCCTGTGGCGGTGTGCCCCCTGCCGCATCCAGCGCCAGCCGCGCCAGCATGTCCTCGTCAATCGACAGCTGGAACCGCAGCGTCTGTTCCACCCAGAGCGCATCCGTCGCCAGCTTGATGCGCGCCTGATCCGCCTCGCTGCGGTTGACGGCCCAGACCAGCGCGCCGACCATCACCACCAGCGCGACAATCGCCACCAGCGGGATCAGCGACAGCAGATCAATGCGCCGTCGGCCGACCGCGCCGCCCATGGATTCCGCGCTCCATGGATCGCCGCCCGCGCGGGGCGACTGGTCTTTGCTGTGCTTCAGCGGCCCGTCCTCCCCGACTGCCAGACAAATTCTGCCCGCAACATGCCTGCGGCGCAATGTTAGCGCGCAGATTGCGGAAACCCACAATAGCCGCAGGGCCTTGCAACTGGCAAGGATTGCACAGGTCCGCCGGGAGGGCGGCATCTGGAGGAGAAACACATGCTGACACGTCGCACATTCGCGCGGCTGGCCGGGGCTGCCGCCCTTGCGCTGTCCACCGCACTGCCCGCTTTCGCAGAGCCGATCATCATCAAGTTCAGCCACGTCGTTGCCCCCGATACGCCCAAGGGCAAGGCCGCCGACAAGTTCAAGGAACTGGCCGAAAAATACACCGAAGGCGCGGTGATGGTCGAAGTCTATCCCAACAGCCAGCTTTACAAGGACAAAGAAGAACTGGAGGCGCTGCAACTGGGCGCGGTGCAGATGCTCGCGCCGTCGCTGGCGAAATTCGGCCCGCTGGGCGTGCAGGAATTCGAACTGTTCGACCTGCCGTTCCTGATGAATGGCTATGACGACCTGCGCAAGATCACCGATGGTGAAGTGGGTCAGGGCCTGCTGGCCAGGCTGGAGCCGAAGGGCATCACCGGCCTTGCCTTCTGGGACAACGGCTTCAAGGTCATGTCGGCCAACAGCCCGCTGAATGTGCCGGATGATTTCCTTGGCCTCAAGATGCGCATCCAGTCCTCCAAGATCCTCGAGGCGCAGATGCAGGCGCTTGGCGCGGTGCCGCAGGTCATGGCCTTCTCGGAGGTCTATCAGGCCTTGCAGACCGGCGTTGTCGACGGCACCGAAAACCCGCCTTCGAACATGTATACCCAGAAGATGAACGAGGTTCAGAAACACGCCACCGTGTCGAACCATGGCTATCTGGGCTATGCGGTCATCGTAAACAAGGCGTTCTGGGACGGGTTGCCCGAGGACGTGCGCGGCAATCTGACAAAGGCCATGGCCGAATCCACCAGCTATGCCAACTCGATCGCCAAGGAAGAAAACGACAAGGCGATGGAGGCGATGAAGGCCGCAGGCACCACCGAATTCCACGATCTGACCGACGAGGAACGCGCCGAATGGGTCGAAGTGCTGAAACCCGTGCATGAAGAAATGGCCGACCGGATCGGCGCCGATCTGATCCAGCAAGTCTACGGCGTTCTGGGCACCACCAACTGATCTGTCGCCGCTGACCCCAACCCGGGGGGTGCGCGACACCGCGCGCCCCCCTTTTCACACATGAGGTTCGCCATGTTGCTGCGTTTCCTCGACCGGTTTGAAGAAATCCTCATCACCCTGCTCATGGCATTGGGCGTGACGCTGATCTTCGTCGCGGTCGTTCACCGTTTTTCCATCGGCTTTGCCGCCGATCTCGTGGGATTTGCCCGCGCGCATGACATGCCCACCCTGCAAGCCGCCGCCCGCGCCACCTTCAAGGCAATCAACGGGATCAAGCTGACCTGGGCACAAGAGGCCTGCATCTATCTGTTCGTCTGGATGGCCAAATTCGGCGCAGCCTACGGCGTGCGCACCGGCATCCATGTGGGTGTCGACATCCTTGTCGAAAAGCTTGAAGGCACCAAACGGCGGGTGATCACCATCATCGCCATGTCGGGCGGCGTGCTGTTCACCGCCGTCATCACCTGGATCGGCACCGATTTTGTCTATCACGTCGCCAAGGGCGGGCAGACCTCGCCCGATCTGGAGCTGAAGATGTGGATCATCTATCTGGCGGTGCCCTTCGGCTCTGCGCTGATGTGCTTCCGCTTCATCCAGGCCCTGTATCTGTTCATCACCACCGGCTTCATCGCCCATCACGACCACGGCGCCGTGGACGGGCTTGACGAGGAATCGGAAGACCTCGCCAAAGGAGGCCACGCATGACCGCGCTCATCATTTTTGCGATCCTTGCGATCCTTCTGATCACCGGGATGCCGGTGTCCATCGCGCTTGGCCTGACGGTGTTTTCGTTCCTGATCGGCTTTACCGACATTCCGATGGACAGTATCGCGCTGAAACTGTTCACCGGCATCGAAAAGTTCGAGATCATGGCGATCCCGTTCTTCATTCTGGCCGGCAACTTCCTGACGCATGGCGGTGTGGCGCGGCGGATGATCCGCTTTGCCACCTCGATGGTCGGCCATTGGTATGGCGGCATGGGTCTGGCGGCGGTGATGGCCTGTGCGCTGTTCGCGGCCATTTCCGGCTCGTCGCCAGCCACGGTGATGGCGGTGGGGTCGATCCTGATCCCGGCCATGGTCAAGCAGGGCTATCCGCCGCAATTCGGCGTCGGCACGGTTGCCACGGCAGGCGGCCTCGGCATCCTGATCCCGCCGTCCATCGTGATGGTGATGTATGCGGTGGCCACCTCGGGCATGGTTGTCACCGGGCCGAATGGCGAACCCGTGATGTCGGCCTCCATCGGCACCCTGTTCATGGCGGGCGTCATTCCGGGCCTGATGCTGGCGATGATGCTGGGCGGCACCACCACCTACCGCGCGTGGAAATACAACTACCCGCGGATGGAGCGTGCGCCGTTCGCGGACCGCTGGAAGGCGTTCCGGGAAAGCGTCTGGGGCCTGATGCTGATCGTGATCATCATGGGCGGCATCTATGGCGGTATCTTCACCCCCACTGAAGCCGCCGCTGTCAGCGCCGTCTATGCCTTTGTCATCGCCGTCTGGGTCTACAAGGACATCAAGCTGCGCGATGTGCCGAAGGTGCTGCTGAACTCTGCCGCCATGTCTGCGATGCTGCTCTATATCATCACCAATGCCGTGATGTTCGCCTTCATCCTGACATCGGAACAGATCCCGCAGGCGCTTTCGGGCTGGATCGTCGATCTGGGTCTGGGCAAGATCGGCTTCCTGCTGATGGTGAACGTGATCCTGCTGTTCATCGGCATGGTAATGGAGCCTTCGGCCATCGTGCTGATCATGGCGCCGATCCTCTATCCGGTTGCCGTCAAGCTGGGCGTGGATCCGGTTCACTTCGGCATCATGTTGGTGGTCAATATGGAGATCGGGCTCTGTACGCCGCCGGTCGGGCTCAACCTCTATGTCGCCTCGGCGATCTCGAAGCTGGGGCTGACCGAGGTGACAAAAGCCGCAGGGCCGTGGTTGCTTACCGCGCTCGTGTTCCTCGGGATCGTGACCTATGTTCCAGAGATCACCTTGTTCCTGCCCCGCATGTTGGGCATGAACTGACGCAGACAACCGATAGGCAGACCGGCCGGGCCCCAGTGCCCGGCCGTTTTGTTTTGCAGCCGCCGCATCGGCGGATAGGATGCGGGGCGCGGCCTGTGTCCAAAGGCCCCAGTCCAAGCGGAGCCTGCCGATGACGCCCCCGACCTTTACCGCCACCATGCCGATCCTGCGCATTTTCGATGAAGCACTGGCGCTTGGCTTCTATCTGGACTGGCTGGGCTTTGTGGCCGAGTGGGAACATCGCTTTGACGCGACCGCCCCACTGTATATGCAGATCCGCCGTGCCGGTCTGGTGCTGCATCTGTCCGGCCATTACGGCGATGCCACGCCCGGTGCGACGGTGTTCATCCCGACGCTGGGCATTGCCGCCTTCCACGCCGAGCTGTGCACCCGCCCCAATCCCAATATGCGCCCTAGTCTTGAACCCCTGCCCTGGGGCACGCAGATGCAGGTCACGGACCCATTCGGCAACCGTCTGCGCTTTTGTGAAATGACGGCCTAGACCCATTCGCGCCATGCGATGTCGCGCCTGATCCAGCAGGGCCGGAAGGCTCGGCTAGGCTGGGGGCCTGTCAGCAAAGGTCCGGCCATGACCCCAACCCCTGCCCCGCGGCGTTCCGCGCTTGGTATCCTTTGCCTCTGTGCCGGGGTGGCGGTGTTTTCCGTGCAGGATCTGATCCTGAAACTGCTGTCCGGGGCCTATCCGCTGCATCAGGCCATGGTAATCCGCAGCCTGACCGCGATGCCGCTGCTGTATCTGCTGGTGCTGGCCTCGGGCGGGCCGAAAACGCTGGTGACGCCGGGCTGGCCGCGCATGGTGGCGCGCGGGCTGGTGATGTTTGTGGCCTATACCGCCTATTACCTCGCACTGGCCGCCCTGCCGATGGCAACCACGGTGGCGCTGTATTTCTCGGCCCCGTTGATGATCACGCTGCTGTCGGTGCTGATGCTGCATGATCGGGTCAGCCTGCCGCGCTGGCTGGCGGTGGCCATGGGCTTTGTCGGCGTGGTGGTGATGGTGCGGCCAGGATCCGATCTGTTCGACTGGGCCGCGCTGCTGCCGGTGGTGTCGGGTCTGACCTATGCGCTGTCGATGATCCTTGCCCGGCAACAGGGGGCAACCCAGACCGCCGCCGCACTGGCCTTTCATGGCAATGCGGTGTTCCTGATCTGCGCGCTGATCCTGTCGGCGGTGTTCGGCAGTGGCACCTTCGCGGGCGAGACGCATCCCAGCCTCGGCTTTCTGACGCGCGGCTGGGTCACCCCCACCGCCGCAGATCTTGGCCGCATGGCGCTGTGTGGCGGCGTGGCGGCGATCGGCCTCACCTTGCTGACACAGGCCTATCGCGTTGCCGCCTCGGCCACGGTGGCACCGTTTGAATATACCGGGCTGATCTGGGGCGTGCTTTATGGCTGGGTATTCTGGTCAGACTGGCCCGACAGCACCGCCTGGACCGGCATCGCCATCATCTGCGGCGCGGGGTTGTTCGTGCTGTGGCGCGAAACCACGGAACGCCGCCGGGCGCCGGCCATGTAACTGCGCATGCAAAAAGGGCCGCGCTTGCAGCGCGGCCCTTTTGGTCTTCTGTCACCCGAAGGTCGGGATCACATTTCGTCCAGCGCCTCGATGGCCTTCTGAAGATCGTCCTTCGAGACTTCCTTGTCAGTCACCGAAGCGCCTGCCACGATGAAATCGACAACCTTGTCTTCAAAGATCGGCGCGCGCAGCTGTTGTTGCATCTGCGGGTTCTTCTGCACGAATTCAAAGAACGCGCGCTCTTGTCCCGGATATTGACGCGCCTGTGCCAGCACAGCCTGGGTCATTTCGGCATCCGTCACCTGCACATCGGCCTTGCGGCCCACTTCGGCCAGCAGCAGGCCCAGACGCACGCGGCGTTCGGCCAGTTTCTTGTGCTCGTCGGTGGTTTCGACATGGCCATGGTTGTGGTCATGCACGTCCGGGTTTTCTTCGTGCCACAACTGATGCGCGATCTGCGCGGCTTCGGCCTCGACCAGAGCGGGCGGCAGGTCGAACTTGACCATCGCGTCCAGTTGATCGAGCAGTGCACGCTTCATCACGGCGCGCGATGCGCCTTTGTATTCGGCTTCCAGACGCTCGGCGATCTGGCCTTTCAGACCGGCCAGATCTTCGGCGCCGAACTTCTTGGCCAGTTCGTCGTCGATCTCGGCAGCCTTCGGAGCCTTGACCGCTTTCACGGTGCAGGCAAACACGGCGGCCTTGCCAGCCAGATGCGCGGCACCATAGCTTTCGGGGAAGGACACGTTGACCGAAACCTCGTCGCCTTCCTTGGCGCCGACCAGTTGCTCTTCAAAGCCCGGAATGAACGAGCCGGAGCCGAGAACCAGCGGATAGTCTTCCGCAGTGCCGCCCTCGAACAGTTCGCCATCGACCGAGCCCTTGAAGTCGATGGTGATCTGGTCGCCGTCCTTGGCCTTGGAACCCTTCTTGCGGTCCTCGAAGGCTTTCGCGGTATCGGCCAGGTTTTTCAGCGCTTCTTCGACAGCGCTGTCCTCGGCTTTCACCACCAGACGGTCCAGCGTCACTTTCGAGGCGTCAACCTCGGGGATCGGCGGCAGGGCTTCGTAGGACATTTCGACCACGACGTCCTGGCCTTCTTTCCACTCTTCGCCGCCCACCATCTTCACTTCGGGCTGCAGCGCCGGGCGGTCGCCGGATGTTTCGAAATGCTCTTTCATCGCGCCGTCAATGGCGTCCTGCATGGCTTCGCCGATCAGGCGCGGGCCGAATTGCTTGCGCAGCATGGCCATCGGCACCTTGCCCTTGCGGAAGCCCTTCATTTCGATCTCGGGTTGCGCCTCGACCAGCTTTTCCTGGACTTTCTTGTCCAGCTCCGCTGCCGTCACCGTGATGGTGTAGCCGCGCTTCAGACCGTCGTTCAGGGTCTCGGTGACCTGCATGGATTGTTCCGTCCTTCTCATATCTCTGGTGCGGGTGGAGGGACTTGAACCCCCACGCCTCGCGGCGCCAGAACCTAAATCTGGTGCGTCTACCAATTTCGCCACACCCGCTTTTTCTCAACCCGCGCGAAAACCCGACCCATAGGGTCAGGGCCGCACGCGGCCTGAAAATCCGCGCCCTTCTAACAAAGGCCCGCGCAGGATGCGAGGGGAAAAATCGCGCCGCAGTGCGGCAAGGTTTGGCGGGCCGGATCGGGCCGCGCCGGGCGGACTTCCCGTAAAAAGGCCTCGCACAGACCACATTCCTGCCATATTCTGCCAGCAAAAGAGCAGATAACAAAACACAGGTAACGCCCATGTCACAGATGACCTTGGGGCTTGATACGGGCCATGGCCCGCAGTCCAGCCATGACAGACAGGTTTGCGGGCTCAGCGCCGGCACCACCGTCCTGACACTGGCAGGTGCGATCCCGGTTGAATACCTGACCCCCGGCGACCGGATTGTCACCCGCGATGGCGCCCGCGCGCTGCGCGATGTGCAGGTTGTGGCGGCGCCTGCGCGGATGGTGCGCGTCTCGGCTTCGGCCATTGGCGTGGATCAGCCCGAAGATGACATGATCATCACCGCCGAAACCCGTATCCTGATCCGCGACTGGCGCGCCCGCGCGCTGAAGGGCTGCGATCAGGCGGTGCTGACGGCGGCAAAGCTGGTCGATGGCGAATATATCCGGCACGAGGCGACGGCGGGGCAGACCATGTATTGCCTGCACTTCGACACGCCGGTGGTGATTTATGCCGGTGGTCTGGAACTGGCGCTGTCGCCCGTTCTGGTGGAAGCCTGACAGAGACCCTCGGTCGCCTGCGCGACACGGGATGACACGGGCCGCCCACCTCTGGGGCGGCCTTTGTCATGTCATGTCAGGCGTGTCATGTCAGCAGCCTGCGCAGCACCTTGGGCAGCTCTTCCGGCAGATCCTCGGCAATCAGCCCCGGCCCAAAGCTGCGCGCCGACTCCACATGCAGCCAGACGGCGGTGCAGGCGGCGTCGAACGGAGGAAAACCACGCGCCAGCAGGCCGGTGACAAACCCGGCCAGAACATCGCCCGCCCCGGCCGTCGCAAGCCAGGGCGCGGCGCGGTCATATTGCGCCGAATGGATAGCACAGCGGCCATCCGGGGCGGCAATCACCGTATCCGGGCCTTTCAGCACCAGCACACAGCCCGCACGCGCTGCCGCGGCCCGCGCCGCCTCGGGGCGCGAATAGGCCGCCCCGATCCCCGCCGGGGCCGCCAGCCGGGCAGCCAGATCGGGAAACAGCCGGGCAAATTCGCCGCCATGCGGGGTCAGCACACAGCGCCGGGGCAGCGCGGCAAACAGCGCCGCGTCCTGCGCCAGCAAGCTCAGCGCATCGGCATCCAGCACCAGCGCCCCGATCTGCGAGACCAGCGCCGCCGCCAGCAAGGCCGCACCCCGCGCCTCCCGCCCGAGCCCCGGCCCCAGGCACAGCGCGGTGATGCGCGGATCGGCCAGCGCCGTTGTCAGATCCGGCCCATCGGATATGGGCCGCAGCATCACCGCATCCAGCCGCGCCGCATGTTCGGCCATGGCGGCAAGCGGACTGCCCAGCGTCACCAGACCCGCGCCAATGCGCAGCGCGGCGCGGGCCGCCAGACGGGCCGCCCCGCCCTGCCCCGGCGGGCCCGACAGGACCAGCGCATGACCATGGGTGAACTTGTGCCCGCCGCGCTTGTCGACATCCGAAGGCCCCACCACCAGATCCACCAGCGCCGCGCCCTCCTCACGCAGCAGCGCCGCCAATTCCACCTCAAGCCCGATGGACACCACCTGCAACCGCCCCGACAAGGCCGGAGCCTCGGCCAGATGATGCCCGCATTTCGCGGCCTGAAACGTCACCGTCAGATCCGCGCCGCGATCCAGATACCCCGCCTCGGTGCGCACCCGCCCGCTGTCGGCGCAAAGGCCCGACAGGATATCGACCGCAACGATGTGGCAGCCGCTGCTGACCGCCATGTCCAGCGCGCCCCAGACGCCCGGCGCAATATCACGGATCAGCCCGGTGCCGAACATCGCATCAATCACCAGCGGCCGGTCGGCCAGCACCGGCCAGTCCAGCTGATCCATCGTCGCCACCGGCCCCAGCGCCAGCCAATCTTGCCGCATTTCCCCGGCATCGGCGGTTCGGCTTGGCCCCAGCGCATAGACGCGCACCGACCAGCCCTGCTGCGCCAACAACCGCGCGATCACATATCCGTCGCCGCCATTGTTGCCCGGCCCGCACAGCACCACCGCCCGCTGCGGATGATCCGGCCATGCCTGCTGAATGGCCCGCACCACCGCCTGACCCGCCCGCTCCATCAACACCAGCCCCGTCACCGCGCCAGAGTCGATTGCACTTTTTTCAATGGCGCGCATTTGGGCAGAGGTCAGGAGTTCGGTCATTTTTATATCCAAATGTGTTTCAAAACTGCACATCCTCCGGGCGATATGCACAAATTTTATGCGTTCCCCAGATTTTCCCCGGATCAGGCACCGTCCCCAAACCCTAGCCAATTGTCCCGCCCGCAGGGAAGTGGTCACTGACCAACGTGACGCAATTCAAGCGGGGGAGTCGGGCGTGAAGAAGATCGAGGCGATCATCAAGCCGTTCAAGCTGGATGAAGTAAAAGAGGCGCTTCAGGAGGCCGGCATTCAAGGCCTCTCCGTCACCGAGGTGAAGGGGTTCGGGCGCCAGAAGGGCCATACCGAACTGTATCGTGGCGCCGAATATGTGGTGGATTTCCTGCCCAAGGTGAAGATCGAGGTCGTGCTGTCTGACGACATGGTCGACACCGCTGTCGAGGCGATCATCGCAGCGGCCCGCACCGACAAGATCGGCGATGGCAAGATCTTCATCTCTCCCGTCGAACAGGCCATCCGCATCCGCACGGGCGAAACCGGCGACGACGCGGTCTGATCCATCCGTTTCTCTCAACACCGGGGGTCCGTCCAGATCCCCGCTCAGCAACACAAACCGAAAGGCAGCATGATGAGCGCGATTGCAAAAGCTCTGAAACTGATCAAGGACGAGGAAGTCGAATATGTCGACATCCGCTTCACCGACCCGAAGGGCAAGCTCCAGCACGTGACGCTGGTGTCCGATCTTGTCGACGAAGACTTCTTTGAAGAAGGCTTCATGTTCGACGGTTCGTCCATCGCCGGCTGGAAGTCGATTGATCAGTCCGACATGAAACTGATCCCCGACGCCTCGTCGATCTACCTCGACCCCTTCTATGCCGAAAAAACCCTCTGCGTGCATTGCGACGTGGTGGAGCCGGACACAGGCGAGCCCTATTCGCGCGATCCGCGCGGCACCGCCAAGAAGGCCGAAGCCTATCTGAAATCGACCGGCATCGGTGACACCGCCTATTTCGGGCCGGAAGCTGAATTCTTCCTGTTCGACGACGTGCGGTATCAAGTCTCGATGAACAAGGTCTCGTTCGAGGTCGACGCCGTGGACGCGTGCTGGAACACCGACAAGGTGTATGAAGGCGGCAACTCGGGCCATCGTCCGGGCGTCAAGGGCGGCTATTTCCCGGTCAACCCGATTGACGACGCGCAAGACCTGCGTGGCGAGATGCTGTCGACCATGAAGCGCATGGGCATGAAGGTCGACAAGCACCATCACGAAGTGGCCTCGACCCAGCACGAGCTTGGCATGATCTTCGGCGGTCTTGTTGAACAGGCCGACAACATGCAGAAATACAAGTATGTGATCCACAATGTGGCCCATGCTTACGGCAAATCGGCAACCTTCATGCCCAAGCCCATCAAGGGCGACAACGGCTCGGGGATGCACGTGAACATGTCGATCTGGAAGGACGGCAAACCGCTGTTCGCAGGCGACAAATACGCGGATCTGTCGCAGGAAGCGCTGTATTTCATCGGCGGCATCATCAAACACGCCAAGGCGCTCAACGCCCTGACGAACCCGTCGACCAACAGCTACAAGCGCCTGATCCCCGGCTTTGAAGCGCCGGTTCTGCTGGCCTATTCGGCCCGCAACCGCTCGGGTGCCGTGCGGATTCCGTGGACCGAATCGCCGAAAGCCAAGCGCGTCGAAGCCCGTTTCCCCGATCCGGCGGCCAACCCCTATCTGTGCTATGCGGCCCTGATGATGGCAGGCCTTGACGGGATCAAGAACAAGATTGATCCGGGCCCGGCCTCCGACAAGGATCTCTACGATCTGCCGCCGGAAGAACTGGCCGAAATCCCGACCGTCTGCGGCTCGCTGCGCGAAGCGCTGGAAGAGCTGGAGAAGGACATGGACTTCCTGCTGGCAGGCGACGTGTTCACCAAGGATCAGCTGGATGGCTACATCGCGCTGAAGTGGGAAGAGGTCTATGCCTTTGAACACACGCCGCACCCGGTGGAATACCAGATGTATTATTCCTGCTGATCCGCACGGACAGCACGGATGGTAAGGGCGCCCTTGGGCGCCCTTTCTGCATTCTGGCGGCAGGATTGATCTGCCCGAAGGCCGCACCAATCCCGGCGCGGACGCAGGATTGTCATTGTGGCGGCAACGCGGCGCGAGGGGGCAACAATTCCCCAAATTAACCACCTTCGGCGCGTGATCCGGGCACAATTGCCCGCCACGGTTGCGCCAGACGCACCCTGTCGGAGATATCGCCATGCGCGCATTACCGCACAGTACGATTGCCCAACTTTTGTATGTCACGGACCCCTACCTGAACTTCGCCCGCCTCGTGGGTGAAATCGACCTGCACCTGGCCCGCCATTGTGCAGACGGACACCGGCTCAGTTGGGATTGCGAGGATGTCGCCTGTTTTGACATCGGCAGCCGACGGATCCTGATCTCCAAGGCGGAACCGCCGCCCATCGGCTATGCCGCCTGCCTGACCATGGGCTGCGGGCCTGCGCCCTATGCGCGGCACGCCAAGACGGATCCCTGCATGACCGGCAATCCGCAGAAAATCTGCGCCCTGCTGGTGGAAGGGGTGCTGCGGCATTACTACACCGACACCGTGCTGTGGCAGAACAGCACAGCGCCGCTGGATGCCGAACTGGCCGATGCGCTGGTCGAGGCCCTGCCCCCCCGCGCCGAGATCGAGCGGTTGACGGCAGGTCCGCGCCATGCAGGGCCGCGCCACGATCCGGCCTCCCGGCCCCGGCCTGCCCCGGAGGGCGCGGCGGTCAACGATCACCCCGATCTGCCAACACCGGATATGGCCGCCCTGCACCGGGTGCGCGAGGCGCTGTATATCCCTGACACCAGCCCGCCGCCGCCCGCCTCGCAACAGCTGCGCCTTGCCGCTCATGCGTTCAACTGCACGCTGATGATGGTGTCCTTGCCGGTCGGTGCGGCGGTGATGACCTACAGCCTGCTGCGCGGCGAGGATCTGACGCTCAGCGCGCGGGCGCTGGCGCTGACCGGCACTGCGATCGGGTTGTGGCAATCCGGGCTCGGGGGGCAGCTCGGCGCGCTGATCTGAGCGCGCCTGCGGCCCGAAAACGGTCTGCAACTCGGGTATGAGATGGCCGGGCCTGCCCCCGGAGCGCAGTTCCCCCGTGTCCCGCGACCATGCGAGGCACGGGGAACAGCCGCGCTCTGCGGCGGTGCTGACAGGATCCCCGTTTCATGCCGTCTCCCTCGCCTATCCTGGCCGTGGCCCCCCACCGCGCCCTTGGCCAACGTGGCCAGACCGCCGCCACCCTGACCTTTCTGGTCGTGCTGTTCCTGTTTGCCACCGCCAATGCGGTGTTCTGGGATCATGCGCGGCGCATCTTTGCAGACAGCCCGCGCGCGCTGGCCACGCTGGGGGCGGCGATCTTTCTGCTGACCTATGCGCTGGTGATGCTGTTCAGCCAGAAATGGCTGGTGCGGCCGGCGCTGATCCTGCTCTTGCTGATCTCGGCGGCCTCGGGCTGGTTTCAGAACCGGCTGGGCATCGTCATCGACCGCGAGATGATCCAGAACGTGTTTCTGACCACCCCGACCGAGGCCGGGCATCTGTTCACCTGGCCCTTCCTGCGGCATATGGCGGCCTTTGGCCTGCTGCCTGCGGTGATCGTCGCCTTTGTGCCGATCCGGCCCGAGCGGTTTCTGGGCAAGACCCTGCGCAATGGCGGCCTGATCGTGCTGAGCTTCGCGCTGTGCATCGGCTTGCTGCTGTCGGATTACGCCCGCTTTGCCGCCGTCTTTCGGGAACAGAAGGAGCTGATGTCGAGCTTTCAGCCGGGCGCGCCGATTGCGGGCACGGTGCGTTATGCCAAGATGATGCTGCGCAGCGCCAATGTCGTGGCCGCCCCCTATGGCACCGATGCGCGCAGCATTGCCGGGGCAAAACCGCGGCTGACCGTGTTCATGCTGGGCGAAACGGCGCGGGTGCAGAACTGGTCGCTGGCGGGCTATGGCCGCGACACAAATCCCGAACTGGCCCGGCGCGACATCACCTTCTTTCCCGATGTCACCGCCTGCGGCACCTCGACCGCCGTTTCGGTGCCCTGCATCTTCTCGGGTCTGGGTCAGGAGGGCTACAGCTATACCAAGGCGCAGGCCCGCGAAAACCTGCTGGATGTGTTCCGCCACGCCGGGCAGGATGTGCTGTGGTGGGATCTGAACACCGGCTCGCAGGGCGTGGCCCGCCGCACCGGCGAGGATCACATGACCAGACAGCCCGACATGTCGCGCTGCCCCACCGGCGAATGCACGGATGAGCTGATGGTGGAACGGCTGGCCACCCTGCTGCCGACGCTGACCCGCGACACGGTGGTGATCATGCATATGATCGGCAGCCATGGCCCGTCCTATTATCTACGCTATCCGCCCGAGGCGGCCCGGTTCTCGCCCACCTGCCAGACCGGGGAATTTGCCAAATGCACGCCCGAGGAAATCGTCAACACCTATGACAATACCATTGCCTATACCGATACGGTTCTGGCCAGCATGATCGACCTGCTGGCGGCCCAGACCGGGGTCGAGGCCAGCATGATCTATGCCTCGGACCATGGGGAATCGCTGGGCGAAGGCGGTCTGTGGCTGCATGGCGCGCCCGCTTTCATGGCACCGGACACGCAGACCAAGGTGCCGATGCTGCTGTGGCTGTCAGACGACAGCAAGGCGCGGCTGACGGGCGTGGCGGGCTGTCTGGCGCAGAAGGCGACGCAACCGCAATCGCATGACGTGATCTTCCCAACCCTGCTCAGTCTTGCCGGGGTGGAGACGGCGGTCCATGCGCCCGATCTTGATCTGACGCGCTGCGTGGCGGGCTGACGCGGCTTTGCCCCTTGCAACCGTCCCCATGCCGCCCAATATAGGCGGCATGGGGTCAGGCCCCCGCCATCCGCAGGGGGCCAACCCCATTGTGAAGCCTGAAGTCTGCTTTGAATCCGATCTCTTGTGCCCGAAAGGCCAGGTCATCCGGCAGAGGCAATGCGGAGACCGCTGATCGCCCGTGCATGACCATGCGAAAGGGTTTTAACCATGACACCGACACTTCCGACCACTACCGCCCTCAAGGCGCAGGCCCGCCGTCTGCGCAGCGCTCTGGCCGGGCAAGGCCGCCCAGTGGGCCATTCCGCCGCGTTGGAGCTGGTGGCGCAAAGCCACGGCCTGCGCGACTGGAACACCGCCGCCGCGCTGTCCGCCGAGGCCGCACCGCACTGGAGCCTTGGGCAGAAGGTCAGCGGCAGCTATCTGGGCCAGCCCTTCACCGGGCAGATTCTCGGGTTGCAGGCCAAAAGCGCCGGGCGCTTCGGCATCACCATTGGCTTTGATACGCCGGTCGATACCGTCCGCTCGCCGCATTTTTCCAACCTGCGCCGCCGGGTCAGCGCCACGGTGACGCCGCAGGGCCGCACGGTGGAACATACCTCGGACGGCACGCCCCACCTGCAACTGACCGCCTGAGCGGCACCATTCACCACACCGGGCAGGCGGCTTTGGCCCCTGCCCGGCATGTCGCGTCACAGCAGAACGTCACCGGCATCAAGCTGGCGCAATGTGAGGCCGGTCACCAGCAGGATGCCGCCGCCCTGCTCTGTCAGGTCGATATGCAGCCCCTGCGACGAATTGCTGGCCAAGGCGCGCAAATCGCCGATCCCGTCCAGATCAAAAGCGCGCAAATCCAACCTGTCGACATTGTTGGAGAAACCCGCAACCCGGTCCACATCCTGCCCGGAGCCGGGCAGGAACACGAACACGTCGCGCCCGCTGCCGCCCGACAGTTCGTCATTTCCAAGCCCGCCGTTCAGCGTGTCATCACCCGACCCGCCGCGCAGCAGGTCATTGCCCTCTGCGCCGAACATCAGATCGGCCCCGCCATTGCCATCCAGCGTGTCATCGCCCGCAGCGCCGCGCAGCACGTCATTCTCGGTACCGCCGGTCAGGCTGTCATTCTCGGCCCCCCCGCGCAGCGTATCGCGCCCCGCACCGCCGGACAGCGCGTTTTCGCCGCCACCGCCGACCAGCAGGTCATTGCCGCCTTCGCCCAGAATGGTTTCGGCATCGCGCCCCCCCCAGACGGTATCATTGCCAGACCCGGCGACAATATCGGTTTGAACGCCAAGCCCGCCGCGAAACAGATCATTGCCGCCATTCAGCACAACCTCGCCGAACAGCGTGCCCCGGTTGATCACCACATCTGCGCCATCAGCCAGCCGCAGCGACTGGATACCGCCGCTGATCTCGCCGGTGTTGTGGATACGGATGGCCGCATCATCGCTGTAGATGCCATAGCTCAGGCCTGAAATCTCGCCGCTGTTGCGGATATTGGCGCTGCTGGCATCCTCAAGATAGATCCCGGTCGAACCACTGCCCCAGATATGGCCGCTGTTCTGCACCTGCACCGCACCGCTGCCATAGGCCGAAATCCCCCCGGCAGAGCCGATCAGGAAGCCGTCATTCACCAGCAGCAGCCCGCCATTGCCATTGGTGCTGATGGCCTGCCGCCCCTGTATGATGCCGCTTTCCGACACGGTGATCTGCGCGCTGCCATAGGTGCGCACGCCGGCCGCAGAGCTGGCAAGCGGTGCCACCGCCCCGGCCACAAGTAGATTGGAGCTGCCGAACATGTCCACAGCCGATTGCGACGGCGGCGCAAGCGTTGCCGAGGCCGCGATCACTCCGGTTTCCCCCGAGGACAGGCTGCGCCCGGCACTGCTGAGGGATGTGAGAACAAAACTTGTCATAACCGTCTCCTGAACCCGCCCGTGATCGGGCAGCACGTCTGCGACAAGCATTTGCCGCAGAGAGAAAACGCGCAAGTCCGCTGTCAGGTTCCCGGCCCGGCTGGGCGCAAAGCCGCCGCCAGCGCCGCCGTGATCCGCCGCTCGAACCGGCGCAGGCGGTCGGGGCTGACATTCTCGACCCGGTGCAGCGCCAGATAGCGGAACCGGGCCTGCGGTGCGCAGACCTTGACCACGCCCCAGCGCAGCACACGGGCCACCGGACGGCGCATCACCAGCCAATCCACCCATTCCGGTGCGCCCAGCGTGGTCACGACCACCACCTGCCGCAAGCCGGTCAGCCGCCCGCGGATCGGCCCAAGATCACTGGCGTGATCATAGGCAAGGCCCGGCACCCAGACCCGGTCAATCCAGCCTTTCAGAATGGCAGGCAGGCCAAACCACCAGGTCGGAAACACCAGCACCAGCACCTCGGCCCGCGAAAGCTGCGCCATCTGCGCCGCCACTGCGGCCCCGTCATAAGGGGTGGCGTAGAAGCTGCCACGCTCGGCGGCGGTCAACACCGGATCAAAGCCCGTGGCATAAAGATCCAGCAGCGTGACATCGGCCCCGCTGGCGCGGGCCTGTGCTGCTAGTGTCTCTGCCAGATGCCGGTTCAGGCTGTCACCGCGCGGATGGGCGGACACGATCAGGACCGACATCGGTTATAACCCGGCGGCGGCAAGGCCATCCCGCGCCGCAGGCTCCAGATCCTCCAGCCTCACCAGATAGGTATGGATCGCAAACACCACCGCCCGGCTGACCGGCAGGCGCACCAGGCATTGCCGTTCGCAGCGCATGAACAGGCGCTCAACCGGCGGCGGTCGCTTGGCACCTTCGGGCCGGGGCTGGAACAGCGCAGGATCATCATAGACCAGCGCATTCATCCGCCACAGCGGCTGTTCCGGGCGGATCGCATCAAACAGCCGCTGCACCCGCCGCGCCACATCGTCGGTATAATGATCGACCGGCACATGGATGCGCGTCATCGGGCGGCCCAGCTTTTCGGACAGGGTCCAGCTGGCCGGAAAACACAGGATCGCGCCGGTCAGCACATGTTCTGCCCCGTCATGCTGCAACAGGCACAGATCCTCCTGCACCAGCCGCCCTGCTGTGCGCAACGGCGCGGTGCGGTCCAGCGGCACGGTGATGCCATCGGGGCGCGTCACGGACCCGGCTGTCAGACTGTACCCTTCGGTCCGGGCCAGCTTGGCCAGCACCGTCTCCAGCAATTCCTCGGCTGCGGGGCGCGCGCTCTCCAGCAGGCCATGCACCAGCGCGGCATCTGTGGCGATCCGTGCATCACGTTCGGCCATCTGGCCGGCAAAGGCATCGTCCACGCGCAGCCAGTCGTCGCCCTCCACCGGCAGGATGCCGGGCAGGCGCGCGGTGCGCGGGTCCATCCAGGGGGCGAACGGCAGGCGGGATTGCAATACGGGCGTTGTCATGGCGGCAGGCTAGCCGCCCGCCCGCACCGCTGCCAGCCCAAACCCGACGCCGCGCTGTCGCCCCCGGCAAAGCGGGGCGCGCGCCTTGGCCCGAGGCTGGCGCAAAGGGAGATCCGCCATGACAGCCCCCCGCAGCTATGCCGAAACCCGCCGCAAGATCGACCCGAACCGAGGGGCCCTGCTGGCCGACGGCACCCCCAATGACAATGACCGGGTGGAGATCGGCCCCACGCCGCTGGCCTTTGCCGAATGGCAGGCGGCCGGGCTGACCGCGCCCAACCTCGACGCGATGCGGCATTTCCGCTGGAACCGGCTGGTGCAGGCACTGGTGGCGCAGGAGATTGGCGGGCTGCTGATGTTCGATCCGCTGAACATCCGTTACGCCACCGACACCACCAACATGCAGCTGTGGAACAGCCACAACCCGTTCCGGGCCTGCCTGATCTGCGCCGATGGCCATATGGTGATGTGGGAATACAAGAACTCGCCCTTCCTTGTGACCTTCAACCCGCTGGTCAGGGAACTGCGCTCCGGGGCTTCGTTTTTCTACAATGTCTGCGGCGATGCGACGGCACAGGACGCCCGCGCCTTTGCAGCCCAGGTGACCGAGGTGATGGCGGCCCATGCCGGATCGAACCGGAGGCTCGCGGTCGACAAGATCATGGTCCATGGGTTGCGGGCGCTGGAACGCGCCGGGTTCGAGGTGCTGGAGGGCGAGGTCATCACCGAACGCAGCCGCGCCATCAAGGGCCCGGATGACATTCTGGCGATGCGCTGCGCCCATCACGCCTGCGAGGCGGCGATTACCGAGATGGAGGATTTTGCCCGCCGCGAGGTGCCGAAGGGTGGCATCAGCGAGGATGACATCTGGGCCGAGTTGCACAAGGGCAATATCCGGCGCGGCGGCGAATGGATCGAAACCCGCCTGCTCGCCTCGGGGCCGCGCAGCAATCCGTGGTTTCAGGAATGTGGCCCGCGCATCGTGCAAAACAACGAGATCGTGGCTTTCGACACCGATCTGATCGGGGCCTATGGCATCTGTATCGACATCTCGCGCACATGGTGGATCGGTGACCGCCGCCCGCCGCAGTCGATGATCGACGCGATGCACCACGCGCGCGACCATATCGACACCAATATGGCCATGCTCAGGCCCGGCGTCAGCATCCGCGAGCTGACCCATGGCGGGCACCTGCTGGCCCCGGAATATCAGGCGCAGAAATATTCGTGCAAGATGCACGGCGTCGGCCTCTGTGACGAATGGCCCTTTGTGCCCTATCCCGACGCCTGGGTCGACGGCGCGTTTGAGGTTGCCCTGGAACCGGGCATGGTGCTTTGTGTCGAGGCATTGGTGAGCCCCGAGGGCGGCGACTTCTCGATCAAGCTTGAAGATCAGGTGCTGATCACCGAAACTGGCCACGAGAACCTGACCCGATACCCCTTTGACCCGGCGCTGATGGGCAAAGGCTGATCCCCGAGGATGCCATGATGCGCGTTTGTGCCGCCCTGACCACCCTGTTGCTGCTGGCTGCCTGTGGCGGAGGGGGCGGCGCAGGCGGGGCCAAGGCCCCCGAAGGACGCTGGGCCAGCATGGCCAATCCGGCGTCCAGATATTGCGCCGAACTGGGCGGCCGGCTGGAAATCCGCAGCGAGACGGCCGGTGAGGCCGGGTATTGCCATCTGCCCGATGGCAGCACCGTCGAGGAATGGCAGCTTTATCGCGGCAAGAACAGCCTCTGATCCTGCGGTGCGCGCAAGCGCGCAAGCGCTTTTCCCTGCGATCCGGGCTTGCACCCGGCGCGCAGGGGGCGGCCCGGGGGCCGCGATGCGCTCCGCGCGGGGATATTTGGGCCAAAGTGAAAGGGGAAAGCCGGGTTTGCCCCCTGCGAGGCTTGATGCGGCGGGGTGCAGCGGCTATGCGGGCGCGGCCAGCCCCTGCCGCAACGAAAGGCCATCCTGCATGATCCCGCGCTATTCCCGCCCCGACATGGTTGCCATCTGGTCGCCCGAGAGTAAATTCAAGATCTGGTACGAGATCGAAGCCCATGCCTGCGATGCGCAGGCCGCTCTGGGCGTGATCCCCAAGGCCAATGCGGAAGCGGTATGGCGCGCCAAGGATGTGACCTTTGACGTGGCGCGGATCGACGAGATCGAGGCCGTTACCAAACATGACGTGATCGCTTTTCTGACGCATCTGGCCGAACATATCGGATCGGATGATGCGCGGTTCGTGCATCAGGGCATGACCTCCTCCGATGTCCTGGACACCACGCTGAATGTGCAGCTGGTGCGCGCGACCGATCTGCTGCTGACCGGCATGGACCGGGTGCTGGCCGCGCTGAAGGCCCGCGCCTTTGAACACAAACACACCGTGCGCATCGGGCGCAGCCATGGCATCCATGCCGAGCCGACCACGATGGGCCTGACCTTTGCCCGCTTTTACGCCGAGATGGCGCGGGGCCGGGCGCGGCTTGAGGCCGCACGCGCCGAGATTGCCACCGGCGCGATTTCGGGTGCAGTCGGCACCTTCGCCAATATCGACCCGGCGGTCGAAGAGCATGTCTGCAAGATGCTGGGCCTGACGCCCGAGCCGATCTCGACCCAGGTGATCCCGCGCGACCGTCATGCCATGTATTTTGCCGTGCTGGCGGTGATTGCCTCCAGCATCGAGAACATCGCCATCGAGATCCGCCACATGCAGCGCACCGAAGTGCTGGAGGCGGAAGAATTCTTCAGCCCCGGCCAGAAGGGCAGCAGTGCCATGCCGCACAAGCGCAATCCGGTGCTGTCGGAGAATCTGACCGGCCTTGCACGTCTGGTCCGCATGTCGGTGATCCCGGCGCTGGAAAATGTGGCGCTCTGGCATGAGCGCGACATCTCGCACAGCTCGGTCGAGCGGGCGATTGGCCCCGATACCACCATCACGCTGGATTTCGCACTGCACCGTCTGGCCGGGCTGGTGGAAAAGCTGGTGATCTATCCCGAAAACATGCTGCGCAACATGAACCAGTTCCGCGGTCTGGTGATGAGCCAGCGCGTGCTTCTGGCACTGACGCAGGCGGGTGTGTCGCGCGAGGACAGCTATCGTCTGGTGCAGCGCAATGCGATGAAGGTCTGGGAGAAAGGCGCGGATTTCAAGACCGAGCTTCTGGCGGATGCCGAGGTGACGGCCGCGCTCAGCCCCGCCGAGATCGAAGAGAAATTCGATCTTGGCTATCACACGAAACATGTCGACACGATCTTCAACCGAGTGTTCCCCGCGTAACAGCGGCGCGGGCCGGAGTGGCGGAATATGCAGGGGCGGGCCGGAGTGGCCCGCCCCTGTCGTTTGCAAGGGGGCCTCCCTGCATTCGACCGGGAACCGGGGACTGGCACCATTGACCTTGCGCAAATCGTGCTACCCTTCCCTCAATTGCAGAAGGACAAAACCGATGCGTCTGCTTGCTACCCTGCTTGTCGCGACCCTGCCCTTTGCCGCCTTTGCCGCCGGGTCTGACGATACCGAACCGCCCAAACCGACCGAGACCACAACCGACTGCACGGAGGGTCAGGTCTGGGATGCCGACAGCAAGAGTTGTGTGAACCCCGAAGACGCCCGGCTTGACGATGACAGCCGCTTTGCTGCCGTGCGGGAGCTCGCCTGGGCAGGCCGCCCGGAGGAGGCGCTGCGAGTGCTGGCGGCGATGACCGAGGGCGAGACCGACCGCGTGCGCACCTATCAGGGCTTTGCCCTGCGCAAATCGGGCCGGATCGAGGAAGGTCTTGCCGCCTATGAGGCTGCGCTTGCGGCCAATCCCGCCAATATCCTCGCCCGCAGCTATTACGGGCAAGCCCTTGTGGAACAAGGGGAATATGAAATGGCCTCGGCGCAGTTGCTGGCCATTGACCACTATGGTGGCCGGGCAAGCTGGGCGCATCGGGCGCTGGCGCAGGCCATTCAGACCGGACAGACCACCAGTTACTGACCTGAAAAGGAGAGGATGATGCGCCTGACCTTTCACCTGACCCTGTTGCTCGCCTTGACGATGCCGATTGTGGCGGTTGCCGCCGGGTGCAGCGACAGCGCGATGACCTGCGCCGAAGGCAGCCAGTGGAACGCCGACACAAAACGCTGCGATCCGGTCGCCAGCTAAGGCCCTGTTAACTGCCACCTGCGACGCTGACGAGACCAGCGGAATCAGGAGGCGGCATGGCAAGAGCCCTTGCTCAGATCACACCGGCGCAAATTGCCGTGCCGCGTCCGGCCTCGGGCGCGGTCACGCTGTTGTCACGTCGGCAGAAGGCCGCGATCATCGTGCGCCTCATGCTGGCAGAAGGCTCGCCTTTGCCCTTGTCGTCCTTGCCGGACGGGCTTCAGGCAGAACTGGCGCAACAGATCGGCCAGATGCGCCTGATCGACCGGCATACCCTCAACCATGTGGTGGCCGAGTTTCTGAGCGAGCTCGAACAGGTGGGCCTGTCCTTCCCCGGCGGACTGGAAGGGGCCTTGGCGATCATGGATGGCCATATCTCCAGCGGCACCGCCAGCCGCCTGCGACGTCTGGTCGGGCTGCGCCCCGATGCCGATCCCTGGGACCGGCTGACCGCCTTGCCGCCCGAGGCGCTGCTGCCTGCGCTGGAGGATGAAAGCACCGAAGTGGCGGCAGTGATGCTGTCGAAGATGCCCGTGGCCAAGGCGGCGGCGCTGCTGGGCAAATTGCCCGGCGACAAGGCCCGCCGCGTGGCCTTTGCCATGTCCCGCACCGGCAATGTGGATCCCGGCACCGTGCGGCGGATCGGGTTGTCCTTGCTGGGGCAGCTGGACAGCCAGCCGCCCAAAGCCTTTGAGGCCGGGCCGGTGGAACGGGTGGGCGCCATCCTGAACGTGTCGCCCGAACTGACGCGCGAGGCGGTTCTGCAAGGGTTGGACGAGGCGGATGCCGCCTTTGCCGAACAGGTGCGCAAGGCCATCTTCACCTTTACCCATCTGCCCCGCCGGTTGAACCCACGCGATGTGCCCAAGGTGGTCCGCGCTGTCGATCAGCCGACACTGGTGACCGCGCTGGCCGGGGCCAGCGGCAATGCCGAGCGCGAGGCGGCGGCGGAGTTCATTCTGGCCAATATGTCACAACGCATGACGCAGGCCCTGCGGGAGGAGATCGGCGCGCGCGGCAAGGTGAAAGACAAGGAGGCAGAGGCGGCAATGAACAGCATCATCGCCGCCATCCGATCGCTGGAAGCGGACCGCGAACTGGCCCTGCGCCATGATGACGAGGAGTGAGCCCCTCGTCACCCTGCCGTCACAGGGCGCCTTAGCGCCCGAATTTGCCTTTCAGCGCATCGGCAAAGGCATTGCCCGCGCCATTGCCCTGAGGGGCCGCACTGCGCGGCACCGACTTGCCGCCCTTCGGGGGGGACGCCCCGCGTTCGGCCTGCCGTTCGCGCGCCTGATCGCGCGCTTCGGCCGAATCGCGTTTCATCGTCAGGGCAATGCGCTTGCGCGCCACATCAACCTCGACCACGCGCACCTTCACCACATCCCCGGCCTTCACCACCTCATGCGGGTCTTTCACGAAACGGTCGGCCAGTTGGCTCACATGCACCAGACCGTCCTGATGCACGCCAATATCCACAAAGGCGCCGAAGGCCGCGACATTGGTCACGGTGCCTTCCAGCATCATGCCCACTTTCAGATCGCGGATTTCCTCGACCCCTTCGGTGAAGGTCGCGGTCCTGAAGCTGGGGCGAGGGTCGCGACCGGGCTTTTCCAGTTCGGCCAGAATATCCTGCACGGTGGGCAGGCCAAAGCGATCATCCATGAAATCGCGCGGGTTCAGCCCCTTCAGCACCGCCGAATCGCCCATCAGGCTGCGGATGTCGCGCCCGCAGGCCCCCACGATCTTGCGCGCCACATCATAGGCCTCAGGGTGAACGCTGCTGGCATCCAGCGGCTCCTTGCCGCCGGTGATGCGCAGGAATCCTGCGGCTTGTTCAAAGGCCTTCGGCCCCAGCCGCGCCACCTTCAACAGCGCCTTGCGGCTGGCAAAGGGCCCATTCGCATCCCGATGCGCCACGATGGCTTCGGCGAGGCTCGGCCCAAGGCCCGAGACGCGCGCCAGAAGCGGCGCAGAGGCGGTGTTCAGATCCACCCCCACCGCGTTCACCGCATCCTCCACCACCGCCTCCAGACTGCGGCCAAGGCGGCTCTGGTCCACATCATGCTGATACTGGCCCACGCCGATCGACTTCGGCTCGATCTTCACCAGTTCGGCCAGCGGATCCTGCAACCGCCGGGCAATCGACACCGCTCCGCGCAACGAAACATCGAGGCCCGGAAATTCCTTCGCCGCAAGTTCCGACGCCGAATAGACCGAAGCCCCCGCCTCGCTCACGATCACCTTGGTGGGTTTGGGCGCGGTGCCCGGCAGAACCGCCAGAAGATCGGCCACCAGCTTTTCGGTCTCGCGCGAGGCCGTGCCATTGCCAATGGCGATCAGCGCCACGCCATGTTTGCGGATCAGCTGCGCCAGTTCCACCTGCGCGCCGCGCAGATCGTTTTTCGGCTGGAACGGATAGACGGTCGCGGTGTCCAGCACCTTGCCGGTCGCATCGACCACCGCCACCTTGACGCCGGTGCGGATGCCCGGATCCAGACCCATGGTCGCCTTGCCCCCCGCTGGGGCTGCCAGCAACAGGTCTTTCAGGTTGCGGGCAAAGACATTGATTGCCTCGGCCTCGGCCCGGTCGCGCAGATCGGCCATCAGATCAAGCGTGAGCGAAGTTTTCAGCTTCACCCTCCAGGCCCAGCTTGCTGCCTCACGCAGCCATTGGTCGCCCGCCCCGGCACTGCCCGCCTGCAACGCCGCGCCACAGGCCCGCTCGGCGGTCGATTGACCGCGCGGGGCATCGGCCTCCAGCTCCAGATCCAGGCTCAGCACGCCTTCGTTGCGGCCCCGCAGCATGGCCAGCACCCGATGCGACGGCGCCTTGTCCCAGGGTTCCCGATGAGCGAAGTAATCCGAAAACTTCGCGCCCTCCGCCTCTTTCCCTGCCACGACACCGGCCACCAGTTCGGCGGACTGTTTCATGTGGCTGCGCAAGCGCCCAAGCAGATCGGCATTTTCCGACAGACCTTCGGCCAGAATATCGCGCGCGCCTTCCAGCGCCGCTTTCGCATCGGGCACGGCATCCGACAGATAGCGCGCCGCCAGCTGCTGCGGATCGGCGCTACGTTCGGCCAGAATCGCATCCACCAGCGGCCCGAGGCCATTTTCGCGCGCAATCATCGCCCGGGTGCGCCGTTTGGGTTTGTAGGGCAGATAGATGTCTTCCAGCTCGGCCTTGGTATCCGCCTTGGCGATCCCCGCCGCCAGCGCCTCGGTCAGCTTGCCCTGATCGGTGATCGACGACAAGATCGCCGCCCGCCGCGCCTCCAGCTCGCGCAGGTAAGACAGGCGTTCGGCAAGCGTGCGCAACTGGGTGTCATCCAGCCCGCCCGTCACCTCTTTGCGATAGCGCGCGACGAAGGGCACTGTCGCCCCCCCGTCCAGCAGCTCGATGGCCGCGCTGACCTGTGCCGACTGCGCGCCGATCTCGCGGGCGATGACAAGGGGAATACGGCGGGCGGGATCTTGAATCATGGCAGGTCCGTCTGGCTAGGGGAGCGTGACCATAAGCCCCCTGCCCTGAAACGCAAGCACCCGCGCACACCCCGGCCAAAATCAAAAAGGCCCCGCAGAACGGAGCCTTTTGAGATGGTACCGACGCCCCGGCTCGAACGGGGGACCCCCAGATCCACAATCTGGTGCTCTAACCAACTGAGCTACGTCGGCACTGGCGGCGATGTAGCCCCCCGCGCCGGGGAATGCAAGTCCCCTCTCGTGCTTGCCATGGCGGTTTTTCGGCGCTACGCCCTCAGCATCCATTGAAGGAGGCCGCCATGGGCATCGACAAACAGAGTGACATCGCCGCCAATATCCAGATCGGCCCGACCGATCTGGGCATGGTGCGAATCTATATCGAGGCAGAGGGCGGAATCGAACTGCCGCTGGATTTTGACCCCGATGAGGCCGAGGAAATCGCAGAAGAGCTGCGCGCCGCCGCCGAAGCCGCCCGCGCCATGGCCGACGGTCGGCCTAAAGCGAAACGCTGAGCCCCGGATCGCGCAGCATGTGCAGCCGGAAGGCCGCATGCCGCGCGATTTTCTGCGTCATCCCCTTGCGCCGCGCCGGGGCAAGAGGTGTCTGCGGCCCCATCCGCAGAATGGCCGCATCATAATCATCGGCGAGGATCAGCCCGCTGTCCTCTGGCAGGATCTCGGCCGGGAACGCAGAATCGACCGCCCAGAAAAACCGGTCGCACCAGGGCAGATACTGGTGCCATTTCTGATCCGACAGAAAATCCACCCGGCTGGATTTGCATTCGATCACCCAGATCTCGCCCTTCGGCCCCAGCGCCAGCACATCAACGCGCAGACCGGGGCTTGGCACGAATTCCTCGATCGTCGCGAAATCAAGGCTGCGCAAATGCCGACAGACGCCACGCGCAAGACGCTGGCCGGGCTGTAACAGCAGGGGGCGGGAGATGTTGCTATCCATCCCCGCAAAATCGAACAATGCGGGAACAAAATCAAGTGGGATGCGCGGTCCCGCCCCATCCCGATGCTGGCCCTTGCCCCGGCCCGGCAGAGCGCCTATCTTTCGCAGTGGCGGGTGCTGCTCCTCTCGTGTGAGGCTTCTTTTCCAGTGGCCGATAAGCAACCGAACGGGGGCTGGCTCTGGCAGGATCCTGGTCCTGCTACCTGGCACCCACCTGAGACCTCTGGCTCTCGGGAAAACCCTGTCTCCACGGTTGCTGCGGGCCCGCCACTTTTCCCCGATCACGCAAAAAAGAAGGGGCAGGTTTCCCTGCCCCAGTGTGATGAAAAAGATTCAGAACGGGATGACGGGCCTTAGAAACCCATCACGAGCGACACGCCAAGCTTGTTGTCGGTGCGGATGGCGCGGCTGTCGTTATACTCGGTCAGATAGCTGACACGGGTCGAGAAGGCATCGGTCATCTTGAAGTTCACGCCGAGGTCGTTGTTGATCGCCAGCGACGAGTCCGATTTCAGGATGTCGGTGTCGTTGGTCGCAAAGATGTTCTCGTTGAACTTGTAGAAGAAGCGCGACGACGCGATGTAGCCGGTATCCGTTTCGCTGTTGTCGGCACCGTCTTTTTCGTAACGCACACCGATACCGGCCTGCACACGCCAGGTCATGTCAGGGGTGTTGACCACGCGGTAGCCCGGACCAAAGCCGAGGAAGGCGTCGGTCTGCGTATCAGAGGCGGTCGCGGCCAGACCGTTGCTTTCAACGCGGCCCAGCACGAAGCCGTAGAAGCTGTCGTTGAAGTAGTAGTTGGCATCATAGACACCGAACACGTCTTCTTTCGACTTCACGCCTTCGACATCGGCGAAATCAAGCGCGATGCCAACGGTCTGCACCCAGTTGCCCTGCGCATAACGCATCCGCGCACCGGCCGAGAATTCCTGCGATTCATTGTTGCCGGTCTTGCCCGAATACCCAAGCGAGGCCGAACCCGACAGACCCTGCTGGAATTCGGGGTTGCCGAAACGGGCGTTGTCTTCGGCACGCTCCAGATCATCGGTCACCGCTTCATTGATGTCATCAAGGCGGTCATTCAGCGCCTCGGTGCCGGTCAGCGTCGCCTGTGCGAAAACCGGGGCACCGGCCAGCAGCAGGGCGAGCGTGGAAACGCCGGCGATACGAAGGGTCATTGTCATGTCGTGTCCTTTCACTTGCACATCACACCCGCAGCGCATCTGCCGCGGTGGTGAGTGACAGGTGGTCAGGGGGGGCACGGCTTCAAGGCCCGGTGTGATTTTGCGCGAAAAGGTGCGCTTTACCGCCGAAAACGCGGGTTTTGATGCGCGAAGCCTTGCCAAAAAGACCCCGGTTCCCTTCGCTTCCCCTAGGTCAGGCGGCGGGCGTGGATTGGGGGCAACAGATTGAAACGGCAACAAAAAAGCCCGGTGTCACCACCGGGCCTGCACAATCTTGTCAGCGGCCCCGCTCAGCGGCGGGGCACACCGGGGCGGCGGGCGGGCTGCGCGGCCGTCACCCGCACCGGGACCAGGTCCGTCAGTCGCGCCGGACGGCCCCCACGCGGCGGCGTATCATCGTCCGCCATGCGCATCACCGCGATGGCAAACTGCGCCCCGGCAAAGACCACGCCGTTGAACAGCACCATCATCATCGCGGCCAGCCAGCCCATTTCGGTCTCCAGCACCAGATGGCGCAGATTTGCGATGTCAAAGGCCACCAGCATGGCCACGAAAATGACCGCAAGGCCAAAGCCGATGGCGACATTGGTGATGTAAAGACGGATCAGTTTCGGCATGACGATTCCTCCTGCGTTAACCGGATGCTAACACTCTCCCACGCGGGGGCCAGCGCCAAACCGTCGCAGAACCGTCATTTTTGCGCATCAAGGGGTGGCGGCAAATTCCATGCGCATCCCGTCGGCCCCGGTCAGCACCAGATTGTCATCGGCCACGGCAACCGCCGCCACCTGGCTCAGCGCCGTCAGATAGGCCGTCTCGGCCTGCAGGTCGGGGCAGGCCATGCGTGTTGCCCCCACCGGACCAAGGGTCAGCGCGGGCAGCACACCACCCCGTGCCGCAAACCAGCGATTGCAGGGGGCCTGCCCGCTGGCCTGTTCCGGGTCGCGCAGATCCAGCGTGGCCTGTGCGGTGAAGGCACTGCCATTCAGCGACACAAGCCGCCACTCCTTTGCCAAAGCCTCTGCCGTCAGGCTTTGCGGCGGGTCTTCAGGCGTGCAGGCGGCAAGACAGATCAGGGCAAGGGCGGCAAGGCGGTTCATCGGGCACTCCGTAAAGACTTCATCCCGGATCAGACGCAGGGGCCATGGCAATCCTTGGCCCCTGCACCGGGATTAAACCGAAAAAGCCTCGGGCTTGGCTTCGCGGGCCATATGATCCAGCACGGCATTGACGAATTTCGGCTCTTTCCCATCGGGGAAAAACGCCTTGGCCACATCCACGAATTCCGTGATGACCACCTTGGGCGGCGTGGCCATGGCCACAAGCTCTGCCCCGGCGGCGCGGAACAGCGCGCGCAGCACCGGGTCGATCCGGTCGATCGGCCAGGCGGCCACCAGCGCGCGGTCGGTCAGCTGGTCGATCTTGGCCTGCCAGTTCACCGCCTCGCCCACGAGCGTGCGGAAATGGTTGGCATCGCCTTCCGCCATTTCCTCGCCGGTATCCAGCACCTCGCCAAAGCGATGCGTTTCAAATTCGCGCACCACACGTTCCACCGTCTGGCCCGAGCTTTCCATCTGGAACAGGGCCTGCACCGCAAACAGGCGGGCGGCGGATTTCATCTGGCGCTTGTCAGCTTTCGTCATGCGAGAGGCGCCCCCTTGGCGCGAAAACCGATCCCCTTGCGTTCCCCGCTCCAGCGGCGCGCGAGGGCGATCAGATGCAGCGCGGCGGCCGCAGCCCCCCCGCCTTTGTTCTGGCCCTGCGGATCAGCCCGCACATCGGCCTGTGGTTTGTTTTCCACCGTCAGGATGCCATTGCCGATGCAGGCCCCTTGCAGCCCCAGCAGCGTAATCGCGCGCGAGCTGTCATTGCAGACGGTGTCGTAATGCGTCGTCTCGCCCCGAATCACGCAGCCAAGCGCCACATAACCATCATAAGCGGACAGGCGTTCGGCCATGGCGATGGCGGACGGGATCTCCAGCGCGCCGGGCACCTCGATCACCTCGGCCTCGGCACCGCAGGCGGCGGCAACGGCCTGCGCGCCCGCCACCAGATTGTCGGCGATGTCCTTGTAATAAGGCGCCACCACGATCAGGAGCTTCACCGGCTTGTCAAAGCTCGGCAGCGGCAGGGTGTAATGCTGTTCAGACGCGGCCATGGATCACTCCGAAATCGGATGGGTGCCGGTGATCGACAGGCCATAAGCCTCAAGCCCGACCACCTTCGGCGCTTTGGAATTGGTGACAAGCGTGATGTCATGCAGCCCCAGCGCCGACAGGATCTGCGCGCCAAGCCCGTATTGGCGCAGGGTCTGCGGGGCAACCTCGCCCTCTTCCACCAGTTTCATCGCGGTATCGCGCAGCAGGACCACAACGCCCCGCCCTTCCGCCGCAATCAGACGCATGGCCCCCGGCAGTTCGTTCACATGATCGACGCTGCCGATGCCCAGCACGTCTTCCAGCGGGTTCAGCGCGTGCATCCGCACCAGAACCGGGCCGGGGGCGGACAGGTCGCCCTTGGTAAGCACCACATGCTCAGCGCCTTGCGCCTGATCGCCGAAGATCCGCATCACCCATTCGCCACCATGCACCGAGGTGACGCGTTTCACCGCGCGTTCCTTGACCAGATTGTCATGGCGGCGGCGATAGGCGATCAGGTCCGAAATCGTGCCGATCTTCAGCCCGTGTTTCTGCGCAAAGCTGACCAGATCGGGCAAACGCGCCATGGTGCCATCATCATTCATGATCTCGCAGATCACGCCGGCGGGTTTCAGACCGGCGAGACGCGCCACATCGGTCGCGGCTTCGGTATGGCCCGCGCGCACCAGCACACCGCCTTCGCGCGCCCGCAGCGGAAAGATATGACCCGGTGTCGCAATGTCCTGCGGCCCGGCCTTGTCATCAATGGCGACGGCAATCGTCAGCGCCCGGTCGCGAGCAGAAATGCCGGTTTCAACCCCTTCGCGCGCCTCGATGGAGACGGTGAAGGCGGTTTCATGCCGCGACGAGTTCTTGGAGGCCATCAGCGGCAGCCCCAGCGCGTCGATCCGCTCGCCCGGCAGCGTCAGGCAGATCAGGCCGCGCCCGTGGGTGGCCATGAAATTCACCGCCGCCGCGTCACACATTTCGGCGGGGATCACCAGATCGCCCTCATTCTCGCGGTCCTCGTGATCGACCAGAATGAACATGCGCCCGTTGCGCGCATCCGCGATGATTTCCTCGACAGAAGAAATCGCATCGGAGTAATCAGTCGTCTTTTCGCTCATGGCAGGCTCCGCGCAGCATTTACCGGAGCCTTACCGCGCCTGCGCGCCAAAGGCCAGAGGATCAAAGGGATGGCCGGGATGTCGCTTTCGTATTTTGATTGATCGGTTAATCAACAAAAACCAAATGCGCGGCACGTTACAGTGACGCAGCGGCAGAAGAACCGCAGTCAGGGCAGATCTGCCACGATCCCCGCCCATAAACCGACGCGATCCCCGGAGCCACCAACCCCGGATCCACCAACAAGGAGAGAGGAATGACCCTGATCATCAGCGCGGCCTATGTGACCGTGCTTCTCAGCGCGATATTCGTGATCGTGCGATGGGCCGATGTGCCCTGCAAAGGCGTGATGCCGGTGAATACCTTCACACTGGTGGCCCTGCTGTTCACTGCGGGCCTTGATATGGGCCTTGTGATGCTGCCCCTGACCGAGTTTCCCGTCTATGCCGGGGACGACGCCTATGCCTTCACCAACCCGCTGGCCGTTGAGTTTGGTATGTGGGGGCCGATGGTCTGGATGATGTATTTTCTGGCCGCGTTCTATTTCGTGGTGCTGGAACCCCGGCTGAAGGTGTTTGAAATTCCGGCGGTGAAATGGATTTACAATCTGACCATCATCGCCACCTGCGCCTTCACCGCCTATCTGTTCATGTCGGCCCTGCCCTCTTATGCGCCCGATCTGCCGTCCTGGGCCGTCTGGACGCTGGTGCTGGGGGTGATCGGCGTATCGGTCTATTCCAGCGGCAACCTGAATTTCATGAAATGGCTCGCCATCCTGTCGACCTGGGGGTTTGGCGTGCTGGTGTTCGTGGCGCTGGTGATCGTGGCCTATGTCTATACCGGGCTCGGCCTGACCGGGCTGCTGGGCAATGTGGGCAAGCTCTGGGGCTATTTCAGCAATCTGCACCGCTTTGCCACGCCGATCACCGATTACCATGAATTCTACCTGTTCTGGTGGTTCAGCTGGTCGATCATGATCGGGCAGTTTGTGGCGAATTTCGTCGGCGGCATGAAAAGCTGGCGGCTGGCCTTTGCCATGGTCGTGCTGCCCACCATCCCGCTGGGCCTGTGGTTTGCGGTGCTGTTCATCTATTTTGAACAGCAGATCGTCATTCCCGGCTGGCTGAACTGGGCGATGATTTCGGTGGGGGTGGTGTTCGTCGTCAACTCGCTCGACAGTCTGATCCGGCTTTACAGCGCCAATCTGGGCTGGGGCGTGAAAGAGCTGGGCTGGCAGAAATACTTCCCGCTGCATTTCGGCCTGCAATGCGCGCTGGTGCTGGCCTATCAGTTCACCCCGTTCAAGATTGAATGGGTGGGCGTGGTGGTGATCGGGCTTTATGCCATGGTCTATGTCGCGATTTTCACCCGCCGCCACCATGTGCGCGACGCGCTGCGCGACAGCCGGGCCATCAAGGTGTGAAGACCCGCGTCGCCGGCAGGTAATAGGCAAGCTTTCCGGCGGCGCACCATTCGGCCTCGAACGGGGCATCCCCCACCAGAACCACGCCATCGGCGGGCCATGCCCCGCGGGCGGTGCGCAGCGCCGTGCGGGCCTCGGCAAAACGGCCATAGGGGCGCGGGGCCGGGTGGCTTTGGTGCAGCGGCGGCATCGCCTCGGCCAGCGCCTCGGGTGTCAGCGGCGCCACGGCGAGACCGATCCGCGCACAGCCCTGCACCGCCGTCAGCCGCGGACGGATCACCGCCGGTGCGGCCAGCCGCAGGGCATTGGACGAAAACAGGAAGGCCACCACATCATGCCCCGATGCGGCGCGGATGCTGGCATAGGTCTTGTAGTCCAGACCCAACTCCTGCGCGCGGCGCACCCGGCCGCGCAGCACCTCGATCGGCAGATGCGGCAGCAGCGCGGCACGCGCCTCGGTCCAGCAATGCCTGCGCCATGAGGTGCCGGTCAGCGCGGGCCCGCGATTATGTCCGAGGCCCGCCATGGCTCAACCCCAGTCGCGCAGGCGCGCCACATAGCGGGCCATGGTGTCAACCTCCAGATTGACGCGATTGCCCGCCGCCACCTCGTCCCAGGTAGTCACGCTTTGCGTATGCGGGATGAAGTTGATGCCGAAATCGCAACCCTCCACCTCGTTCACCGTCAGCGAGGTGCCATTCAGCGCGACCGAGCCTTTCGGCGCGATGAACTTCGCCAAGGACTCCGGGGCGCGGAAAGTCACACGCAGGCTGTCGCCCTCGGGGGTGATGCGCATCACTTCGGCCACGCCATCGACATGCCCCGACACGATATGCCCGCCCAGCTCATCGCCCACCTTCAGCGCGCGCTCCAGATTCAGGCGCTTGCCCACAGCCCATGCGCCGATATTGGTCTTGCCGACGCTTTCGGCACTGATCTGCACATCGAACCAGTTCTGCGGCGTGCGGCCAAGGGCGATCACCGTCAGGCACACCCCGTCGCAGGCAATGGAGGCGCCGATATCAATGCCCGCCACATCATAGGCGGTGCCGATCCGCGCCCGCAGATCCCCCGCCTGTTCCAGTTCCAGCACCTTGCCGATGTCGGTGACGATCCCCGTAAACATTCAGACACTCCTGAGCCGTTTCCAGATGCCTAGCCCCCGGCGGCGACACACGCAAGACCCAGCGCAAGGGGGCCATGACCGCCACGCCTGTGCCACACTCGCGCCGCGCTTGCCGATTAATTTGGCGGCAGATCGTCAAGAATTCCCCTTCAAGACGGGGTAAGACGTGATAGGCAAAGGGAAAACACGCCCGCATGATCCATGCGGGCGCATATTGGGCAGAGCATGCAGCCGACCACCGCACCATCGACCACGGGACTGACAGGGGCAGGACGCACATTCCTGTTCCTGCAAGGCCCGCATGGGCCATGGTTCCGCCGTCTGGGCCGCATGTTGGCCGCAACCGGCGCGCAGGTCTGGCGGGTGGGTTTCAATCGGGGTGATCGCGCCTTCTGGCCCGATGCCGCCAGCTATATCCCCTATCGCGGCAGTCTGGAGCATTGGCCCGAGGCCTTTGCCGCGCTGATCCAGACGCGGCAGGTCACTGACATCGTGCTGTATGGCGATACCCGCCCTGTTCATGCCCATGCCATCCGGCTGGCCCGCGCCGCAGGCCTGACCGTGCATGTGTTCGAAGAGGGCTATCTGCGCCCCCATTGGGTGACTTATGAGCGCGGCGGATCCAATGGCCATTCGCGGCTGATGACGCTGAGCCTGCCGGAGATGCAGGCGGCGCTGGCGCAATCGGACATGGATCTGCCCGATGCCCCGGCGCGCTGGGGCGACATGCGCGAACATATGTTCTATGGCGCGCTCTACCACTGGTTCGTGATGACCGGGTTCTGGGATTACCGCGCCTATCGCCCGCACCGCGCCCTCACGGTGGGGCAGGAATTCTGGCTTTATTGCAAACGCCTGGCGCTGCTGCCGCTGCATGCGCTGGAACGGCGGCTGGCCACCTTCCGCATCACCCATGGCGGCTTTCCCTATCATCTGGTGTTGCTGCAACTGGAACATGACAGCAGTTTCCAGATGCACTCGCCCTTCAGCACCATGCGCGAGTTTCTGGCGGTGGTGATCGAAGGCTTTGCCAAGGGCGCCGCACCGCATCACCATCTGGTGTTCAAGGCGCATCCGCTGGAGGATGGCCGCATCCCCGTCGCGCAGGAAATCCGCCGCATGGCCCGCGCGCATGGCATTGCTGATCGGGTGCATTTCGTGCGCGGTGGCAAGCTTGCCCCCCTGCTCAACCATGCCCGCAGCGCCGTCACCGTCAATTCCACCGCAGGCCAGCAGGTGCTGTGGCGCGGCCTGCCGCTCAAGACCTTTGGCGCGGCGGTCTATGCCAAACCGGAATTCGTCTCGACCCAGAGCCTGCCGGATTTCTTTCGCCAGCCCAGCCGCCCCGACAGCCGCGCCTATCGCGATTACCGCCATTATCTGCTGGAAACCAGTCAGGTTCCGGGTGGCTTTTATTCGGCGCGCGGGCGGCGCGCGCTGCTGCGGCAGGTGGTCGATATGATGCTCGCCCCCGAGGATCCCTATGATGCGCTGACCTCGGGTAACGCGGCACCGCGGCAACAGTTGCGGCTCGTCACTTGAGCCACGCAAGACAGACTGGCATTTTCTTCTACCTTTCTGTAGGTTTGCTTAAAAAACTTGAGGCAAAATCCAATAAAGGAGCCCGAGCAGTGAAATTGACGACATCCAAAGGGGCCAGAGCACTGGTCCTTGTTGCACTTGTTGCGACGGTTGGCGCCTGCGGTTTGCCCCGCTCTGGCCCCAACAAACGGGAAATCTTTGCAGGTTCGGTGCTGAAACAGGGCGATGCCTACGTTGTCACCGTGAACAGTCGCGTCACCCGCGCCACCGCTGTCATGCCAGCCTTCGGGTTCGGATCCAGCTTCCGCAATGCGGGGGTTGTCGGCTCTGACACCATCAACGCCGGTGACCTTCTGGCACTGACCGTGTTCGAAAACGTGAAGGACGATCCGCTGCTGGGTAATACCGGCCAGCGCGTGTCCTTGCTCGATCAGGTGCAGGTCGATGGGCAGGGCTACATTTTCGTGCCCTATGCCGGCAAGGTGAAGGCTGCAGGTCAGACGCCCGACGGGCTGCGCCAGATCCTGACCAAGAAGCTCGACAGCCAGACCCCGGACCCGCAGATCACCGTGCAGCGGCTTGCGGGCGATGGGCAAACCGTATCGGTTTCGGGCGCTGTCACCGGGCAAGGCGTCTATCCGATCGAACGGCCCACGCGCACCCTGTCGACCATGCTGGCAAAATCGGGCGGCATCGCCATCGAGCCTGCCGTGGCGATCGTGCGGGTGACGCGCGGCGGCCAGACCGGCAAGGTATGGTTGCAGGATCTTTACGAAAATCCGGGGCTGGATATCGCCCTGCGCGGCGGCGATCAGATCGTGGTCGAACGCGACCAGCGCGCCTTTACCGCCCTCGGGGCCACAGGCGCGCAAAGCCTTGTGCCGTTTGAATCGCAGACCCTCTCTGCCATCGAGGCGATTGCGCAGGTCGGTGGTCTGGCGACCTCACTGGCCGATCCGACCGGGGTGTTTGTGTTCCGCAACGAACCGGCGGAAATCGCCAATTCGGTGCTGGGCCGCAAGGATCTGCGCGGCGATCAGCGCATGGTCTATGTGCTGGACCTGACGCAACCCACCGGCATGTTCGAGGCGCGCGATTTCCTGATCCGCGACGGCGACACGGTTTATGTGACCGAAGCGCCCTTCGTGCAATGGACCAAGACCATCGGCGCGATCACCGGAACCGCGGGCGCTGCGGATTCGCTGGCCAGCGTCGGCTCTTCGGGCGGCTGAGGCGGCCTTGGCCGTCGAGACCTATCCCAGATCTGCCGCCGGGGGCCTTCCCCGGCGGCTTTTCTTTTACAATGCGGGCTTTCTGCGCCAGCCCCGGCTGCGGCGTATCCTGACCTTGGCCGGGCATGATCTGCGGCTGGGCCTGCCCGGCCCCGAGGATGGCGTGGTGGTCTGGGGCCGCTCGCCCTATGCCGCGCGCGGCGAAGCGGTGGCGGAGCGGCGGGCGGTGCCGCTGCTGCGGCTGGAGGATGCCTTCCTGCGCTCCATCCGCCCCGGGCGCGCCGGCGATGCCCCGCTCGGGCTGCTGCTGGACCGGCGCGGCGTGCATTTCGATGCCGCGTCACCCTCGGACATGGAGCATCTGCTCGCCACGCACCGCTTGGACGATTCAAACCTTTTGCGCCGTGCGCGTGAAGGCATGGCGCGGCTGCGCGCGCTCGATCTATCAAAATACAACATTCACGATCCCGCGCTGCCCCCGCCGCCGCCCGGCTACGTTCTGGTGGTGGATCAGACGCGCGGCGATGCCTCGATCCACCATGCGGGTGCCACCGAGGCGACCTTCCGCGAAATGCTGATCCATGCCCAGCTCGATCATCCCGGCGCGCCGGTCTGGATCAAGACCCATCCCGAAACGGCGGGCGGCGGGCGCACCGGGCATTACGGGCCGCAGGATGAAACCAGCCGGGTGCGCCTGCTGGCCGATCCCGTGTCGCCGCATGCCCTGCTCGCCGGGGCGATTGCGGTCTATACCGTCTCGTCGCAGTTGGGGTTCGAGGCGATTTGCGCGGGCCACCGCCCCCGCGTTTTTGCCCAGCCGTTCTATGCAGGCTGGGGCCTGACCGAGGATGACAGCCCGCCGCCGCGCCGCTGCCGCCGTCTGACCCGGGCGCAGTTGTTCGCAGCCGCGATGATCCTCGCGCCGATCTGGTATGACCCGTGCCGAGACCGGCTGTGTTCGTTCGAACAGGCGGTGGATCAGCTTGAGGCCGAGGCCCGCCGCTTCCGCGAGGATCGCCATGGCCACGTTGCGCTGGGGATGCGGCTGTGGAAACGCGGGCGGCTGCAAGCGGTGTTCGGGCAGGACCGCCCGCTGTGCTTTGCAGACGATCCGCAGCGCGCGCAGGCAAAGGCCAGTGCCGAGGGGCGGGGCCTGCTGGTCTGGGCGGGCAAGGAGGCCGGGCCGCTGGCCGCGCCGCAGGGCGTGCGCCGGGTGGAGGATGGCTTTTTGCGCTCGCGTGGGTTGGGGGCGGAACTGGTGCCGCCGCTCAGCCTCGTGACCGATGATCTGGGCATCTATTACGATCCGTCGCGCGAAAGCCGGTTGGAGCGGCTGATCACCGCCCCCCTGCCCCCCGGCGGCGCAGAGCGGGCCGAGCGCCTGCTGGAGCGGCTGATTGCCGCCGGGCTGACCAAATACAATCTGGGCGGCGGGCTGGCCGATCTGCCCACAGGCCATCGGATTCTTGTGCCCGGACAGGTGGAGGATGACGCCTCGATCCGGCTGGGCGCAGGCCCGATTGCGACCAATCTGGCGCTGTTGCAGGCCGTGCGCGCGGCGCATCCAGACGCCGTGATCGTCTACAAACCCCACCCGGATGTCGAAGCGGGCCTGCGCCCCGGTGCGGTAGATGCGGCGGGTCTTGCCGATGTCATCGCCCGCAAGGCCGACCCGCTGGCGCTGATGGCTGCCTGCGATGAGGTCTGGACAATGACCTCGCTTCTGGGCTTCGAGGCCCTGATCCGGGGCAAAGCTGTCACCTGTACGGGGGCGCCGTTTTATGCGGGCTGGGGTCTGACCCGTGATCTGGGGCCGGTGCCCACCCGGCGGCACCATGCTGCGGATGGGCATCCGCTGCCGCGACCGACGCTTCTGCATCTTGTCCACGCGGCGCTGATTGCCTATCCGCGATATTATGATCCGGTCAGCCGCCGCCCCTGCCCACCCGAAGTGGTTCTGGACCGGCTGTCACAGGGTGCGATCCCGCATCCGGGGGCCGCAAATCGCCTTCTGGCGAAGCTGCAAGGCACAATGGCGGGCTATGCCCACCTCTGGCGTCAGTAAATGTACCGAATCTGTTCGGTCCAATAGCGTTCGATGCGTTTCAGCGCCTGATTGACATCTTCCAGCCCCGCCGGGGTGATCACCCCGCGCTGGTCCAGCGTTTCGGCCTGACGCACGAACAGATCATTCAGCACAGTGCGCACGCGGCGGCCCTTTTCCGTCAGCCGCACCCGCACCGACCGCCGGTCCACTTCGGACCGCTGATGGTGCATATAGCCCAGCTCAACCAGCTTTTTCAGGTTATAGCTGACATTGCTGCCCTGATAGTAGCCACGCGACTTCAACTCGCCCGCCGTCACTTCGTTTTCACCGATGTTGAACAGCAGAAGCGCCTGAACCGGGTTGATTTCCAACACGCCCAGACGCTCGAACTCGTCTTTCACCACATCGAGCATCAGCCTGTGCAGCCGCTCCAGCAGTGAAAGATTTTCCAGATAACCCAGCATGAACGCCTTATGCGAGCCATCCAGAACCTTTTGATGAACAGACATTCCCCTCTCCGACTGACCGCGATCAACTGTCAGGGTCGACTCAAAAAGGAAATATTTCGTAAATTTTCATAAATTATTTGCCGAAGATGCATGTTTTCTCCGAACGGGGGCAGCGCCGATCAGCGCCCCGCCTGCAACCGCGCCCGCGCAAAGGCCCCGATTTCGGCAATCAACACCATATATTGCGGCGGCGCTTCTTGCTGACCCAAGACCCAGGGCAGCAGATCCTGGTCATTTTCGGCCAACAGCAGGTCATAGAGCGCCAGCCGGTCTTCCGTCATGCCAGCCAGATGCGCCTCGGCATAGGGGCCAAGCACCAGATCCATCTCCTTGGTGCCGCGCCGCCAGGACCGCATTGCCATCCGCTTCAGCCGGGCTTCTGCCGTTTCAACCATGCCTGTTTTCCCCTGCGTCCATTCCACTTGCCCAAAGCCGCGCCCGCGCCTAGAAGTTCGGCGAACCCCAAGCCTGCCGGAGCTTTCCATGGCCTTCCTGTCCGATACCCTTGCCCGTGTCAAACCCTCGCCCACCATCGCGGTCACCACCAAGGCGGCCGAACTGAAAGCGGCAGGCAAGGACGTGATCGGCCTTGGCGCGGGCGAGCCGGATTTCGACACGCCGCAAAACATCAAGGACGCGGCCAAACGCGCCATTGATCAGGGCAAGACCAAATACACCGCCGTCGATGGCATCCCCGAGCTGAAAAAGGCGATCTGCGCCAAGTTCCTGCGCGAAAACGGCCTGACCTATGCGCCGAACCAGATCACCGTCGGCACCGGCGGCAAGCAGATCCTTTACAATGCGCTGATGGCCACCTGCAATCCGGGCGATGAGGTGATCATCCCGGCGCCCTACTGGGTGTCCTATCCCGATATGGTGCTGCTGGCGGGGGGCACCCCCGTCACCGTCGCCGCCGGGATTGAAACGCAGTTCAAGCTGACCCCGGCGCAACTGGAAGCGGCGATCACGCCGAAAACCAAGTGGTTCATTTTCAACAGCCCGTCCAACCCGACCGGCGCAGGCTATACCCGCGCCGAGCTGCGGGCGCTGTGCGATGTGCTGATGCGCCATCCGCAGGTCTGGATCATGACGGATGACATGTATGAACATCTGGTGTTCGACGATTTCGAATTCACCACCCCCGCCCAGGTGGAACCCGGCCTCTATGACCGCACGCTGACCTGCAATGGCGTCTCCAAATCCTATGCGATGACCGGCTGGCGCATCGGCTATGCCGCAGGCCCGGTGCATCTGATCAAGGCGATGGGCACGATCCAGTCGCAATCCACCTCCAACCCCTGCTCGGTCAGCCAATATGCGGCGCTTGAAGGCCTGACAGGCCCGCAAGAGTTTCTGACCCACAACAAGGCCCTGTTCCAGCGCCGCCGCGATCTGGTGGTGGGCATGCTCAATCAGGCCAAGGGCATCACCTGCCCGACGCCCGAAGGGGCGTTTTATGTCTATCCCGACATTTCAGGCTGTATCGGCAAGACCTCTGCCGCCGGCACGAAAATCGTGGATGACGAGGCATTTGCCACGGCCCTGCTGGAAGAAACCGGGGTTGCGGTGGTGTTTGGCGCTGCCTTCGGTCTTTCACCCAACTTCCGTGTCAGCTACGCTACGTCAGATGACGCATTGCGCGAGGCGTGCAGCCGCATCCAGCAGTTTTGTGAGCAATTGACATAAGGGGGCCCGATGGCGGGCGATTTACCGAATTATTACTTTCGCATCCGCGAGAATGGCGCTGTCGTGTTCCGGGTCGATACCGAGAACCGGCAGCGGCGTATCGACATGGAAGAAATCGCCACCATCAACATCAAGAACGGTAATATCAAACCGCATGGCGAAACCGCGCTGAGCGAGGCCGATCTGGCCGAGATCCGCGCCTGGATGGCCGAGCGTGTGGCCGTGCTGGCGCGGCGCGACGTGGATGATATTCACCGCGCCGTCGATTACCTCAACACCACGACGCAATGGGTGCAGTCCAAGGCGACCGAGGCGCAGATGGAAGAGGTGACCGACGCCCTGCTGCTGGCCATGCACGATCTGCGGGCGGTTCTGGTGCGCAAGAAGGCAGAACGGCTGATGAAAGCCGCAGGGGCCGAGGACTGATCAGCCCTTCGGCACCCGCAGCCAGAACCGCGCCATCAGCGCAATCGCGGCAAGGGTCAGGCCAACCACAAGGCCGATCCACAGCCCCGCCCCGCCCAAACCCACCTTGAAGGCCAGCAGATACGAGGTGGGCATACCGATCACCCAATAGGAAAACGCGGCAATCCACATCGGCACCCGCGTGTCATGCACGCCGCGCAGCAGGCCCAGCGCCATGACCTGCGCCGCATCCACCATCTGGAACGCCGCCGCGAGTGCCATCAGCATCGTGCCAAAGGCGATGATCTGCCCGGCCTGTGCGCCGCTCTGGTCGATGAACAGGCCGATGATCGTCTCGGGGATGGCCAGAAACAGCGCAACGGTGGTCATGCCGAACAGCATCGACAGCGCGATGGCGACTTTGGCCCCTTCACGCAGATTGTCCCATTCCGCCGCCCCGGCAAAGCGCCCGGTGCGCACGGTCGTCGCATTGGACAAGCCGACATGCACCATGAAGGTCATCGCCGCCACCTGAAGCGTGATGCCATGCGCTGCAAGCTCCACCGTGCCGATCCAGCCCATCATGACGGCGGTGGCCTGAAACAGCCCGCTTTCGGCAAGGCTGGTCAACCCGATCGGCATGCCCAGCCGCAGAACCATGCCCATCGCGTGCCAATCCGGCCGCCAGAAGCGCTGGAACAGGTGAAAGCGCCGCAGCTCGCGCAGCCAGGCGGCATAGACCGCCAGAATGACACAGGTCAGCGTCTGCACCACAAAAGACGCAATCGCAGCGCCGCGCACGCCCAGTTCCGGCGCGCCCCAATGGCCGAATACCAGCGCATAGCAGAAAAAGGCGTTGAAAAACACCGCAGCCACCGTCACCCACAGCACGACCTGTGTCCGCTCCAGCGCGGCGAGATAGCTTTTCAGCACCATCACCAGCAAGGCAGGCATCATGCCCAGCCCGGCAATACGCAGGAAATCCTGCCCAAGCTGTGCCACTTCGGGCTTCTGCCCCATCGCCAGCAGAATCGGCCCGGCCCACCAGAACAGCGGATAAGACAGCAGCGCAAAGGCGATCGACAGCCAAAGCCCCATGCGGGCGGCGCGGCGCACCTCGGTTTCATCACCCCGGCCCAGCGCCTGCGCGACCATCGGCATCACCGCCTGCGCAAAGCCCGAGCCCAGAATGAACACCACAAAGAAGCTGGAACTGCCCAGCACCACGGCAGCAAGATCGGTGACGCCATACCAGCCAACGATCACGGTATCGGTGACATGCAGCAACATCTGCGCAAGATGGCTACCGACAAGCGGCAGGCCGAGCGCGAGCAAAGCGCGCGCATGGGCGGAACGGGAAAGCATTTGGGTCATGCTCCCTCATAGCGTTTGATCAAACGCGCGGCAAGCTGCCGCATTTATAGGCTTTGCAGAAACATTTGTCCGGCAATCAAGGCAATCAGCGCCCCGACCACAAGCTCCAACAGGGGCAGTGCCCGCGCCAGCCCCGCACCCGGCAGATGGGTCAGCGTGCCTTCGCGCGCCCAGACCGCCAGCGCCGCCACCGCCACCGTCACCAGCGCCGTGCCCAGCCCCATCGCATAGACCCCGGCAATCCCGGCCAGCGCAATCCCCATCTGCCAGCTGACGATCAGCAGGAACAGCGCGCCGGAACAGGGCCGCAGCGCCACGCCCGCAATCAGCGCCAGCCCGTCGCGCCAGCCCGTCACCGCCTCGGCCTCGGCCAGCGTCGGGCCATGGGCGTGGCCGCAGCCGCAGGTGTCGTGATGATCGTGGTGATGATGATCGTGATGGTGGTGGTGGTGCCCGGCGGCATGATCCGGCTGGCCGGCAGCCGCCCGCGCCCGCAGCCCACGGATCCCCCGCCACACCAGCCAGATGCCGATCCCGGCAATCGCCGCATGGCTCAGTGGCAGCAGAACCGCATCCGACAGGCCCTGAACCCGGTCACGCGCCCAGCCAAGGCCCAGGATGAACGCATAGACCAGCGCCACCGCCACGCTGGATTGCGCCAGGCTGGAGACAAGCGCCAGCACCGCCAGCCGCCCCAGCCGCACCCGCCGCGCCATGCCATAGCCGCCAATCAGCATCTTGCCATGCCCCGGCCCCACCGCATGAAAGAAGCCATAGGCAAAGCTGACCGCCAGCAGGCCGAACACCGCCCCCGGCACGCGCCCGGCAATCGCCCGCACCGCTGCCGCCATATCGCGTTGCACATCGCGCTGCGCGGCCTCGGCCCAGAGCCGCAGGCTGACAAGGCCCCCGGTCAGCCATAGCAGCGCCAGCACCAGCGCCACCAGCAGCCCCGCGCTCAGGATCAGCCGCCGCATGTGATGCGCACCTCTTCCGAGAAAGCAGCGCCGATGGCCGGAAAGTCCATCTCCACATCCTCATCCGCACCATATTCCGCCAGCGCCGCCAGCAGCCGTTCATCTGCCGCGTCGCGGTCCGGGGTGAACACCTGCGCGGCACAACCCGCAGGCAGGCCGGTCAGCACCGGATCAAAGGCAATCGTATAGGCGGTGTAGAACCCCGGATCATAGACCTGCACCTTCAGCGGCGCATCAAGGCCCAGCGCCGGCGCGATCCTGCGCAGATGCGTCGAGGTCAGCCGCCCGCCCTGATAACTGGCCGTCCAGTCCGAGGGGCCGGAGAGCTTGTGCTCCACATCGCCCGACAAAAGATAGGTATCGCCCGGAAATCCCGGCTCCCATTTCATGTCAAAGCCTTGCAATTGCGCCGTTTCTTCCGGCGTGGCCGTGCCATCGTGATCGGCATCCAGACCACGTTCCTCGACCAGCAGCAGCGAATAGAATTCGTCATAGACCCAGGTGATGCGCAGCGCCTCGGCCTTGCCCTGCGCATCAAAGATCACTTCGATCCCGGTATCCACATAGATATGCGGATGCGCCGCCGCCGCTGCGGGAACCGCCGCCAAAAGCATTGCTGCCAGATGTCTGCGCATCGCCCGCCCCTTCCGCCCAGCCGGATTGCCGTGCTGAGGTAAAGCGCTGCGCTTCTCGCTGCAAGCGGCGCGATCAGCCCCGGGCGGTTTGTTGCCCCTTGCGGAAGTCGGGCGGCAAGGCGGTGTCAAGGATATGCCCTGCCCCGCCGATCACCTGACTGGCGCGCCCCACGATCAGCGGATCGGGCAGACCCACAAGTGCCGCATCCTTGCCCGGATAGTCCAACTGCGACAGGAAGTGGCGCATGCAGTTCAGCCGGGCGCGTTTCTTGTCATTCGACTTGACGATGGTCCAGGGCGCATCGGCGGTATCGGTGTAGAAGAACATCGCCTCCTTGGCTTCGGTATAGTCATCCCATTTGTCCAGCGAGGCCTTGTCGATGGGCGACAGCTTCCACATTTTCAGCGGATCGGTTTCGCGCGCCAGAAAGCGCCGCCGCTGTTCATCGCGGGTGACCGAAAACCAGTATTTGCACAGCCGGATCCCCGAGCGGACCAGCATCCGCTCCAGTTCGGGCACCTGGCGCATGAATTCCAGATATTCCGACGGGCTGCAAAACCCCATCACCCGTTCCACACCGGCGCGATTATACCAACTGCGGTCGAAGAACACGATCTCGCCGGCCGTGGGCAGGTGCTGGATATAGCGCTGAAAGAACCATTCGCCCTTTTCCTTCTCGCCCGGCTTGGTCAGCGCCACCACCCGCGCATACCGCGGATTGAGATGTTCCATGAAGCGCTTGATCGTGCCGCCCTTGCCTGCCGCATCCCGGCCTTCCATCAGGATGACGAATTTCTGCCCGGTTTCCTGCGCCCAGATCTGCACCTTCAGCAATTCGGCCTGAAGCCGCGCCTTTTCGGCCTCATAAACCTTGGTGGCCATCGGGCGGGCATAGGGATAGCGGCCGGTTTCAAAAGCCTGCCGGATCGCATCCGGGTTGGTTTTGGGAAAGGCCTTGGGGCCGGGGCTCACAAAAGCTTCGTCATCGGGCAAGGTTCTGGCGATTGTGGCCGGGGTCGTGGCCGTGACCAGCGGGGCAATGTCTTCCATGCGGCGTCTCCCTGTTACATCACGGGGCAGAGCCTTCACATTTTGGCGGCGCGGCACCTTGATCCGGGTCAAACCGCGCCAGAAATCCATCCGCTGTGACCAGAGCGCCCCCGGAACAGAGACAGGGCGGCGGATCCCTCGATCCACCGCCCTGCTCGGGGGCAAAACAAAATCGTCCTTGAAAACGTGCCGTTCTATGCTTGCGTCATGCTGCGACCCTAGCCGCGCCATCAGATGACCGCATACCCCATTTGAGGTAAACCGCATCAGCGCGGCAAAAATTCCGCCAGCCGCGCCAGCACCTGTGGCCATTCCTTGAAGAACAAAAGCTGCCCCGCCTGTGGCACGAATTCCACGCGCAGCTGCGCGAATTCACCCATCAATTCGCGGATCGTCTGCACCGGCGTCTGCGGATCCTGATCACCTTGCAGCAGCAGCACCGGCACATGGCAGGCCGTCACCAGCGCCGACCAGTCGCGCTCCGAACTGATACATTCACGGGTAAACGCCTCATGCGCCGAGAGCCTTGCGCCAAGGCAGACCTCGGATCCGGCCAGCATCGCCTCGCGCACCTCGGGACGGGCGAAAGTTTCCATATCCGCGGGCGAGCCGCCATTGACCTGCGCAAAGAACTTTTCCTTGCCCAGACGCCGCGCCAGACTGAACCCCGCCTGCACCAGAAATGGCAGCACCTTGGGCGCATAACGGGCATTGGCCAGAATGAAGCGCTGCCATTTGTCCATGCGTTCATATTGTGCGGCGGTGCGCAGCGGCAGTTGCGCGGCACATCCCAGAATACCGCTGATCAGGCCGGGCCGCGTGATCGCAAGGTTCAGCGCGAAGCGCAGATCCGCGCCCAGACAGATCACCGCCGCCTGCGCCACCCCCAGATGTTCCAGAACGGCGGCGTAATCCTCGGTGCAGCCGGTGATGTGATCGGTGCCCTTGCCGTGCAGATCGCTGCGGCCATAGCCTGCGCGCACCGGCACGATCACCCGCAGCCCCTGCTGCCTTGCGGCCAGTTCGGCGGCGGCGGGCCAGCGGATCAGCCCGTAATCCAGATGCATGAACAGGACGGGCACGCCTTTGGCATCGCCGAATTCGGTCCAGTCCAGCCGCCGCCCGCCCGGCCCCCGCATCTGCCGGAACACCACCGGCGCAAGGCCGCCGGTGTCGGGCAGCGGCTCGGCCCCTGCCGTCGGGATCAGCGCCACATCCATCAGGCCCAGCACCACGCGCACCAGCTCTGACTGGCTGTGCGTTTCGGTTTTCGCGAGGATCGAGCGCGCCTGCGTGCGCACCGTTTCGACCGACCGCCCGCGCTGTTCCGCGATATCCTTCAGCGGCAGGCCCAGCGTGATGCCGCGCACGATCTCCACCTCGGCGGGGGTGAGGCCAAAGGCCTCTTGCACGGTTTCGCTGAAATCATCGGGCCAGAACAGTTCGGTGGACAGCACAAGTGCCAAGGGTTTGGGCGCATCGGCCTCCAGCGCGCTGACCCGCAGGATCACCGGGCTGCCCGTCACGCGCGATCGGATGCGCAACGTCACCACCTTTTCGGCCCGCCCCGAGGCGACCTTGTGGATCACGCCGCGCAAGGTCTCCACATCCTCCGGCTCGAATGGCAGGGTGGTGAGCGGCCCGGCCTCGGCCAACCCGAAGGCCAGACCTGCCGCGCGGTTGCACGCAATGATCCGCGCCCCGCCATCCGAGACGAAGGCGGCATAGCGGGGGATGTCGTCCAGAATGGAGCGATAGCCGCCATCTTCGCGCGTCGCCTCGAACCGGTCCAGAAACACCCGCGCGCGGCTGACGTGGGCGTCGATCTCCGGGTCATCCAGCGCAATCGCGCCTTCCAGCGCCCCGACCCGCAGCTGTGCCACGCGCCCTTCCCAGACCTCCAGCAATTCCTCCAGCCGGATCGGATCCAGCGCAACCTCATACAGACGGTCGACAATCTCGGCCTTCTGGTCGCGCTCTGCGAATTGCGCGGTCTCGGTCAGGGGGACACGCTCTTTCATGGGCCGTGCCTGCCGCAATGCCCCCATGGCGGCAAGGATTCGCATGCCAGAAAGGCCCGCGCGGCATCTTGCCTCATGCCCGCGCCCCCCGCATAGTCACGCAACACCCATGGAGGACACCCGATGCTTACGCTGTATGGCTGCCACCGCTCGCGCGCGTCGCGCCCGATCTGGCTGCTTCATGAAATCGGCATGGCCTTCACCCATGTGCCGGTGATCCAGGCCTATCGCCTGCCCGACCCCATGGCGAAGGATGCGCCGCTGCACACCGCCTCGGACAGCTTTCTGGCGATCAATCCGCAGGGGCAGATTCCGGCGATGACCGAGGGCGATCTGGTGCTGACCGAAAGCCTTGCGATCTGCCTGCACATCGCCCGCGCCCATGGCGGCACGCTTGCCCCGCACGGGTTGGCCGAACAGGCGCTGACCGATCAATGGGCGCTGTTTGCTGCCACCGGGATCGAGGCCGCAGCGCTGGCCATCCTCTATGCCGATCCGGCCACCCCCGAAGGCGCCGAAGTGATCGAGATGGAGGCCGAAAAGCTGCTGCGTCCGTTTGAACGGCTGGACGATCACCTGACCGGGCGGGCCTGGCTGCTGGACCGGTTCACCGTGGCCGACATCATGGTGGCCGAGATCGTGCGCTATGCGCAGGGTCATGCGCCGCTGATGCAATCGCATCCGGCCATTGCCGCCTGGATGAGCCGCTGCCAGTCGCGCCCGGCCTTCAAGGCGATGTGGGCCGCCCGTCTGGCCGAACCCGCCTGAGCGGGCGCGCGCGATCCCCGACCCGCCCTGACCGGGCCGGAATTGCCGCCACTTGCCCATGGGCTGCGGTGGCGGCATCTTCAACCGCAATCCCTTGCGGATGCCTCCCTTGCGCCAAGGCCGCCCGGATGGTCTAATCCGGTCTCAAAGACCTCCATAAGAATCGAGCATCCCATGCCCTCCGATATGTTTGCCGCCCAGGCGCAGGACGATTACAACGCCTCTTCCATCGAGGTGCTGGAAGGGCTGGAGCCGGTGCGCAAACGCCCCGGCATGTATATCGGCGGCACCGATGAGCGCGCACTGCACCATCTTGTCGCCGAGGTGCTGGACAATTCGATGGACGAAGCGGTGGCCGGCCATGCCAACCGCATCGAGGTGGAACTGCATGCCGATCATTCGGTCACCATCCGCGACAATGGCCGGGGCATCCCGATTGACCCGCACCCGAAATTCCCCGGCAAATCCGCGCTTGAGGTGATCCTCTGCACCCTGCACGCGGGCGGCAAGTTTTCCGGCAAGGCCTATGAAACCTCGGGCGGTCTGCATGGCGTCGGCGCCTCGGTCGTCAATGCGCTGTCGGATCTGATGGTGGTCGAAGTGGCGCGCAACAAGGAACTGTTCCGCCAGTCCTTTTCGCGCGGCATCCCGCAAGGCCCGGTGGTCAAGGTCGGCCCTGCCCCGAACCGGCGCGGCACCACCGTGACCTTCCATCCCGATGCCGAGATTTTCGGCTCGTTGCAGATGAAACCCGCGCGGCTGCTGAAAATGGTGCGGTCGAAGGCCTATCTGTTCTCGGGCGTTGAAATCCGCTGGAAAACCGCCGTCAATGATGGCGAAACCCCGCTGGAGGCAACGTTTCACTTCCCCGGCGGTCTGGGCGATTATCTGAGCGACCAGCTGGAAAAGGCCACCACCTATGCCGACAAGCCCTTTGCCGGGAAGGTGGGCTTTCAGGAAAAGTTCGGCGTGCCCGGATCGGTGGAATGGGCGATCAACTGGACCCCGTCGCGCGATGGGTTCATCCAGTCTTACTGCAATACCGTGCCCACCCCGGAAGGCGGCACCCATGAGACCGGCTTCTGGTCTGCGATCCTGAAAGGCATCCGCGCCTACGGCGATCTGGTGAAAAACCGCAAGGCCGAGCTGATTTCGCGTGATGACATGCTGGCGGGGGGCTGTGCGCTGATTTCCGTCTTTATCCGCGAGCCGCAATTCGTGGGCCAGACCAAGGACCGCCTGTCGACAGACGAGGCCTCGCGTTATGTCGAAGGGGCGGTGCGCGACCATTTCGACAACTGGCTGGCGGCGGATACCAAATCCGCGGGGGCCATTCTTGATTTTCTGGTGCTGCGCGCTGAAGAACGGCTGCGGCGGCGGCAGGAAAAGGAAACCGCGCGCAAGACCGCGACCAAACGCCTGCGCCTGCCCGGCAAGCTGACCGATTGTTCCAGCAAGACCCGCGAAGGCACCGAACTGTTCATCGTCGAGGGCGACTCGGCCGGTGGCTCGGCCAAAGGCGCGCGGTCGCGAGAAACGCAGGCGCTGCTGCCGCTCAAGGGCAAGATCCTGAACGTGCTGGGGGCCGCCTCCAACAAGCTCAACGACAACTCGGAAATCCGCGACATCTGCGAGGCTCTGGGCGTGCAGATGGGCACCAAGTTCAAGGTCGATGATCTGCGTTATGAAAAGATCATCATCATGACCGACGCCGATGTGGACGGCGCGCATATCGCATCCTTGCTGATGACGTTCTTTTTTACCCAGATGCGGCCGATGATCGACAAGGGCCATCTGTATCTGGCCTGCCCGCCGCTGTACCGGCTGACGCAGGGTGCCAAGCGCCTTTACGTCGCCAATGATGCCGAAAAAGAGATCTGGCTGGCCAAGGGCCTGGGCGGCAAGGGCAAGATTGACGTGCAGCGGTTCAAGGGTCTGGGCGAGATGGACGCCAAAGACCTGAAAGACACCACGATGAACCCCGAAACCCGCACGCTGATCCGTGTGTCGATCGACGAGGATGAGCCGGGCGAAACCTCGGATCTGGTGGAGCGGCTGATGGGCAAGAAACCTGAACTGCGCTTCCAGTATATTCAGGAAAACGCGCGGTTCGTCGAAGAGCTGGATGTCTGATCCCGCGCGATACGGAGCACGCCTGCATGAGCAGTGACACCTTGCGTTATGCCGCCATCATGCTGGCCGCGGGCATCGGCATCCCGGTGCTGGCCGCGCTCAATGCCCAGCTCGGGCACCGGATCGGGTCGCCTACGGCGGCAGCCTCCATCCTGTTCGTGGTGGCCTTTTGCGGCGCGGCACTGGTGATGGTCAGCACTGGCGGCACGGCGGGGCTGGCCTTGGCGGCAGCGCAGCCCAAACACCTGTTTCTGGGCGGGCTTCTGGTGGCCTTTTATGTGATTTCAATCACTTGGGTTGCACCGAAGTTCGGCGTCGGCAATGCGGTGTTCGTGGTGCTAGTCGGCCAGATGATCTCGGCCGCGACCATTGATCACTTCGGCCTGTTCGGAGCTGCGATCAAACCGATGACCCTGGGCCGTGCCGGGGGCATTGCGCTGATGATGTCCGGGCTTGGGCTGATCCAGCGCGGCTGAGCGCTATTGCCCCAGCGCCACGGCGGCATTGATCGCCAGCGCCAGAATGACGGTGTTGTAGAAAAACGCGACCACCGAGTGGGCCAGCACAACCCGGCGCATCGCCGGGCTGTCGGTCGTCACATCCGACACCTGCGCCGTCATGCCGATGACAAAGGCGAAATAGAAAAAGTCCCAGGCCCCGGGCGTCTCGGCCCCCGGAAATACCAGACCGCGCTGGTCGCCCCCCTTGCCTGCGGCGTAGAACAGGCAGCCATAATGAAACCCCGCCAGCATATGCAGCATGGCCCAGCCCAGCGGCACCGAGGCGACGGCCAGCGCCGCCTGCACCCGGCTGCCATCCTGCAATGACAGCGCGATTGCGGTCAGGCTCAGCCCCACCGCCCCTGCCGCCAGCGCCACGATCAGCGGCACCCCTTCGTCCGAAAGCTCGGCATGACGGCGCAGATCCTCGACACTGACATGCCGCGCGAAATGCAGCATCAGCAACAGATAGATGGCGAAAAAGCCGTTGGCCGCAATCAGAACCGCCTGCACCGGGGCGGCGGGCGCGGCCCACAGGCCGATGAGGCCAAGGCCGACCCCGGCGGCAAAGGCGCTCAGAAAGCGGTGGTGGCGGGCGAACATCCCTTACCTCTGGATGCTCTTCAGATATTCGGCCAGTTGCACCAGACGCAGCGGCGTGGGCGTGGCGATCCCGTCGCCGCCATCGAACAGCACCATGTTTTCACCGTCCAGCAAGGGCGCGAATTGCGGCATCATCTCGCCATCCGGGCCTTCGGTATAACCCCAGATCTTGCTCATCACCGCCGTCGCCGGGAAAACGCCCTTGTTGCGGGCGGCAAGCCTGGTCAGATCGGCGGGTGTGCTGTCCAGCGTGCTGGCCATCGGCCCGTCACCCTTGGCCCCGTCCCCATGGCAGGCCGCGCAATAGGTGGCGAAATCCTCGGCACCGCTGGGCACCTTTTTCTGCATTGGCAGACAGGCGGCAAGGGGAAACAGGCTGGCGAGCAAGAAGAGCTTTGCGGGCTGCATGGGGGCCTCCGGGTCACATTTCCCGCCACAAGACCACGCGGCGCTGCGCGGCACAAGGCACCTGCGCCCGCGGCCCCGCGAATAGCCGTTGCGCCGCGACCCCGCACCGTCAGGCAAGCTGGCTCAGATCACCACCCGGCCCTGATCCAGCCGCACGATCCGGTCCATCCGCGCTGCCAGTTCCATGTTATGGGTGGCGATCAGCGCCGAGAGGCCGGTTTCGCGCACCAGTTCCATCAGCGCGCCAAACACCTGATCCGAGGTGCCGGGATCGAGATTGCCGGTCGGCTCGTCCGCCAGCAGCAGCTTCGGCCCATTGGCCAGCGCCCGGCAGAAGGCCACGCGCTGCTGCTCGCCGCCCGACAGGGCCGCCGGGCGGTGATCGGCGCGTGCCGCCACACCCACCCGGTCCAGCAGCGCCATGGCGAGGTCCGTGGCGGTCCGGGCGGCCACACCATTGGCGAGTTGCGGCAGCACGATGTTTTCCAATGCGGTGAACTCCGGCAGCAGATGGTGGAACTGGTAGATGAAGCCCACATCGCCGCGCCGCGCCTCGGTGCGGGCCCGGTCGCCAAGCCCTGCCATGTCGCGCCCCGCAAGCCGCACCACGCCCGCATCGGGCGTATCCAGCAGGCCCGCAATATGCAGCAGCGTCGATTTGCCCGCCCCCGAGGGTGCCACCAGCGCCACCACCTCGCCGCGCGCCACCGTCAGGCTGGCACCGCGCAGCACCGTCACCTCAGCGGGTTTGCCGCGATTATAGGCCTTGGTCAGCCCCTCCAGTGCCAGCATCTCACTCATAGCGCAGCGCCTCCACCGGGTTCATCCGCGCCGCCCGCCGCGCCGGAAAGATCGTGACGATGAACGACAGGCCAAGGCTCAGCCCCACTGCCGACAGCACATCGCCCACCTGCAACTTGGCCGGCAGATTGTAGATGCCGCGCACCGACGGATCCCAGATCCCGCCGCCCGCCACATAGTTCACGAACGAAAAGATCGGGTCGATATAGATGGCGAACAGGCAGCCCAGCACCACACCGCACAGCGTGCCGATCAGGCCGGTCGAGGCACCGCAGATGAAGAAAACCCGCAGGATCGAGCCTTCGGTCAGCCCCATGGTGCGCAGGATGCCGATGTCGCGGCCCTTGTTCTTCACCAGCATGATCAGGCCGGAAATGATGTTCATCGCCGCGATCAGCACAAGGATCGACAGGATGATGAACATCACATTGTCCTCGATATCCAGCGCGCGCAGAAAGGCCCCGGCACTGTCGCGCCATGTCCACAGCATCGTGCGCTCGCCGCCCGCCTGCATCAGCGCCAACTCATAGCTGTCCACCGCTTCGGGGTTGCGCACCATCACCTCGATCTCGTCGGCACGGTCTTCGCGGTTGAAATAGGCCTGCGCCTCGGTGAAGGGCAGATAGACGCGGGTGCGGTCGATGTCATAGCGCCCGGCGGTAAAGATATAGACCACCTCATAGGCATTGACGCGCGGGCTGGTGCCGAAGGCGGTCTTGACCCCATCGGGCGAGATCAGGCGCAGCCGGTCGCCCAGCCCAAGGTTCAGTTCGCGCGCAAGGCCCGATCCGATGGCGATGCCCTGATCGAAGCGCGCCAGATCGCCCTCGGCATCGGCACCGTCACCGACGCGCGGAATGGTGCGGATGTCTTCGGTGCGGATGCCGAACACCTCGGCCCCCATGTTCACCCCATGGGCGGTGGCCATCACCTGCCCCTTGATCAGCGGCGCGGCGCGAGTGACACCCTCTACCTGCCGCAGACGCGCGGCCACGGCATCGTAATCCTCGAAGCCGCGCTGCATCTGGCCGCCCTCGCCCTCATAGGCGCTGGCATAGACGGTGACATGGGCATTCGCACCCAGAATGGTGTCGACGAACTCTGCCCGGAAGCCCGCCCGCACGGCCAGCGTGGCAATCAGTGCAAACACCGCGAGCGTGATGCCGATCAGGCTGATCCAGGTCATCACCGACACGCCGCCCTCGGCCCGTCGGGCGCGCAGATAACGCCAGGCAATCATCCATTCAAACGGGGCAAAGGGGGGGGTGCGTGTGCTCATGCTGGGGTTCTTCCGCCCTTTGCGCCTGCCGTCAAGCCATCCCCCCAGCCTTCACACAGAATTCACGCGCCGCGACCGGCAGAACGCCGCCTGACCTGTGCCCGGTGGCAAGGACTTGCCGACCCTTGGTTGGCCACAACCACAAAAAAAAGCCGGCTACAAAAAAGCCGGGGCGCGTTTCCCGCACCCCGGCCTGTCGCAGTTCCGCCCCCGCATGGGGGGGCCAGTCAGATCACCAGTCGGCGTAGATCTCGGCCAGACGCGCAACGGCGGCCTCTGCCGTCAGCTCTTCCGACACACCGGTGCGGCGCGAGGTCAGTTCCACCACGCCATTGGCAAGGCCGCGCGGCCCCACAGTCACCCGCCACGGCAGGCCGATCAGATCCATCGTGGCGAATTTCGCCCCGGCGCGCTCGTCGCGGTCGTCATAAAGCGGATCCAGCCCCTTGGCCTTCAGCGCCTTGTAGATCGCGTCGCAGGCGGCGTCGGTGGCGGTATCGCCCTGTTTCAGGTTCACGATCCCGGCGTGGAACGGGGTCACACCCTCGGGCCAGATGATGCCCTTGTCATCATGGCTGGCCTCGATGATCGCGCCCAGCAACCGGCTGACACCGATGCCATGGCTGCCCATTTCCACCGGAACGCGGCTGCCGTCGGCGGTCACGACATTCGCGCCCATCGCTTCGGAATATTTGGTGCCGAAATAGAAGATCTGGCCGACCTCGATGCCCCGGCCCACCTTGCGGCGCTCCTCGGGCACGGCGTCAAACAGCGCCGCGTCATGGGTCTCATCGGTGCGGGCATAAAGCGTGGTGAACTCGTCGCAGATCGCCTTCACCTGATCGCGGTCGTCGAAATCGACCTCGCGCTGGCCCAGTTTCAGATCTGTCACCGCCGAATCGTAGAAGACTTCCGACTCGCCGGTTGCGGCCAGCACCAGAAACTCGTGCGTATTGTCGCCGCCGATCGGCCCCGAGGCCGCCCGCATCGGAATCGCCGTCAGACCCATGCGTTCATAGGTGCGCAGATAGCTGACCATATGGCGGTTGTAGGCATGCAGCGCCGCCGCCTTGTCTACATCGAAGTTGTAGCCATCCTTCATCAGGAATTCGCGCCCGCGCATCACGCCGAAGCGCGGCCGGACCTCATCGCGGAACTTCCACTGAATATGATACAGCGTCAGCGGCAGATCCTTGTAAGACCCGACGTGGCTGCGGAAAATATCGGTGATCATTTCCTCGTTGGTCGGGCCATAAAGCATGTCGCGGTCATGCCGGTCCTTGATGCGCAGCATTTCCTGGCCGTAATCATCATAGCGCCCGCTTTCCCGCCACAGATCGGCGGGTTGCAACGTCGGCATCAGCAGCGGAATATGGCCTGCGCGGATCTGCTCTTCATGCACGATCTGCTCGATGCGCTTCAGCACCTTGAAGCCCATCGGCAACCAGGAATAGATCCCTGCCGCCTGCTGCTTGATCATGCCGGCGCGCAGCATGTAGCGATGCGAGACGATCTGCGCCTCGGCGGGGTTTTCCTTCAGAACGGGCAGGAAGTAGCGGGTCAGACGCATCTTTGGCCTCATGGAAAGCGTTTGAGCGTTCCTAACGCCTCCCCCCTGTGCAGGCAAGCGCGGCGCTCGGGTCATTTGCGGGGCGAAAGCGCTGCGAAACGGGCAAAACCGGCGGGCCACGGCCACCCGGCCCGCCACGCCCCTTGAAACCCGTCCCCTGATGGGCAATTTGAAGGGGCAAAGCAAAGGGTGTCTCATGGTTCTTCCGGTTCAACAGCAGGCGAAATACTGGGGCATCGCCACAGTGGTCATTCTTGCCCTTTTGTGGCTGTTGGGCGATGTGATCCTGCCCTTCATCGTCGGCGGCGCCATCGCCTATTTCATGGATCCGGTCGCCGACCGGCTGGAGCGCGCGGGGCTGAGCCGGATTGCCGCCACCGGCACCATTTCCATAGTGGCCCTGCTGATCACCATCCTGCTGATCCTTGCGGTGCTGCCGCTGCTGTTCAACCAGCTGACCCAGCTGATCAACGAAGCGCCGGAAATGTTCCGCCGCTTGCAGGCCTTCATGGTCGAACGCTTTCCCGATCTGACCGATGAAACCTCGACCATGCGGCAGACGCTGGAAAACATCGGCACGGTGATCCAGTCCAAGGGGGGCGAGCTGGCCAATTCGCTGATCGGTTCCGCCATGAGCGTGATCGGCGCGGTGGTGTTCATCGTGGTCGTGCCGGTGGTGGCGTTTTACCTGCTGCTGGACTGGGACAACATGATTGCGCGGGTCGATGACATCCTGCCGCGCGACCACGCCCCCACCATTCGCCGTCTGGCCAGCGAAATCAACGTGGTGCTGGCGGCCTTTGTGCGCGGGCAACTGTCGGTCTGTCTGGTTCTGGGCACATTCTATGCAGTGTCGCTGATGGCGGCGGGGCTGAACTACGGGCTGATCGTCGGCGCGATTGCCGGGGCGATCACCTTCATTCCCTATGTCGGCGCGCTGATCGGCGGGGCGCTTGCCATCGGGCTTGCGCTGTTCCAGTTCTGGGGCGACTGGCTCTCCATCGGAATCATTGCCGGGATCTTTGCGCTGGGGCAGTTTCTGGAAGGCAATGTGATCACGCCGAAACTGGTGGGCAGTTCGGTCGGGCTGCACCCGGTCTGGCTGCTGTTCGCGCTGTCGGCCTTCGGGTCGCTGTTCGGCTTCCTTGGCATGTTGATCGCGGTTCCTGTGGCCGCCGCCCTTGGTGTTCTGGCGCGTTTTGCCATCGAACAGTACAAGGGCAGCCGCCTGTATACCGGCTTTGAAGGGCCGCGGCACAAGGATGAGGATGCCGCGTGACGGCACAGCTGGCCTTCGATCTGCCCAGCCCTGCGGCGCTGCGACGCGCGGATTTTTTCGTCTCGCCCGCCAATGCGCTGGCCTTGGCCACGCTTGAGGCGGGCGGCTGGCCGCTGGGCAAGATGCTGCTGATCGGCCCGTCAGGGGCCGGGAAAACCCATCTGGCGCATATCTGGGCCGCGCAGAGCGGGGCGGCGCTGATGGCCGGGGCCTCGCTGGGATCGGCGGATATCGAGGCGCGCAGCCGGACCCCGGTTGCGGTCGAGGATGCCGAGGCGGTGGCGGGCGATGCGCGGGCCGAGGCGGCGCTGTTCCACCTGCACAACCGCCTTGCCGAACGCCGGCTGCCGCTGCTGCTGACCGCTGCCACCCCGCCGCGCGACTGGGGCCTGCGGCTGCCCGATCTGCTGAGCCGGATGCAGGGCAGCGCCGTGACCCGCATCGACGCGCCCGATGATGCGCTGCTGTCGGCGGTGCTGATCAAACAGTTCACCGACCGGCAGGTGACGGTCGCCCCGGCGCTGATCCCGTTTCTGGTCGCCCGGATGGACCGCAGCCTTGCCGCCGCCCGCGCGCTGGTGGCGCGGCTGGATGCCGCCGCTCTGGCGCGCGGTGGCCCCGTCTCGCGGCAACTGGCCGCAGAGGTTATGGACAGCCTGTGAGACGCGGTTGATACTGTCATTCTGGCGTTACAAAAATCAAACAAAAGCAAAATCATGACACAGGCAGATTTTCTCAAGGCCCCCTTCGCCCCCCCGGTCGACCTTCCCGATGTGGATATCACCGGGCCCCGGCGCTATTTCAACCGCGAGCTCAGCTGGCTCGCCTTCAACTGGCGTGTGCTGGAGGAGGCGAGCAATCCGGCGGTGCCCCTGCTGGAACGGCTGCGCTTCCTGTCGATCTCGGCCACCAATCTGGACGAATTCTTTACCGTCCGGGTGGCGGGGCTGCGCGCGCTGGTCCGCAATGGCACCGCGACCCCTTCGGAGGATGGCTGCAGCCCGACCGAACAGCTTGTGCTGATCCATGATGATGCGCGCCGTCTGATGAAGATGCAGCAGATCGTGTTCAAGAAGCTGAAGCGCGAGATGGAGGCCAAGGGGATCGAACTGCTCACCCGGTCCAAGCTGACGGCGCGCGACCTGAAACACCTTGAAGAACATTTCCTGCATAAGGTGTTTCCGGTGCTGTCGCCGCTGGCCATAGACCCGGCGCACCCCTTCCCCTTCATTCCCAATACCGGATTCTGTCTGGCGCTTGAGTTGGAGCGGGAAACCGATCACCGCACGCTGAAGGCCCTGCTGCCGATCCCGCAACAGGTGGCCCGTTTTGTCGCCCTGCCCGCCAAACCCGGTGAACACCGCTTCCTGCCGCTGGAAGAGCTGCTGCTGCTGCATCTGGACATGCTGTTCCCCGGCTATGTCGACCGCGGGCATTGCAGCTTCCGAGTGTTGCGCGACAGCGATCTGGAGGTCGAGGACGAGGCCGAGGATCTGGTGCGCGAATTTGAAACCGCGCTGAAACGCCGCCGTCGGGGCGAAGTGATCCGCATGAAGATTTCGGCGGGGGCGCCCCCCGATCTGCGTGCGCTGATCATGGACGAGTTGGGCGCCTCGCCCGATGAGGTGGTCGAGGTGCGCGGCCTGCTGGGCGTGGCCGATCTGAAGGAACTGGTGCTGTCGTCACGCCCCGATCTGCTGTGGCCGCCCTTCGCGCCGCGTGTGCCGGAACGGGTGCAGGATCACGATGGTGACATGTTCGCCGCGATCCGGCAGAAAGACATCCTGCTGCATCACCCCTATGAAACCTTCGACCTTGTGATCCGCTTTCTGGAACAGGCGGCGCGCGATCCCAATGTGCTGGCGATCAAGCAGACGCTCTATCGCACCTCCTGGGACAGCCCGATCGTCTCGGCGCTGTGCGAGGCGGCTGAAGCGGGCAAATCGGTGACGGCCTTGGTCGAATTGAAGGCGCGCTTCGACGAGGCCGCCAATATCCGCCAGTCGCGTCGGCTGGAACGGTCGGGCGCGCATGTGGTTTACGGGTTCATGCATCTGAAAACACACGCAAAAATCAGCACGGTGGTGCGGCGCGAAGGCGACAATCTGGTCACCTATACCCACTACGGCACCGGCAACTATCACCCGATCACCGCGCGCATTTATACCGATCTCAGCTTTTTCACCTGCGACCCGGCGCTGGGGCGCGATGCGACCAAGGTGTTCAATTACCTGTCGGGCTATGTGCAGCCACAGGGGCTGGAAAACCTCGCCATCGCGCCGACCACGCTCAAGCCGCGCCTGCTGGAACTGATCGCCGCCGAGGCCGATCACGCCCGCGAAGGCCGCCCTGCCGAAATCTGGATCAAGCTGAACAGCCTGATCGAGCCGGAGGTGATCGACGCGCTCTATGCCGCCTCCAACGCCGGGGTGAAGATCAGCCTTGTGGTGCGCGGCATCTGCGGCCTGCGCCCCGGCATCAAGGGCCTGTCCGAGAATATCCGCGTCAAATCGGTGGTCGGGCGTTTTCTGGAACATTCGCGCATCGTCTGTTTCGGCAATGGCCATGGCCTGCCTGCCAAGAAGGCGCGGGTATTCTTTTCGTCGGCAGACTGGATGGGCCGCAACCTGAGCCGCCGGGTGGAAACGCTGGTTGAGGCGCATAACCCCACGGTCAAGAGCCAGATCATGGGGCAGATCATGGCCGCCAATCTGGCGGACGAGGCGCAAAGCTGGGTGTTGAACCCGAATGGCCATTACGAACGCCAGCTGGCCGCGCCGGATGGCAACCTGTTCAGCTGCCATCGCTTTTTCATGGAAAACCCGTCGCTGTCGGGGCGTGGCACCGCAGGCGCGAAAGACGTGCCCCGGCTGGCGCGGCCCCGTGACGAAACGCCTGCCTGATGCCCATGTGAATCGTTGACCCTGCCGCCCGATTGGCGGCAAGGTCCGCACGAAGCCGAAAAGGAACTGCCAATGTCCGATCCCGCCGACACATTCGAGGCCGCGCAGGAGGATGGCAGTCTGTTTGGCCGCCCCCTGTTTGAAGACCCGTCGGCCCGCGCGCTCAGCCGGGTGGGGGTGGTCGATGTCGGATCAAACTCGGTGCGGATGGTGGTATTCGATGGCGCGGCCCGCTCGCCCGCCTATTTCTACAACGAAAAGGTCATGGCGGGTCTGGGCAAGGGATTGGCCGAAACCGGCCGCCTGAACCCCGAGGGCGCAAAGCGGGCGCTGTCTGCGCTGAAACGCTTTGCCCTGCTGGCCGAGGGCATGGGCATCGCCCCCCTGACCGTGGTTGCCACAGCGGCGGTGCGCGAAGCCGAGGATGGCCCCGCCTTTCAGGAGCAGGTGCTACGCGAAACCGGCTTGAAGATCTGGGTGATCGACGGCGATGAAGAAGCCCGCCTTTCGGCGCAGGGGGTGCTTCTAGGCTGGCCCGAGGCCAAGGGCATCGTCTGCGACATCGGCGGCAACTCGATGGAGCTGGCGCGGATCGGTGGCGGCAAGGTCGGCAAACGCGCCACCTCGCCGCTGGGGCCGTTCCGGCTGCAACAGGTCGAGGGCGGGCCAAAGAAGCGGCAGCAGCATATCGACAAGATTCTCAAAGACTTGCAGTCGGATCTTAAATCATCGGGTGAACGTATTTATCTGGTGGGCGGATCCTGGCGGGTGATCGCGCGGCTGGATATGGAGCGGCGCAATTATCCGCTGACCGTGCTGCATGAATACCGCATGACCCCGAAATCCGTTCTGGACACGCTGGACTGGATCGCCGCGTCAGACCTGACGATGCTGCGTGCCCGCACCGGCACCGGCGCAGAACGCATGGAACTGGTGCCGCTGGCCTGCGAGGTTCTGCGCGAGCTGATCGCGATTTTCAAACCTTCGGAGATCGACATTTCGTCCTATGGCATCCGCGAGGGATTGCTGTTTGAACAGATGCCCGAAAAGCTGCGCGCCCGCGACCCGCTGATCGAGGCGGCCCGCGCCTCCGAGGCGGCACAGGCCCGCCTGCCCGGCTTTGGCAAGAAGCTGTTCACCTTCCTTGAGCCGCTGTTCAAAGGTGTGCCGCCCGAAAAACTGCGGCTGATCAAGGCGGCCTGTCTGTTGCATGACACCACCTGGCGCGCGCATCCCGATTACCGCGCCGAAGCCTGTTTCGACAATGCGACCCGCGCCAATCTGGGTGGCCTCGATCATCCGGGCCGGGTGTTTCTGGGCCTGTCCTTGCTGCACCGCTACAAGAACAGCCGTGCGGGCAGCCGGATGGAGCCGCTGTTCCGCCTGCTGACCGAGGATGAGTTGCAAGAGGCCGAGGTGCTGGGCAAGGCGATGCGCTTTGGCGCCATGTTCTCCATCGACCACCCGGAAGAAGCCGGCAGCCTGCACTGGTCGCCGAAAAAGCGTGTGCTGGAACTGCGGCTGACGGAACGGGGGGTCGGGCTGATGGGCGAGGTGGCGCAATCGCGCTTCAACGCGCTGGTCCTGTCCTTGAAAGCCACGCCCAAGATCACGCTGGGGGATCATGCTGCGGTTTGATCATCTGGCGGTCTCGGCGGAAACTCTGGCAGACGGCGTGGCCTATGTGGAACAGGCGCTGGGAGTTGCGCTGGCAGGCGGCGGTCAGCATCCGCTGATGGCCACGCATAACCGCCTGCTCGGGCTGGGGGATCTCTATCTTGAGGTGATCGCTGCCGATCCCGACGCCCCCCGCCCGGCTCATCCGCGCTGGTTCGATCTGGATCGTTTCACCGGCCCGCCCCGGCTGACCACATGGATCTGCGGCTGCGACGATCTTGATGCGGCGCTGCAGGCCAGCCCGCCCGGCGCGGGGCAGCCCGTCGCCCTGTCGCGCGGAGAGTTCCGCTGGCGCATGGCGGTGCCTGCCGACGGCATCCTGCCCTTCGACAGCTGCTTTCCGGCGCTGATCCAGTGGCAAGGCCCGGCGCACCCTGCCCCGCGCCTGCCCGATACCGGGGTGCGGCTGCGCTGGTTCGAGATTGCCCATCCGCAGGCCGAGGCCCTGCGCGCTGCGCTGGCCGACCGGTTTGCCGATCCACGCGTGCAGATCGTGCCGGGGCCGACGCGGGCGATGCGCGCGGAATTTGACACCCCGCACGGGCGGCGGGCACTGACATGATCCGCCCGACCCGCACCGAAGATCTGGAACCGCTGCGGGCGTTGTGGAATCCGCTGATCAGCGACACGCTGGTTACGTTTTCCTCCGAGGAAAAAACCGCCAGCGCCATGGCCGAGTATCACGCCAGCCGCTGCGCCGCGGGCCATGGATTTTTCACCGCGCTGGCAGGTGGGGTTCCCGTGGGCTTTGCCACCTATGGCCAGTTCCGTGGCGGCAACGGCTATGCGCGCAGCATGGAACATACGGTGATTTTGGGGTCGGGTGCACGCGGACGCGGGCTGGGCCGGGCGTTGATGATCGCAGTCGAGGATCACGCCCGCCGCGCCGGGCATCATGTGATGATGGCGGGCGTTTCGGGCGGAAATCCCGAAGGCCGGGCCTTCCACGAATCCATTGGCTATCAGCTTGCAGGCACCGTGCCCGAGGTTGGCTGGAAATTCGGGCGCTACTGGGATCTGTGGCTTCTTCAAAAAATCCTGACCTGACAGGGCGAATTTTAGGCGCTATTCTGACCACATGTCGATCTGGACCCGTATTGCCGAAGCCATCGCCGCCCTCGCCAAGGGTGAAGGGCTGTCGGCTGTCTTTGAAAAATTGCGCAGCCCGCCAGAGGCTTGCCCGGAGCGAACGGTGGCCTTCACCATCGCGGTGATCGCGCTGGGGGCCAAAATGGCCAAGGCCGACGGCGAGGTGACGCGCGACGAGGTTTCGGCCTTCCGGCAGGTGTTTGCCGTGCCGCCGGGCGACGAGGCCCATGCCGCACAGGTGTTCAATCTGGCGCGGCAGGACGTGGCGGGCTTTGATGCCTATGCCCGCAAGATCCGCGCGATGTTTCAGGGCGACAGCCGGGTTCTTGTCGATCTGCTGGAAGGGCTGTTCCATGTGTCGGTCGCGGATGGCCATTATCACCCGCGCGAAGATGCCTTTCTGGCCGAGGTGGCGCGGATTTTCGGCGTGGGCGAAGGGTGCTTTCGGGCGATCCGCGCCCGCTATGTGCAGGATGCACCGCGCGACCCCTATGATGTGCTGGGCATCACCCACAGCGCCTCTATCGACGAGGCGCGCGCGGCCTGGAAGGCGGCGGTGCGCGACACCCACCCCGACCGGCTGATGGCGCGCGGCGTGCCCGAAGAGGCGGTGAAACTGGCCGAGCGGCGGTTGATTGCGGTCAATGCCGCCTGGGAAGAAATCTCTGCCCGGGAAGCCGCGTGATGCCGCCGGAGCGGCTGCGGCTGGCCACCTATAATGTCGAATGGTTCAATGCGCTGTTTGATGATGCCGGACGGCTGTTGGAGGATGCGGCCCCTTCGGCCCGGTATCAGATCAGCCGCGCCGAACAATTGACGGCACTGGGAATCGTGTTCAACGCCATGGACGCCGATGGCGTGATGGTGATCGAGGCCCCCGACAGCAATGGCAAACGCCAGTCGGTGCGGGCGCTGGAACGTTTTGCCGCCAAATACGGGCTGCGGGCGCGGCGGGCGGTCAGCGGCTTCCGGTCGGAAACCGAACAGGAAATCAGCTTTCTTTATGACCCCGACCGCCTGACCGCCCGGCACGATCCGCAGGGCGAGCCGCATTTCGACGGTGTCTTCCGACACGATCTGGATGCCGATGCCACGCCCGAGACGATCCGCTTTTCCAAACCGCCGCTGGAGCTGGCCGTGACGGTGGCGGGATCGGCCAGGCCGATGCGTCTGATCGGGGTTCATGCCAAATCCAAGGCCCCGCATGGCGCGCGCACCCCGGTCGAGGCCACCCGCATCGCCATCGAGAACCGGCGCAAGCAACTGGCCGAATGTGTCTGGCTGCGCAACCGTGTGGCCATGCACCTGATCGCCGGGGACAGCCTGATCGTGATGGGTGATTTCAACGATGGTCCAGGGCTGGATGAATACGAAAAGCTGTTTGGCCATTCCGGGGTTGAGATCGTGCTGGGCACCGGGGCCGAAGCGGCGATGCAGCTCTATGATCCGCACGCGCTGATGGCGCTGGAAAGCCGCATCGGCCTTCAACCCAGCTCTGCCCGCTTTTACAACACGGCACAGGAACAGTTTTTCGAGGCGCTGCTGGATTTCATCATGCTGTCGCCCGATCTGGCCGCACGGCGGCCCCGCTGGCGGATCTGGCATCCGTTGAACGAGCCGGGCTGCTGGAAAGTGCCGGAACTGCGCGATGCCTTGCTGACCGGATCGGATCATTTTCCAGTGGTTCTGGATCTGCCCCTTTGAGATGCGCCCCGGCCTGCCTATATTGGTAGGATGAAACATTGGCTCGCCCCCCTGCTGATCGCCCTGACGCTTGGCCCGATGCAGACCCCGGTCTGGGCGCAGGACACACCTGCGCCGGACAGTGACGCGCCGCAGGCCGAGGCTGATGACGGCTTCAGCCTGATCGAACGCGGGGCCGAGATGCTGTTGCGTGGCCTGATCGAAGAGGTCGAGCCGGGTTTGCGCGACATGGAAGGCGCCCTGCGCGAGATGGAGCCTGCGCTGCGCGATCTGGCCGCGATGATGGGTGATCTGAAAAACTATCAGGCCCCGGAAAAGCTGCCGAATGGCGATATCATCATCCGGCGCAAACCCGATCTGCCGCCCGTGAGGCCAGAGGTCTTGCCCGAAGGCGAAACCGAACTCTAGGCAATCGGGGGGCGACAGACGCCCCCCCGATGTCGTTTTATCCGCGCGCCTCGCGGATCAGGCGCAGAATGTCGCGGGCGGCATCCGGGATGTTCGTGCCGGGGCCAAAGATGGCCTTCACGCCATTCTTGTAGAGGAACTCGTAATCCTGCTGCGGGATCACGCCACCGCAGATCACCAGAATATCGCCTGCTCCCGCCGCTTGCAGCGCCTGCACCAGCTTGGGCGCCAGCGTCTTGTGCCCCGCCGCCTGCGACGAAATGCCGATCACATGCACATCATTGTCCACCGCATCCTGCGCCGCCTCTTCCGGCGTCTGGAACAGCGGGCCGACATCAACGTCAAAACCGATATCGGCAAAGGCGGTGGCGATCACCTTGGCCCCCCGGTCATGGCCATCCTGCCCCATCTTCACCACCAGCATGCGCGGGCGGCGGCCTTCATGTTCGGCAAAGGCTTCGACATCCTTCTGGATCTGAGCAAAGCCGTCGTCACCCTCATAGGCCGCGCCATAGACCCCGGCGAGGGTTTTCACTTCTGCGCGGTGGCGGCCGAAGATTTTCTCCATGGCGTCACTGATCTCCCCAACGGATGCACGGGCGCGGGCGGCATCGACCGCCGCCGCCAGAAGATTGCCGCCCTCGGCTGCGCGGCGGCCAAGCTCGGTCAGCGCCCCCTGACAGGCCGCCTCGTCGCGGTTGGCGCGCATGCTGTTCAGGCGGGTGATCTGGCTTTCGCGCACGGCCACATTGTCGATGTCCAGAATGTCGATCGGATCCTGCTTGGCCAGCTTGTATTTGTTGACCCCGACAATCACCTCTTCGCCCCGGTCGATCATCGCCTGCCGCCGGGCGGCGGATTCCTCGATGCGCAGCTTGGGCATGCCGGTGGCGACGGCCTTGGTCATGCCGCCCATCGCCTCGACCTCTTCGATCAGCTTCCACGCATCTTCGGCCAGCTGCGCCGTCAGGCTTTCGACATAGTAGGAGCCTGCCAGCGGATCGACCACCTTGGTCACGCCGGTTTCTTCCTGCAGGATCAACTGGGTGTTGCGGGCAATCCGGGCCGAAAACTCGGTGGGCAGCGCAATCGCCTCGTCCAGCGCGTTGGTGTGCAGGCTCTGGGTGCCGCCAAGTGCCGCCGCCATCGCCTCATAGGCGGTGCGCACGACGTTGTTATAGGGATCCTGCTCCTGCAACGACACGCCGCTGGTCTGGCAATGGGTGCGCAGCATCAGGGATTCGGTTTTCTTCGGGTTGAACTCCGACATGATGCGGTGCCACAGCAGACGCGCCGCGCGCAGCTTTGCCGCCTCCATGAAGAAATTCATGCCGATGGCAAAGAAGAACGACAGGCGGCCGGCAAAGGCATCCACATCCATGCCCCGCGCCAGCGCTGCGCGCACATATTCACGCCCGTCGGCCAGCGTATAGGCCAGTTCCTGCACCAGATTCGCGCCCGCCTCCTGCATGTGATAGCCGGAGATCGAGATGGAGTTGAACTTGGGCATCTCGGCGCTGGTATATTCGATGATGTCCGCGATGATCCGCATCGAAGGTTCGGGCGGATAGACATAGGTGTTGCGCACCATGAATTCCTTCAGAATGTCATTCTGAATGGTGCCCGACAGCAGCTTGCGGTCCACGCCCTGTTCTTCGCCGGTGACGATGAAATTCGCCAGAATCGGGATCACCGCCCCGTTCATCGTCATCGACACGCTGATCTTTTCCAGCGGGATGCCGTCGAACAGGATCTTCATGTCCTCGACGCTGTCGATGGCCACGCCCGCCTTGCCGACATCGCCCACCACGCGCGGATGGTCGCTGTCATAGCCCCGGTGCGTCGCCAGATCGAAGGCCACCGACACGCCCTGCTGCCCGGCGGCCAGCGCCTTGCGATAGAAGGCATTGCTTTCCTCGGCGGTGGAAAAGCCCGCATATTGCCGGATCGTCCAGGGGCGGCCCGCATACATCGTGGCGCGCACGCCGCGCGTGAACGGGGCAAGGCCGGGCACCGTGCCCATATGCGGCAGATTGGCGGTATCGGCCTCGGTATACAGCGGCTTGACCGCGATGCCCTCCAGCGTGTTCCAGGTCAGGCTGTCCGGCGTGCGGCCTTTCAGTTCTTTCTCTGCAAGTTTGCGCCAGCTCTCAAGTTTGTCGGTCATCGGTTGTTCCTTGGATCGGGCCGGGTGGGCTCCGGCAATCGGTATTTGGTTTCACGGCGCAACCCCCTATATCAGAGGGGAGGAGATCCCATGAAACCCCTGTTCAGTCTTGTTTTTCTGACATTCCTGCCCTTTGCGGCGCAGGCCGAGGGGCCCCTTGCCCCCCAGCCCGCGACCAGCGTGCAATGGGAGGCGCTGATCTATCATCAACGCCCGGTGGTGGTGTTCGCCGACAGCCCGGAGGATCCGGCCTTCCTGCGGCAGATGGCGCTGCTGGCGCGCGATACCGGCGAGCTGGCAGAGCGTGACGTGGTGCTGATCACCGACACCGATCCCGCCACCCCGTCCGAGTTGCGGCAAAAGCTCAGACCGCGTGGCTTCAGCCTTGTGTTGCTGGACAAGGATCTGAAACCGATCCTGCGCAAGCCGCTGCCCTGGGATCTGCGCGAAATCACCCGCGCCATCGACAAGTTTCCGCTGCGGCGGCAGGAAATGCTGGAGCGCCATCCGGGGCGCTGACGCCACTATTCGCGGAAATCCTCGGCCGAAGGGATGCGCCCGAAGGCAATTTTCGCCCCGGTATAGGGCACGTGATGCGGCGGCAACTGCCCGTAGCGGATGGTATCCTGCCCGAAGCGCTGGTTCAGCGCATCGACCACCGCATTCAGCCGACTGTTGCGCGCCACAGGTTCGGGCGAAGCAAACAGGTCGGGCACAAACTCCGCCTCGGCCAGCAGGCTGCCCAGGGTGACATTCACCGCCAGCGGTTTGTGCTGCGGCAATTGCCCCCAGTAGCGGTCGAAGGTTTCCAGCAGAAAACCCGTATCCTGCGTGCAGCGGATGGTGCCGCCCTGCCCGATATGCCCCGCCCGCGCGCATTTCACCCCGACATGCAGGCTGCGGGTATAGAACCCCTCGCGCCGCAGCCGGGCCGCCGCCTTGACCAGCAGCCGCCGCGCCACCAGACGTGCGCCCTCTGCCGAGGTATTGCCCGCCGTCAGCACCTGCCCATGGCCGATCATGCCGCGTTTGGTGGCAGGCCAGACCACGGTTTCGCCGCGCAATTCGCGGATGAAACGTTCGCCCGCAACATTGCCCCAGATCGCCCGCGCCCGCTTTGGATCGAGGTGATAGAGCGCCCGCACATCCGCAATCCCTGCCGCCTCCAGCCGGGCCTTCATCCGCCAGGAAATGCCGGGCAGATCGTCCAGCGCCAGATGCGCGATCCGCTCGGGCAGGATCTCCGGCAGCAACCAGTGCAGGCCACCCGGCTTTTCCAACCCTGCCGCCAGCTTTGCCAGCAGCCGCGTCGGCGCCAGCCCCACCGAACAGCGCAGAGCCGGATGCACCAGATGCAGCACCGCCTGCTGCAAGGCCTGACCAATCTCCAGCGCGCGGGGCAGATCCTGCTGCGATCCGGTCAGCAGACAGGAACATTCGTCGATCGACCAGACCCGGTCCACCGGCAGAATCGTATCCACCGCCCGCAGGATGGCATGGTGATAGCGCACGCAGACATCGTGCTGCACCGGGCGAAACACGATGCCGGGGCACAGCTGCCGCGCCTCGTTCTGCCGGGTGCCCATCCGGACGCCACGCCGCTTGGCCTCGGCGCTGGCAGCGATACAAGCCGCGTTGGGCGCATCCGTCGTCAACACGCCAACGGGCCTGCCCATCAGCGCCGGTTCCTCGGCCTGTGCGACCGAGGCGTAGAAGCTGTTCATATCGAAGAACAGGGTGGAGACACGGCGCGACATGGGCATGCGACTCGGCGAATGGCGAAGGCCCCATCATAGAACAAAATGGGAACAAATCGCCAGTCCGAAGTGGCAGCCATGACGCGCCGTGCCGGGTCACCTTATTCAAACTCCAGGATCACATCATCCACCTTGAGCGAGGCGCCCGCCGTGGCATTGACCTTTTTGACCACGCCCTTGCGTTCGGCCTTGAGGATGTTTTCCATCTTCATCGCCTCGACCGTGGCCAGCGCCTGCCCTTCCTGCACCTCGTCGCCTTCAGCCACGTTGATCTTCACGATCAGACCGGGCATCGGGCAGAGCAGGAATTTCGACGTGTCTGGCGGCAGTTTTTCCGGCATCAGCTTGGCCAGCTCTGCCGCGCGGGGCGTGCGCACATGCACCTTCAGATCCGCGCCGCGCAGCCGGATGCGGAAGCCCATCGGGATCTTGCCGACCTTCATCACCACCGGGGTGCCATCCACCATCACCCGCGCCAGTGCCTGCCCCGGCGTCCAGTCAGAGGTGACGCGCAGGCGGGTGCCATCGGCAAAGGTGACGGTCGATCCGTCCTTGTCGGCGGCGATGGTCACTGCCAGATCCTGCCCCTGCGCCGACACCACCCAATCATCCCCGACCTTGCGTTCGTGATTGTCCATCGTGCCGGAAATGCGGGTGCGGCGGATCTCGGCCACACGGTTCATCGCAGCGGTTGCCGCCGCCACCCGGCGCAGCGTCGCCGCGTCAAGCTGCACACCGCTGAACCCATCGGGATATTCCTCGGCGATGAAGGCCGTGGTGATATTGCCCGAGGTGAAGCGCGGATGTTCCATCACCGCCGAACAGAACGGCAGGTTATGGCCGATGCCTTCCACCTCGAACGTATCCAGCGCGAGGCGCATTTCTTCAATCGCCTCGGCCCGCGTCGGCCCCCAGGTGCAGAGCTTGGCGATCATCGGGTCGTAATACATGCTGATCTCGCCGCCCTCAAAGACGCCGGTATCATTGCGCACCACACCGCCGCGCGCGGTCGGCCCTTCCACCGGCGGACGGTAGCGGGTCAGGCGGCCAATCGAGGGCAGGAAGTTGCGATAGGGATCTTCGGCATAAAGGCGGCTTTCCATCGCCCAGCCATTGATCTTCAGATCTTCCTGCTTGAACGGCAGCGGCTCACCTGCCGCGACGCGGATCATCTGCTCCACCAGATCGACGCCGGTGATCAGTTCGGTCACCGGATGTTCCACCTGAAGCCGGGTGTTCATTTCCAGGAAATAGAAGTTGCGGTTGCCATCGACGATGAATTCCACCGTCCCGGCGCTGGTATAGCCCACCGCCCGGGCCAGCGCGCAGGCCTGTTCGCCCATCGCCTTGCGGGTCGCCTCATCCAGGAAGGGCGACGGGGCCTCTTCGATCACCTTCTGGTTCCGGCGCTGGATCGAACATTCCCGCTCGTGCAGGTAGACGGTATTGCCGTGTTTGTCGGCCAGCACCTGAATTTCGATATGGCGCGGTTGCGTCACGAATTTCTCGATGAAGATGCGGTCATCGCCAAAGCTGTTGGCGGCCTCGTTCTTCGAGGATTCAAAGCCTTCCTTGACCTCGGATTCACTCCACGCGATGCGCATCCCCTTGCCGCCGCCGCCGGCAGAGGCCTTGATCATCACCGGATAGCCGATCTGACCCGAGATTTTCACCGCCTCGTCGCCATCCGCGATCAGCCCCATATAACCGGGCACGGTGGACACCCCCGCCTCCATCGCCAGCTTTTTCGAGGTGATCTTGTCGCCCATCGCCTCGATGGCCGGGGACGGCGGGCCGATGAACACCACGCCCTCCTTCTCCAGCGCGGCGGCGAAATTCATGTTTTCCGACAGAAAGCCATAGCCCGGATGCACCGCCTCGGCCCCGGTGGCGCGGATCGCCTCCATGATCTTGTCGATCACGATATAGGACTGGTTCGCGGGCGGCGGGCCGATGTGATAGGCCTCATCGGCCATTTTCACATGCAGGGCATTGCGGTCGGCGTCCGAATAGACAGCGACCGTCTTGATGCCCATCTTGCGGGCCGTCTTGATCACACGGCAGGCGATTTCGCCCCGGTTTGCAATCAGGATCTTCTTGAACATTCGGCTTCCTTCCCTCAACCGCAGGCGGGCCGGCCTGCGCAGTCATATGCGAAACGAAAAAGGCCATCCGGGCGGAATGCCCGAATGGCCTTGGTGATTGGCAGACAGAAGGCAGACCGGCGCGCCGCGAATGCAGCGGCCGCAGCCGTTTCTGTCAGATCAGTAGCAGGGCGCCATGCCCGGAACGCCGCAGGTCGCGCCACCGGCAAGCGCACCAAGTGCTGCACCGGCAACCATGTTTTCATCCATGGCATCGGCAGCCGCAGCCCCGAGAACTGCACCGGCGACGGCACGGCCGCCTTGGGTTTGCAGCGGGCCGGTCGGCTGGCCATAGCCACCACCCGATTGGGTGCAGCCTGCAACAGCGCCTGCCATGGCGACGACGAAAAGAAGGGAAGAAAGACGCATTGTGCTCGGCCTCCGTGAGCGGATGTTATGTCGGCCAAGTGTAGCGGATTGATTTGCCGTGAAAAGGCAATTTCCCGTGCGCAGCACGTCTCGGCAAAGGCTTGCCGATAAAGATCAGACCCGGCGCCAGCCTTGCCGCCCGAAAAGGGCCCGACCCAAACAGGGCCGGGCTTCAGGAAGGGGGAAGGGGTGCGGAGGGAACCGCAAAGGGAACGCACAGGGATCTGTGTGGCCTTGCCCACAGCATGGCGCAGCCCCGCGGAACGGGCAAAGACAAAAGCCGACACACGAAAGAGATGCGCGGCTTTTTGCCCGAAAACCAAGGGGTTGCGCGGAAACATGCTCATTCGTCCTCATCATCCCAATCATCGTCGAACAGCACCGGCGGCGCATCTTCGGCAAAGACTTCGGGGAAAGAGGCCTGCGCCCGCTTCAGATCGACCCTGAGCAGCGCATCGTAAGAGCAAGGATCGAACGGATCTTCGGCCGGCACGACTTCGCGCCCGAACAGCCACGACAGGCGTCCGGCATCCAGATTACCACGTTCGAACGGGTCTTCACCGAAATGCGCCCAGAGCGCCGCCATGAAAGCGGTATCTGCGGCCCGGTCGACGTTTTTGCGATCCTTGTAGCGTTCCCGCCGGATGATCTTGGTCGGGCCATCTTTCTTGTTGGCGCGACGAATCACGAACTGAAAGTCGGTTCCGGTCATACGGCCCGGAAAACCACGATGTTTCAGCATGTTGCACCTCCGGTTGCGGAGATGCGAAGCGGGGCGGGCCTGGCCGCCAGCGGCCTGTTGGCCCGCCCCGAAGGATTATTTGTATTTGCCGGTGTAGACGGGCTCGGTCGTGACCGCAGGCTCGTCGACGTAGACGACTTCTTCGGTTTTTGCAGCGCAAGCGGCCAGATAGGCAACGGCGCAGAGCGACAGAATGATACGCATGCTGTTCGACATCCTCTTCTAAAGTTTTCTTGGAGGGTCAGCGGCACCAACGCATTGGCCCACAGCCCCCGACACGAGGTATGAAACGCTTGGGAACGTCTCCCGGAAACAATAGACATTTTCCGGCCCGATTGACACGACGAACTGCGCAAAGCCGCCATCTGTGACTCGGCTACATCAGGTGAGCAAAGATCCGGGGTTTGGATCGCAACATATTGTGCCGACATCAGTAAATCTCCCAGATGCAGGCGCCGTCCTGCAGGGCAAAAGCTTCAAAGAATTGCGTGGCCTCCGGGGCGGTTTCGCCGAACGGCACCGCCACGTCAGACAGGCTGATGATGATCTGCTGCGGCATCGGGCCGAATTCGGCGATGCGGGGCAGCGCGAACTGTTCGCACAGCACCTGCATATCCTGCACAGCGGCATCAAAATCCACCGCCCCCCCTGCCCGCGCGATCTGCGGCGCAAGGAAGCGGAACCGCATGGTCAGGCCATGCGGACCCATTTCATTCCAGATCACGTCCTGAAGCGTGACCGGCTGGCCCGACGGCACCAGGATCGGCGCGCCATCGCCCACCAGAACGACGTTGCCCGCCGCCGGATTTGTCATCATGTCGGAAGACGGCACGGTCATGCGCCCCCCTTGTTCAACAGCACGCGCCGCGCCTTGGGCGGGGCCGCGAGATCGGTGATCTTGCCAAAGGCCGCCAGCTTGGCCTCTTGTTCCGTCGCCGTTGCGGCGCGCAGATCAAAGATCGCAGCCCCACCCGGGGCCAGCGCCTGATCCAGAAACGGCAGATAAAGGTCGACCGGGTAATGGAACCCGCAAGACAGGAACGACACCGCCAGATCAACCGGCCCTGCCGTCTCGGGCGCCACTTCGCGCGGGTTGAGCGTGGCAATACGATCCGCAGAAATGCCGTTATCTTCCAGCAGCTTGCGCGCGACGGACAGGCTCGAATAGGCGGCCCCCTCTTCGGCAAAGCCGAAGTGGCGGCGTTCGTTGGATTCAAGGTCGATCAGCAGCAGCTCGCATCCCAGATCCTGCGCCGCGAACAGATCGAACAGCGCATAACCGCAGCCGATATCGGCCAGCCTGCGGGGGGCAAGCTGTGCCAGCAAGGGGGCCATCGCCCGGTATTCCGCCTGAATGACCCCGGCGGCCCGGCGCGCGATATCTTCGCCCAGATCCTCGATCACCCGCGCAATGGGATCCAGATCCCCCGCATTCCACGCCCGGATCACCTGCCCGGATTTCGGGCGGTCAAACATGACCTCCGACCGTTGCAGGATCAGGTTCAGATAGTCGTCAGGCCCCAGAGCCGAAAAGTCCAATGCCCTGATGGCAGGTCCTTTCGCCTCTGCGCCGATGTCGATAGCCAACTGCATGGATACGATACCCCCTTGGTTCGCGTTCTGCGTTACAGGGGGATGTTATCGTGCTTCTTCCAGGGGTTTGCCAGCTTCTTGCCACGCAACGAGGCAAAGGCGCGGGCCACCCGGCGGCGGGTCGAATGGGGCATGATCACCTCGTCGATGAACCCCCGCTCTGCCGCCACGAAGGGATTGGCGAAACGGTCCTCGTAATCCTTGGTCCGCGCCGCGATCTTGTCCTTGTCGCCCAGCTCGCTGCGATAGAGAATTTCTGTCGCGCCCTTGGCCCCCATCACCGCGATTTCCGCCGTGGGCCAGGCATAGTTGAAATCACCGCGCAGGTGTTTCGAGGCCATCACGTCATAGGCACCGCCGTAAGCCTTGCGGGTGATCACCGTCACCTTCGGGACCGTCGCCTCGCCATAGGCGAACAGCAGTTTCGCGCCGTGCTTGATGACGCCACCATATTCCTGGCTCGTGCCCGGCAGGAAGCCCGGCACATCCACCAGTGTCAGGATCGGAATTTCAAACGCATCGCAGAAGCGCACGAACCGCGCGGCCTTGCGCGAGCTGTCAATGTCGAGGCAGCCCGCCAGCACCATCGGCTGATTGGCGACGATGCCGACCGACTGGCCTTCGATCCGCACAAAGCCGGTGATGATGTTCGCCGCGTAATCCTTTTGAATCTCGAAGAAATCGCCCTCATCGGCGATTTTCCCGATCAGCTCTTTCATGTCATAGGGCTGGTTCGGGTTGTCGGGGATCAGCGTATCAAGGCTGTGCTCCACCCGCGACGGATCGTCAAAGAACGGCCGCACCGGCGCACGTTCGCGGTTGTTGAGCGGCAGGAAGTCGATCAGGCGGCGGGTTTCGGCCATCGCCTCCACGTCGTTTTCAAACGCGCCATCGGCCACCGAGGATTTCTTGGTATGGGTCGAGGCCCCACCCAGCTCTTCGGCCGTCACCACCTCGTTCGTCACGGTTTTCACCACATCAGGGCCGGTGACGAACATGTAAGAGCTGTCTTTGACCATGAAGATGAAGTCGGTCATGGCCGGGCTGTAAACCGCGCCACCGGCGCAGGGGCCCATGATCACCGAAATCTGCGGCACCACACCGCTGGCCATCACATTGCGCTGGAACACTTCGGCATATCCGGCCAGCGAGGCCACGCCCTCTTGAATCCGGGCCCCGCCGGAATCGTTCAGCCCGATCACCGGCGCGCCGTTCTGCATCGCCATATCCATGATCTTGCAGATCTTCTGGGCATGGGTTTCTGACAGCGAGCCGCCGAATACCGTGAAATCCTGTGAAAAGACATAGACCATACGGCCATTTACCGTGCCCCAGCCGGTCACGACCCCGTCGCCTGCCGGGCGGTCCTGCTCCATGCCGAAATCGGTGCAGCGATGCCGCACAAACATGTCGAACTCTTCAAAGGAGCCTTCGTCCAGCAACAGCTCGATCCGTTCGCGCGCCGTCAGTTTGCCCTTGGCATGTTGCGCCTCGACCCGGCGTTCGCCGCCGCCCGCGCGGGCCACAGCGCGACGATCTTCAAGCTCTTGCAGGATGTCTTTCATTACGGTCCCCCTTGGAATCGAGCGGACATTAGGCGCAAGCGCGGATTTCCCAAAGCAAAATTCAGAAAATTTGCAAATTATTGGCAAGGCTGATTCTGCAAATTGCAAATTCGCAAAACATTGCATTTTCAGCGTCGGCGCGGCACAGCTTGGCAATATCCCCAATAGGTGCCCCGATGCCTGCCATTCCCGTGCCGATCCTGACCATCGGCCTGCTCATCGCCTCCAACATCTTCATGACCTTCGCCTGGTATGGCCATCTGAAATACAAGACCGCACCCCTGGTCACGGTCATCTTCATCTCCTGGGGCATCGCGCTGTTTGAATACATGCTGATGGTGCCCGCGAACCGTTATGGGCATGGATATTTTTCGGCGGCAGAGCTGAAAACCATTCAGGAAGTGATCACGCTGGTGGTATTTGCGCTGTTTTCGGTGTTTTTCCTGAAAGAGCCGCTGACCTGGAACCACCTTGTCGGCTTTGCTTTCATCACCGCCGGGGCATTCTTCATTTTTCACAAATGGTGATGCACAGAGATCTGTGCATTCCGGCAATGGACAGGGCGGCAGCCGCAGCGTAGCCCTGTGGCATGACCCTGCGTGCCCCCCGTTTCCTTGACCCGGAAACCCCGCCCAAAATCGTGACGCTGATCCTGCTTGCAGGTGTGTCGGCGCTGACGATGAATATCTTTCTGCCCTCCCTGCCCGGCATGGCGGAACATTTTGATGTGCCCTATGCGCTGATGCAGTTGTCGGTCGCGCTGTATCTGGCGCTGTCGGCGGCGTTGCAGATCGTGATCGGCCCGATTTCAGACCGCTTTGGCCGCCGTCATGTGGTGCTGGGATCGCTGATCCTGTTCCTGCTGGCGACGGTGGGCACCCTGCTTGCGCCCAATGCCACGGTGTTTCTGGTGTTCCGCATGGCGCAGGCGGTGATTGCGGCGGGCATGGTGCTCAGCCGGGCCATCGTGCGCGATATGGTCAGCGATGCCGAGGCCGCCTCGATGATCGGTTATGTCACAATGGGCATGAGCCTCGTGCCGATGATCGGCCCGGTGATCGGCGGGGTGCTGGACGAAGCCTTTGGCTGGCACGCGAATTTCGGGCTGCTGCTGGTGCTTGGCCTTGTGGTGCTGGTGCTGTGCTGGCGCGATCTGGGCGAGACGGCGACCCTGCAAAAGATGAGCTTTGCCGCCCAGATGCGGCAATATCCGGGGCTGCTGACCTCGCAGCGGTTCTGGGGCTATTGCCTGTCGGCGGCCTTCGCCTCGGGCTGCTTTTTCGCCTATCTGGGCGGCGCGCCCTATGTCGGCAATGTGGTGTTCGGCCTCAGCTCCAGCCAGATCGGCGTGTTGTTCGCCCTGACCGCCGTGGGCTATGCGGCGGGCAATTTTCTGGCCGGGCGTTATTCGGTGCGCATCGGCATGAACCGGATGGTGCTGATGGGCACGCTGGTCACAACGGCGGGTCTGCTGGTGCTGACCCTGCTGTCGCTGCTGGGGCTGACCAATGCCGTGGTGTTTTTCGGCCTGACCGTGTCGATGGGCCTTGGCAACGGCATGTCGCTGCCCAATGCCAATGCCGGGATCCTGTCGGTGCGGCCAGAGCTTGCGGGCACCGCCTCGGGTCTGGGCGGGGCCTTCATCATTGGTGGTGGCGCGGGGCTGGCTGCGCTGGCCGGGGCCCTGCTGCCACCGGGGGCGACTGAAATGCCGCTGGTGCTGCTGATGCTGGCCTCCTCGGTCGCCTCGGTTCTGGCGATTCTGTGGGTGATCCGCCGGGCGCGACAATTGGGCCTGTCCGGCTGATCCCTGCCCGCTTGACAGGCCCAGTTTGCAAAGGCCACATGCGCTTTGCAAAGGAGAGCCATCCATGTCGACGCAAAAGCTGTACGCCGGGGTCAAACTGCGCGAGCTGCGGGGTCGCCTTGGCCTGACGCAAAAGGCCTTTGCCGACAAGCTGGCGATTTCGCTGCCCTATCTCAACCAGATGGAAAACAACCACCGGCCGGTCTCGGCCTCGGTCGTGCTGGCGCTGGTGCAGGAATTCGGCTTCGATGTGACCGAGCTGACCACCGGCGATGCCGAGCGGATCGTGTCGGACATGCGCGAGGCGCTGGCCGATCCGGTGTTTCAGGCCGCCGCCCCACCGCTGGCCGATCTGCGGCTGGCCGCCTCCAATGCCCCTGCCCTTGCGCGCGCCTTCCTTGATCTGCATCGCGCCTATCGCCAGACGCATGAACGGCTCGCCTCGCTGGACGAGGCGCTGGGGCGCGAAGATGCGGGCCTGCGCCCCTCGCCCTGGGAAGAGGTGCGCGACTTCTTTCACTATTGCGACAACTATCTGGACGCGATTGACCGGGCGGCGGAACATTATGCGATGCCCGGCGGCGTGCGCAAAGACCCGCTGGTGATCGCCACCGAAACCCTGAGCCGCGCCGGGATCAGCCTGCAATTTTCCGACAATGCCACGTTGCGCAGCTTCAATGCTGGCGAAGGCCTGCTGGCGATTTCGGGCCGCGCCTCCAGCCCGACGCAGCGGTTTCAACTGCTGTATCAGGTGGCGCTGGCCACGCAGAATGATCTGCTGGAGGCCACGCTGGATCTGGCCCGCTTTGCCACGCCCGAAGCGCGCGACATCGCCAAGATCGGTCTGGCCAATTACTTTGCCGGGGCCGCCCTGATGCCCTATCGCGCGTTTCAACAGGCCGCGATGGAGACGCGGCATGATCTGGAACGTCTGGCAGATCTGTTCGGGGCCTCGATCGAACAGGTCGCCCATCGCCTGTCGACGCTGCAAAGGCCGGGGTCCAAGGGGATTCCGTTCTTTTTCGTGCGGGTCGATCAGGCGGGCACCATCACCAAACGCCACTCGGCCACCCGCCTGCAATTCGCGCGTTTTGGCGGGGCCTGCCCGCTGTGGAACGTGCATCGCGCCTTTGAAACGCCGGGGCAATTCTTGCGCCAACTGGCCGAAACGCCGGACGGTGTGCGGTATCTGTGCCTTGCCCGTGATGTGAGCAAGCCCGGCGGCTCGTTCAACGCGCCGGTGCGCCGCTACGCCATCTGTCTGGGCTGCGAGGTGCAGCATGCCGATGCGCTGGTCTATGCCAATGGGCTGGACCTGCGGGGCAAGTTTGAACCCATTGGCATATCCTGCCGGATCTGCGAGCGCCGCGACTGCCACCAGAGATCGGTGCCGCCGCTGGAACGGCGGCTGCGGGTCGACCCCGACCGCCGCGGCATCCTGCCCTATGAGATTGCAGAGTGACCCGATCGCAAATCAGGCGCTGAGCCGTTTCCAGATCGTGTCTTTCAACAGCGCGCGGGTCTTGCGCAACTCGGCCTCGTGATCCGCGCTGGTCGGCTCCACCAGCGTTTCGGCCCGATGCACCTTGCGGTTCACCGTGTGGTATTCCTCCACCAGCCGCGCAAAATGCGCATCGGTTTCTTTCAGCGCCGAGATCTTTCCGGCCTCGGCGGGGAATTCTTCGGCCAGTTCATGCGGGGTGTTCGACATCTGCCTGCTCCTTTTGTGGTCTGACAGAAGCCTAGCCAAGCCCGCGCCCCGCCACCTTGACCCGGATCAAACGCGTGCGAAATCGACGCCCCTGTCGCTGCCGACAGGGGCGCGTTCAGCGCTGATTGACCTGCCAGGCCGGGTTGATCCACGGCTCCTGGTTCGAGGGGGCCAGTGGCGCGCGCCCAAGCAGGTGATCCGCCGCCTTTTCGCCCACCATGATCGACGGCGCGTTCAGGTTGCCATTGGTCACCCGCGGGAAGATCGAGCTGTCGGCCACGCGCAGCCCCTCTACCCCGATCACCCGGCATTCCGGGTCGACCACTGCCGTCGGATCATCACGCCGCCCCATCCGGGCCGTGCCGCAGGGATGATAGGCGCTTTCCACATGCGCACGGATGAAATCATCCAGTTCCGCATCGCTCTGCACCGCAGACCCCGGCTGAATTTCATGTTTCATGAAGGGTTTGAACGCATCCTGACCAAAGATCTCGCGGGTCAGGCGGATGCAGCGGCGGAAATCGTCCCAGTCAGAGGGGTCCGACATATAGTTGAACTGGATTTTCGGGGCCACCGCCGGATCCCCCGACCGCAGCGTGACCGCCCCGCGCGAGACTGAGCGCATCGGCCCGACATGGGCCTGAAACCCATGGCCTTCAGCCGACGCCTTGCCATCATAACGCACGGCGATGGGCAGGAAGTGGTATTGGATATCCGGGTAATCCACGCCGGGTTTTGAACGGATGAAGGCGCAGGCCTCGAACTGGTTCGAGGCGCCCAGCCCCTTGCGGGTGAACAGCCATTGCGCGCCGATGGCTGCCTTGCCCCAGAGGTTCCAGTATTTGTAAAGCGTCACCGGCTGGCTGGCGGCGAATTGCAGATACAGTTCCAGATGGTCCTGCAAATTGGCCCCAACCCCCGGACGATCCGCCACCACCTTGATGCCATGCTGCGCCAGATGCGCGCCTGCGCCGATGCCTGACAGCATCAGGATCTTCGGCGTGTTGATCGAGGATGCGGCCACCACCACCTCGCGGCTGGCGCGGATCACCTCGATCTTGCCGCCCCGCTCTACCTCGACCCCGACAGCGCGGCCCTGTTCGATCACGACGCGGCGGGCAAAGGCCCGGATCAGGCGCACTTTCCCGGTGCGTTGTGCCGGTTTCAGATAGGCATTGGCCGCCGACCAGCGCTGCCCCTTCCAAATCGTCGCCTCCATGGCGCCGAAACCTTCCTGCTGCTGGCCATTGTAATCGGCTGTCACAGGATAGCCGGCCTGCTGCCCGGCAGCGATGAAGGCATTGAACAGCGGATTGGCGCGCGGGCCGCGCGTGATGTGCAAGGGGCCGTCATTGCCACGAAACGCCGCATCGCCGCTGTCGCCGTGCCAATGTTCCATACGCTGAAAATACGGCAGCACATCGGCATAAGACCAGCCATGCGCGCCCTGTTCGGCCCAATGGTCAAAGTCGCGGGCATGGCCGCGCACATAAACCATGCCGTTGATCGACGACGATCCGCCGATCACCTTGCCGCGCGGCGTGGCCAGCACCCGCCCGCCCAGATGCGGTTCGGGTTCGGTCTGGAAGCCCCAGTCATAGCGCCGCATGTTCATCGGATAGCTGAGCGCGGCCGGCATCTGGATGAACGGCCCGGCATCGGTGCCGCCATGTTCGATGACGGTCACACTCCGCCCCGCCTCGGCCAGACGATAGGCCGTGGCACAGCCCGCAGACCCCGCGCCGATGATGACGAATTCAGTGCTCATACCCGGCTCCGGTCAATAGGGGGAATCGACGGGGCCCATGCCCACATAGACAGACTTGATCTGCGTGTAATGTTCGACCGCAGCCTTGCCATTCTCGCGCCCGACGCCCGAGAGTTTGGAGCCGCCAAACGGCCCTTCCACCGGCGTCAGGTTATAGGCGTTGATCCAGCAGGTGCCCGCCTCCAGCGCCGCCACAACCCGATGCGCGCGGGTCAGATCGGCGGTGAACACACCGGCGGCAAGGCCGAATTCCGTGGCGTTGGCGCGGGTTACTGCCTCTTCTTCATCCGCGAAATCCAGCACGGCCATCACCGGGCCGAACACCTCCTCGCGGGCCAGCGTCATCGTGTCGGTCACATCGGCAAAGACGGTGGGCTGCACAAAACAGCCCGCCAGATCTGCGCCCAAGGCCCCGCCACAGATCAGGCGCGCGCCTTCGGCCTTGGCGGTTTCTACATAACCCATCACCTTGTCGCACTGTGCCGCGCTGACCAGCGGGCCCATCTGTGTCGCCATGTCCAGCGGATCGCCCAGCGTGATCGCCGCCGTCCGCTCGGCCAGACGGGCGAGGAAACGGTCCTTGATGCCCCGTTGCACAAACACCCGCGTGCCATTGGAGCAGACCTGCCCGGCGGAATAGAAATTGCCCAGCATGGCCGCGCCGACCGCACTTTCCAGATCGGCATCATCAAAGATGATCAGCGGCGACTTGCCGCCCAGTTCCATCGTCACATGGCGCACGCCGTCTGCCGCCGCCGCATAGACGCGCCGCCCGGTCGGCACCGATCCGGTCAGCGAGACCTTGGCCACGCGCGGGTCGGTAACGAGCGCCCCGCCCACAGCCCCGCGCCCCTGCACCACGTTGAACAGCCCCGCCGGAAGCCCGGCCTCCACCAGAATTTCCGCCAGTTGCAAGGCCCCCAGCGGCGTCACTTCCGAGGGTTTGAACACCATCGCATTGCCCATGGCCAGTGCGGGCGCGGCTTTCCAGCAGGCGATCTGGCTGGGATAATTCCATGCGCCGATGCCGACACAAACGCCCAGCGGTTCGCGCAGCGTATAGACGAAATCGCGCCCCAGAGGCACCGTTTCCCCCGTCACCGACGGCGCAAGCCCGGCAAAGAACTCCAGCGCATCCGCCCCCGAAGGCCAGTCGGCCACCGTGGTTTCCTGCAAGGGCTTGCCGGTATCCAGTGTTTCCAGCCAGGACAGATCGGCGTTGCGGTCGCGGATCAGATCCGCCGCGCGGCGCAGGATACGGGCGCGTTCCACCGGGCGGGTCTGCCCCCAGGCCTTCTGCGCGGCATGGGCAGCGGCAAGCGCGGCCTCCACCACGGCAGGCGTCGCCTCACGCAGACGCGCGATCACTTCGCCGGTGGCCGGGTAGATCACCTCGATCACGGCCCCGGCGCTGTCTTCGACATAGGCGCCGTTCACAAAATGGCTGGCTTTCGGTTGTGCTTTCATCAGTCGCGCCCTTTCAGTTCCGCCGCCACGAAGTTCAGCACCGTGGCCACTGCCGAGGCCGAATCAGGCGGCCCCTCCTTCAATGCTTCGCGCAGATACACACCGTCGATCAGCGCCCCGAGGCCGGTGGCAACCTGCCCCGCCCGCGCGCCGATCAAGGGTTTCAGACTGTGCATCAGGTTGGATTTCAGCCGCCGCTGATAGACCGACAGCAGGCGTCGCGCCTCCGGCACGGTCTGGGCCAGCACATAGAAGTTGAGCCAGGCCCCCACCGCCTCGCGCCGGAAGTTGCCGGGGCTGAACGAGGCGCGCAAAATCGCGTGCAACCGCGCCTCTGGCCCATCCACCGCAGCCAGCGCGCCGCGCACCTCGGCCCCATAAAGCGACAACACATGGCGCATCGCGGCCAGGAAAATCTCTTCCTTGGAGCCGAAGTAATGATGCGCCAGCGCCGAGGACATGCCCGCCCGTTTGGCGATCTGGCTGACCGTCACATCCAGCGATCCGGCACGCCCGATCTCAAAGATCGTCGCTTTGACCAGCGCGGCCTTTCGGATAGGCTCCATTCCAAGCTTGGGCACGGCGGCTTCCTCAATAAAATGCTTGCCAAACTGAGCTAACGTGAAGTTTATTGACTCGTCAATCAACAAAAAGCGCATGAGCGCAAACCCCAGGGAGACGACATGACCAAAGTTAAATCTGCGCTTCTTGCCACCGCCGTGGCTTTTGCCTTTGTTGGCACCGCCCATGCCGAGGGCTGCGACAAGGTGACATTCTCGGATGTTGGCTGGACCGATATCACCGCCACCACCGCCGCAGCCAGTGTGCTGCTGGAGGCCCTGGGCTATGAGACCGAGACCAAACTCCTGTCGGTGCCGGTAACTTATACCGCGCTGGCCGAAGGCGATGTGGATGTGTTCCTCGGCAACTGGATGCCGACGATGGAAGCCGACATCGCCCCCTACCGCGAGGCCGGGTCGGTGGAAACCGTGCGCACCAATCTGGAAGGCGCGAAATACACGCTGGCCACCAACGAGGCCGGGGCCGCGCTTGGCATCAAGGATTTTGCCGATATTGCCGCCAACAAGGACGCGCTCGAAGGCAGGATCTACGGGATCGAGCCGGGCAATGACGGCAACCGCCTGATCCTCGACATCATCGAAAAGGATGCCTTCGGTCTGAAAGGCTTCGAGGTCGTCGAAAGCTCTGAACAGGGGATGCTGGCCGAAGTGGCACGCAGCACCGGCGATGCCAAGCCGATCATCTTCCTCGGCTGGGAACCCCACCCGATGAACGCCAATTTCAAAATGACCTATCTGACCGGCGGCGATGATTTCTTCGGCCCCAATCTGGGCGGGGCCGTGGTGGCGACCAATGTGCGCAAAGGCTATGTAGCGGAATGCCCGAATACCGGCAAGCTGCTGGAAAACCTTGCGTTCTCGCTTCAGATGGAAAACGAGATCATGGGTGCGATCCTGAATGACGGCACCGATCCGGCCGAAGCGGCCACCACCTGGCTGAAGGCCAACCCGGCCACGATCGAGCCCTGGCTTGCGGGCGTCACCGCCAAGGATGGCGGCGATGGTCTGGCGGCGGTCAAGACCGCACTCGGCCTCTGATCCGACCGGCACATGCCCTCCCCCCACCGGGGGAGGGTTTTTTCGATCTGCCTCCTCATCGCAAAGGATGCCTGCCGGATGCTCGACTGGCTCACTGACAACAAACTGCCGCTTGGAAAGATTTCCAAAACCGCCTTCGACTGGATGAAGGCCAATCTGTCGCCGCTGTTCGATGCCATGGGCATGGTGATGGAAGCGCTGATCGACGCGATCCTCTGGGTGCTGCAAACGCCGCATCCGCTGGTCATCATCGCGGCCTTCCTCGGGCTGACCTGGTATCTGCAACGCAGCTGGAAAATCCTCGTCTTCGTCGCCCTCGGCTTCCTGTTCATCCTCAATCAGGGCTATTGGGAGGAAACGACCGAAAGCCTGACCCTCGTGCTGTCAAGCTGCGTGGTCTGTCTGGGGCTGGGCGTGCCGATCGGCATCTGGGCGGCGCATCGGCCCAAGGTCTATGCGGCGATGACCCCGGTGCTGGATCTGATGCAGACCCTGCCAACCTTCGTCTATCTTATTCCCGCCATTGTGTTTTTTGGCATCGGCATGGTGCCCGGCCTGATTGCCACGGTGATTTTCGTGCTGCCGGCCCCGATCCGCATGACCCATCTGGGCGTATCCTCCACGCCAATGCCCTTGCTGGAGGCCGCAACCGCCTTTGGCGCGACGCCCCGGCAGGTGCTGTGGAAGGTGGAACTGCCCTATGCCTTTCCGCAGATCATGGTCGGCCTGAACCAGACCATCATGCTGTCGCTGTCGATGGTGGTGATCGCGGCACTGGTCGGTGCCAACGGGCTGGGCGTGCCGGTGGTGCGGGCGCTGAACTCGGTCAATACCGCGCTCGGCTTTGAATCCGGCTTCATCATCGTCGTGGTGGCCATCATGCTTGACCGTATCCTGAGGGTGACACGCAAATGAGTGCTGTCGAATTTGATCGTGTCTCCATCGTGTTTGGCGACAACCCCGACCGCGCCCTGCCCTTGATGGATCGCGGCATGAGCCGCGCCGAAGTGCAGCAGGCCACCGGGCAGATTCTGGGGGTGCATGACTGTTCTCTCAGCGTGGCAGAGGGCGAAATCCTTGTGCTGATGGGCCTGTCCGGCTCGGGCAAATCCACGCTGCTGCGCGGGGTCAATGCCTTGAACCCGGTGGTGCGCGGGGAGGTGCGGGTGTCGGATGGCGGCAAGATGGTCTCTGTCACCAAGGCCGATCCCGACACGCTGCGCCGCCTGCGCCTGTCGCGCATCGCCATGGTGTTCCAGCAGTTCGGCTTGCTGCCCTGGCGCACGGTGCGCGAGAATGTCGGGCTGGGGCTGGAACTGGCGGGCATGCCCATCGAGGCGCGCAAGAAGCCGGTCGAAGAGCAACTGGCGCTGGTGAACCTGAGCCAATGGGCCGACCGAAAGGTGGGCGATCTGTCGGGTGGGATGCAGCAGCGGGTCGGGCTGGCGCGGGCCTTCGTGACGCAAGCGCCGATCCTGTTGATGGACGAACCGTTTTCGGCGCTTGATCCGCTGATCCGGGCAAAATTGCAGGATGAATTGCTGGACCTGCAAGCGCGGCTGAAGCGCACCATCGTCTTTGTCAGCCATGATCTCGATGAGGCCTTCAAGATCGGCAACCGCATCGCGCTGATGGAGGGCGGGCGCATCGTGCAATGCGGCACCGCCCGCGAGATCATCGCCAATCCGGTCAGCGATTATGTCGCCGATTTTGTGGCGCATATGAACCCGCTGTCGGTGCTGACCGCCCGCGATGTGATGCGCCCCGGCCCCTCTGCCGCCACACATGCGGTGGATGCGGAAACGCCGGTGAAAGAGGTGATGATGCTGATCCGCGACGGGATCGAGGAAGTGGCGGTGACTGATGGCGCGCAGGGTCTGGGCACCATCCGGGCCGCCGATGTGATGGCGCGGCTGGTCAACCCGCGCGGCTGATCCGTGCGGCCAGCCCGGAGATCCCGGGCTGGCCGCAACCGGCTTATTCGGTTTCCGCAGCTGCCGCTTTCGGTTTCGCGGCCGCCTTGGGCTTTGCCGCCGCTTTCGGCTTGGCCTCGGCCTTCGGCTTCACCGCGGCCTTTGCTTTCGGCTCAGCCTTCGGTTTTGCTGCGGCTTTCGGTTTGGCTGCTGCCTTGGGCTTGGCCGCCGCTTCGGCCTTGGGTTTGGCGGCTTTCTTCGCCGGTTTCTTGCCCTTGCCCGCCTTTTCGACAATCAACGCCATCGCCTCGTCCAGCGTGATCGCCTCGGGCGTCACGTCTTTCGGCAGGGTCGCATTGACCTTTTCCCATTTCACATAGGGGCCATAGCGCCCCGGCATCACCGAAATCAGCCCGCCATCGGGGTGCTGACCCAGTTCCTTGATCGGGGCTGCCGGTGCCGAGGCACCGCGCCCGCGCGTCGCTTTCTGCGCCAGAACCTCGACTGCGCGGTTCATGCCGATGATAAACACCTCTTCGACATCGGGGATGTTCGCATAGGTGCTGCCATGTTTGATATAGGGGCCAAAGCGGCCAATCCCGGCCTCGACCAGCACGCCGTCCTCGGGATGCGGGCCAATCGGGCGCGGCAGGTTCAGCAGGGTGATCGCGCGTTCCAGCGTCACGCTTTCCGGAGACCAGCCTTTCGGCAGGCTGGCGCGCGGCGGTTTCGGCGCCTCGGCAGTCACCTCGCCCTTTTGCACATAGGGGCCAAACCGCCCGGCGCGCAGGCTGATCGGCTGGCCATCCTCATCCTGGCCGAGAATCTTGCCATCCGGCGTCAAGGCCCCCGAATCATCGCCGACTGAAATCGGGCGGGTATACCGGCACTCGGGGTAATTACCGCAGCCGATGAACGCGCCGCCAGAGCGCGCGGTTTTCAGATGCAGCCGCCCCGATCCGCAGGTCGGGCAAGACCGGGGATCCGAGCCATCGGCCCGGGCCGGATAAAGATGCGGCCCCAGAAACTCGTCGATCTTGTCCAACACTTCGCTGATGCGCAGATCGGCGGTTTCGGCGACGGCCGCCGAGAAATCCCGCCAGAACCGCGCCAGAACCTCTTTGTAATCGCGCTCGCCCGCCGACACATCATCGAGCTGGCCTTCCAGATCGGCGGTGAAATCATATTCCACATATTTGCGGAAATAGTTGGTGAGGAAAGCGGTTACGAGCCGACCCTTGTCTTCGGGGATCAGCCGGTTCTTGTCGCGGCGCACATATTCGCGGTCCTGAATCGTGGTCAGGATCGAGGCATAGGTGGAGGGGCGGCCAATGCCCAGCTCTTCCATCCGCTTCACCAGCGTCGCCTCGGTATAGCGCGCGGGCGGCTGGGTGAAATGCTGGTCGGGGGTCACGCTGCGCTTCTCGGCGACCTCATTCTGCATGATCTGCGGCAGGCGGCCCTCGTCATCGGCATCGTCGTCGCGGCCCTCGTCATAGACCTTCAGAAAGCCGTCGAACATCATCACCTGCCCGGTGGCGCGCAGCCCCACCTGCCCGTCGGGCGAGGCGATATCGACGGTCGTGCGCTCCATCCGCGCCGCCGACATCTGGCTGGCAATCGTGCGTTTCCAGATCAGGTCATACAGCTTGCGCTGATCCGCCTCGGTCAGGCGCAGCTTTTCGGGCGCGGCAGACATATCGGTCGGGCGAATACATTCATGCGCTTCCTGCGCATTTTTCGCCTTGTTCTTGTACATGCGCGGGCTGTCGGGCACATAGGCCGGGCCAAAGCGGTCCTTGATCTCGGCCCGCGCCGACATCACCGCCTCGGGTGCCATGTCGATGCCGTCAGTCCGCATATAGGTGATGTAACCCGCCTCATAGAGCCGCTGCGCCGCCGACATGCAGGCCTTGGCCCCCATGCCGAACTTGCGGCTGGCCTCTTGTTGCAGGGTCGAAGTCATGAAGGGCGCATAGGGGTTGCGGCTGGCCGGTTTCGATTCGACCGAGGCCACGCTCAGCGCCCGGGCCGAAACCGCATGAACCGCCAGCTCTGCCGCCTCTGCCGTCGGAATATCGAACTTGTCGAGCTTCTTGCCGCCCAGAATGGTCAGCTTCGCCTCGAACTCCTGTCCGCGCGGGGTGACCAGCACCGCCGTCACCGACCAGTATTCGCGGGCGCGGAACGCCTCGATCTCCATTTCGCGTTCAACGATCAGGCGCAGGCAGACCGATTGCACTCGCCCCGCCGATTTTGCCCCCGGCAATTTGCGCCACAGCACCGGAGACAGCGTGAAGCCCACCAGATAATCCAGCGCGCGGCGGGCCAGATAGGCCTCGACCAGCGGCGTATCCACCTGACGCGGATTTTTCATCGCCTCGGTCACGGCCGCCTTGGTGATCGCGTTGAACGTCACCCGGCTGACCTTCTTGCCCTTCTTCAGGCTGGAGGCCAGCGCCTCTTGCAGGTGCCACGAAATCGCTTCGCCCTCGCGGTCAGGGTCGGTGGCAAGGATCAGCTCATCATCGGTCTTGAGCGCCTCGACAATCGCGCGAATGTGTTTCTTGCTATCGGCGGCGACCTCCCACTTCATGTCGAAATCATGTTCGGTATCGACCGAGCCATCCTTCGCTGGCAGATCGCGCACATGGCCATACGAGGCCAGCACCGTATAATCGGAGCCAAGATATTTGTTGATTGTCTTGGCCTTGGCCGGAGACTCGACGACGACGACTGCCATGAATACCTCTTGCGCCAACCCTTGCGGCGGCGCGGAAAGATGTGGTTGTGCCTGCTCCCATGTCAAGCTCGCTTGGCTGCGTCAAGCCTTGGCGGGGTTTGACGCCTATCGCGGGTCGGCGCATTGTGCCGCAGGGATGCCCTTTCAGATGGTGGAATTGCCCATGAGCCGCGCCGGACTTCTGCTTGCTTTCACCCTCCTGCCGCAGCTGGCCCATGCCTGGAGCGAACCGGCGCGCGGCAGCGCCGAACGCCGCGCCATGATGGATGCGCTGCGCCCCCATGCCGAATGGCTGCTGGATGCGCCGGTCGAATTCGTGGTGGGTGAATTGCGGGTGCAGGGCAACAGCGGCATGGCGATGGTCTCGCCGCAACGCCCCGGCGGCGGTGCGATCAATCTGGCGCGCACACCGATGGTGCTGCGCGATGGGGCCGACCCTGACCATATGGACGGCACCGATATGCAGGCCCTGCTGACCCGGCAGGGCAAGACCTGGGTGGTGGTGCATTGGGCCATCGGGGCCACCGATGTCTGGTGGGCCGATCCGCAATATTGCGGCAAATGGGGCGGCGTCATTCCCGAAGTCTGTTAAGCCCGCGACAGCAGCCCGCCCGGCTGGCGGATCAGCTTGCCCTCAAGCTCCAGCGTCAGCAATTGGGGGGCCACCTCGGCCACCGGCACCGCCAGATCGCGGATCAGCTGGTCTTCGGCCACCGGGCTGGGGCCAAGCCGGTTGAGGATCAGGCTGTGCAGCGCCGCAATATCGCGCAGCGGGCGGCGTGGTGGCGCGGCTCTGGCCGGTTCGGGCAACGCCAGATGCGGCTGCGCCTGCGGTTTGGGCACGGCCCCCAGCGCCTCGATCACATCGGCGGCAGAGCGCACCAACACCGCCCCCTCGCGGATCAGCTGATTGCAGCCCGCCGCGCGGGCATCGAACGGATGGCCCGGCACCGCGAGAACATCGCGGCCCTGATCGGCGGCCTCTTTCGCGGTGATCAGAGAGCCGGAGCGCGCTGCCGCCTCAACCACCACCACCGCGCGCGACAGGCCCGAAATGATGCGGTTGCGCAGCGGAAAATGCCGCGCCTGCGGCTCCAGCCCCGGCGGCTGTTCGCTGATCAGACAGCCCTGCGTGGCGATCCCGTCGGCCAGCGCCGCGTTTTCGACCGGATAGATCACATCCACGCCGCCTGCCAGCACCGCCACCGTGCCGCCTGCCAGCGCCGCAGCATGGGCTTCGCCATCAATGCCGCGTGCCAGCCCCGACACGACCACAAACCCTGCCTCGCTCAGCGTCTCGGCCAGTCTCCGGGCCATGCGCAGGCCAAGGCTGGAGGCGTTGCGCGCCCCCACCAGCGCCACCATCGGGCGCGACAGCAGCGCCGCATCGCCGCGCAGCCACAGCACCGGCGGCGGATCCGGCAGTTCGGCCAGGGCGGCGGGATAAAGCGCCTCGCCATGGCACAGCATCCTTGCCCCGGCCAGACGCGCCGCCCGCATTTCATGCAAAGCCACCTCGGGCGGGCAGGCCGCGTAATTCTCTACCCCTGCCGCGCGGGCAATTTCGGGCAAGGCGTCCAGCGCCGCCCCGGCGGTGCCATGTTCCGCCAGCAGGCGGTGATAGGTCACCGCCCCGATGCGGCGCGACCGGATCAGGCGCAGCCGCGCCAGCCGGTCTTCCGCGCTCAGCACCGCTGCCGGGGGGATCGGATCACAGTTCAGCCGCGCCGCCATCGCTCTGCTCCTTTAAGATGCAGGCAGCATCGCGGAGCGGTGGTTAATGGCCCGTAAAGATCTGCCCCACCCCTGCGGAAAATTGCTATGCTTGCGCAGTCGCACACAGCGCGATAGGGCAGCGCCTATGGCAGAGACAGACCAGACTGACGCCCGGAAATATGTGGCGCGCGGCGTTGCGCATGTGACGCTGCCCAAGGTGACCGAACCCCTTTCGGTGACCTTTGTTCTGGTGCCGCGCTTTACCATGCTGGCCTTTACCGCCGCGATCGAGCCGCTGCGGGTGGCCAATCAGCTGACCGGGCAGATTCTGTTCCGCTGGCGCACCTATTCCGAGGATGGCAAACCCGTCGCCTGCTCCAACGGCGTGCCGGTTCTGCCGGACGGCCCGCTGTCCGAGGCGCTGCCGCAGGGCCATGTGCTGGTCTGCGGCGGGGTGCAGCCCGAAGTGGAGATCACCGATTCGCTGGGCGACTGGGTGCGCGGCCAGTGGCGGCGGGGCCGCACCGTGGGCGGGCTCTGCACCGGCGCCTATGCGCTGGCGCGGGCGGGCATCCTCAAGGGGCGGCGCTTCACCCTGCATTGGGAAAACATCTCGGGCTTCACCGAAACCTTCCCCGATCTGGAACCCGCCCGGCAGGTGTTCTGCATCGACGAACGCATTGTCACCTGTGCCGGGGGTGTGGCCGCCGCCGACCTGATGCTCAAGCTGATCCATGACCGCTATGGCGCGCAGCTGAGCCAGGAGGTGATGAACATGTGCCTGCTGACCCAGCGGCGCACCGAAGAGGATGAACAGATCACCTCGCTGGCGGCCCGCCTGGGCACGCGCAACGAAAAGCTGATCAAGGCCGTAGCCTTTCTGGAAGCGCGGATCGAGGATGAATTCGATCTGGATGCCTGCGCCACGCATCTGGGCGTATCGCGCCGCCAGATCGAACGGCTGTTCAACCGCTATCTTGGCGTCACGCCGGTCCGTTACATGAATGACCTGCGGCTGCAACATGGCCGCGCGCTGCTGGCCGAAACCGACATGAGCGTGACCGAGGTCAGCGTGGCCTGCGGTTATGCCTCCAGTTCGCATTTCTCAAAGAGCTTCCGCAAGAAATACGGCGTCTCGCCCTATCGTTTCTCGCATTTCGGCAGCTGAGTGGGCGGCCTTGCCGCTTTGCGCCGGATCGCATGTCGCAAATCCGGTTGAACGCCGCAGAATTTTGATCAAAATGATGCGCGAAACGCCCCATACCGATCCGATACTCCGGGCCCGAGAGGAACAGACCATGCTGAATACCGAAGTCGCCAAGCGCCGTGACGATGCCATTTCGCGCGGTGTCGGAATGCAGACGCAGATTTATGCCGAACGCGCACTGAACTCCGAGGTCTGGGATATCGAGGGCAACCGCTATATCGACTTCGCGGCGGGCATCGCCGTGGTGAATACCGGCCATTGCCACCCGCGGGTGATGGCGGCAGTCGCAGCACAGATGCAGAAATTCACCCATACCTGCCATCAGGTTCTGCCCTATGAAAACTACATCCGTCTGGCAGAACGGCTCAATGCCGCTGTACCCGGCGATTTTGCCAAGAAGACCGTGTTTGTGACCACCGGGGCCGAGGCCGTGGAAAATGCGGTGAAAATCGCGCGCATCCATACCGGCCGCAATGCGGTGATTGCCTTTGGTGGGGCCTTCCATGGCCGGACCTTCATGGGCATGACGCTGACCGGCAAGGTGGAGCCCTACAAGAAGGGTTTCGGCGCGATGATGCCGGATGTGTTCCACGTTCCCTTCCCGCAGGATGTGCATGGCATTTCCACCGCCGATGCGATGGCGGGAATCACCAAGCTGTTCAAGGCTGATCTCGATCCGGCCCGCGTTGCTGCGATCATCTTTGAACCCGTGCAGGGCGAAGGCGGCTTCTACCCCGCGCCCGCCGATCTGATGCGCGCCATCCGCAAGCTCTGCGACGAGCATGGCATCGTGATGATCGCCGACGAGGTGCAGACCGGCTTTGCCCGCACCGGCACGCTGTTTGCGATGCACGGCTATGACGTGGCCGCCGACATCACCACCATGGCCAAGGGTCTGGCCGGCGGCCTGCCGCTGGCGGCGGTGACGGGCCGGGCCGAGATCATGGATGCGGCCCATCCGGGCGGGCTGGGCGGCACCTATGGCGGCAACCCGCTGGGCATTGCCGCCGCCCATGCCGTGCTGGATGTGATCGAGGAGGAAGACCTCTGTGGCCGCGCGAACGAGTTGGGCAGCCGCCTGAAGCAGAAACTTGAGGCGATCCGCGCCGTGACGCCGGAAATCAGCGACATCCGGGGCCCCGGCTTCATGGTGGCGGTGGAATTTGCCAACCCCGCCAACAAGGAGCCGGACGCCGGTTTCACCGGCCGCGTGCGGCTGGAGGCGCTGAAGCGCGGCCTGCTGCTGCTGACCTGCGGTGTATATGGCAACGTGATCCGCTTCCTGGCCCCGATCACCATTCCTGATGCGCATTTTGCCGAGGCGATGGCCATTCTGGAAGAAGCTGTGGCGGCGGCGCGGACCGCCTGACAGACCGCGGGGGCATGACACTGCCCCCGCCCCCATCTCGGGACGATCGAACCACGCGTAGAGGCGGGAAAACACGTCGCTACGCGGGTTTTGTCCTGCAGCCGTCAAGGCTGAGCATCTGAGCAGTGCGAAACGTTTGGGAGGGCATTTTCCACTCAAGCCACTCATGGCGAAGGAAAAATGGTGCGGATGAAAGGACTCGAACCTTCACGGGTGTTACCCCACAGCGACCTCAACGCTGCGCGTCTACCAATTCCGCCACATCCGCACGATCTGACTTGGTGCGCGGTGTTTAGCGAAGCCCCACGCGGAAGAAAAGGGGGATTTCACGCAAGCCCCGAAATATTTGTGCCACGCCCAAGCGCCTGAAAGGGCGCGCAAGACTGGCCGCGCGCCCCCAGCCGGATCAGCGGATCACTGCCCCATCATCAACCGGGGCAGCGCCGTGGCAAAGGACACCGCCTTTGCGGCAGACATCGGCGCCGACGCGGGGGCGGCAGCGGGGGTTGGCGGGGCCAGCACCGGCGCGGGAGCGGCCTGCACCACGACCTCGGGCGCGGCGGGGGCCACCAGCACCGGCAGCGCGGGGGCGGCGGCTGCGGGGGCCTCGCTGCGGCCCCCCAGCATGAACACCGCCTTGCGGATCAGATCCTGCCGTTCGGCGCTGGCCGGGGCCAGCGGGGCCATGCCCTGCCCGGCGGCCCCCAGCGCCATTTCATACCAGCCCTGTGCCAGATCGGGCCGCCGCGTCGCGCCGATCCCTTCGGCCAGATGGTGCCCCGGCAGTTCGGCATAGCCTGCCTCGCCCAGGGCGGTCAGCACCAGCGCCGAGCCAAGCGCCACCTCCATGTCATCTTGCGCATAGCCAACGCCCAGACAGATCTTGGAGGTGCCCGACAACTGCGCGGGCGACATACCACTGCCGGCCACGAAATTGGCCACGCCCGACAGGACATCCGTCGCGGATTTCAGCGACACCGCCGTCACATGATCCTTCAGGACCGGCCCGAAGGCCTTGCACTGATCGGCAATCTGCACCGGTGTCACGCCCGCCACAGTGCGCGCCATCTCTTCGCCCTGCTGGATCGCGATAGCCCGGCTCAGGCAGAACTGCTCTGACAGGGCCTGCACCGGATCGGTCAGGCTGGCGACCGTGACATAGCCGCCATTGCTGTTGGTCTTGAGCGCGACCGTGTTGCAATGCGAGCTGAGCGACACCATCGTCGCCCCCATGAAGCTGGGCAGGGCCGGTGCGGCAGGCGCGGGCGTCGGCGCAGGTTCGGCCACCAGCGCAGGCAGCGCTGCCGCGGCAGCCACAGGCGGGGCCACGGCGGCCAGCGTGCCCTGCGGCACGGCGGCGGGCACCCCGGCCATTTCATCGCGCTGCACCAGCAGCAGGCCCTTCATGCCCATCGGATGCGTGGCCGCCGTCTGCGCAATCACCGGCCCGCCGGCAATGGCACGGTGATAGGATGTCACCAGCAGGGTGCGTTCGTAATCCGTCAGCTGGCCGGTGGGCGGATACCCGAGCAGCGCCTGATAGCTGGAGATGGCCGCGCGGCTTTTCGGCCCGATGGAGCCATCGGGCGTGCCCACCGGAAAGCCAAAGTGATTGAGCGCGGTCTGCACCTCGCGGTTGGATTCGCGCTGCGCGGTGGACATCGTGCTTTTGGGGGCGGCGGATTTCGAGGAACTGCGCGGTTTGCTGGCGGCCTTGCGCCGCTGCTGGTCCTTCACGATGGCCCCGCCGATCAGGCCCCCGATGATCGCCCCGGCAATCGCGTCGCCTGCATCCGCGCGCACCGGCTCGGCCTGACCCAGCGCAAGCGCGGCCACCACACATGTGGTTGCAACTGTCTTAAGTTTCATTGCAAGTCTCCCTAAATCGTCTTGTTCAATTGTGACAGCCTAACACGGCCCCGCCATTGCGCGAGAAGGAAAAGCGCGGCGGCGCCGCCGCAAAGGAGTGCCATGGTCGAGTGGAGCCATCTGCCGGGGCTCAGCCCCTATACCGAGACGCTGGCCGCGATGGAGGCCCGCGCCGAGGCGATTGCCCGGGGCGAGGCCGCCGAGGCAATCTGGCTGCTGGAACACCCGCCGCTTTATACCGCAGGCACCTCGGCCAAGGCCGCCGATCTGGTCGAACCGGACCGCTTTCCCGTTCATGCGGTCGGGCGCGGCGGGCAATATACCTATCACGGGCCGGGGCAGCGCATTGTCTATGTGATGCTAGATGTGAAACAGCGTGGCGCGGATGTGCGCTGTTTCGTGCGGGCGCTGGAAAACTGGGTGATCGCGGCACTGGCCGAGTTCAACGTGACCGGCGAAATCCGCCCCGGTCGCGTCGGCGTCTGGGTGCAGCGCCCCGATCTGCCGCGCGGACCGGATGGCAGCCCGCGCGAAGACAAGATCGCGGCGCTTGGGATCAAGCTGCGCCGCTGGGTCAGCTTTCACGGCATCTCGATCAATGTGGAACCGGACCTGAGCCATTTCAGCGGCATCGTGCCCTGCGGCATCCGCGAGCATGGGGTGACCAGTCTGGTCGACCTTGGCCTGCCGGTCACCATGGCTGATCTGGACGCCGCCCTGATGGCCACCTTCGACAGCGCCATGCACGCCACCTGCCCCACCCCACCGGGCTGAAGGCCCAGAACAGCGACACCCTGCCCCATGGCCAGGCAGACAGGCTGGACTTACGTCTCTCTTGAACATTCGCGCCATCCTGCGAACTGTTTGCCGCTAGCGACCGCTCGCCAACTGGAGGAAACCGCATGAACCTGATGACTGCTGCCGCGCTCGCGGCCCTGACCGCCCTGCCCCTTGCCCTCGCCACCCCGGCCCTTGCCGCAGGTGACGCCGCCAAGGGCGAGGCCGATTTCAAGAAATGCAAGGCCTGCCACATGATCGTGGCTGATGACGGCACCGAGATCCAGAAGGGCGGCAAGACCGGGCCGAACCTTTATGGCGTGGTGGGCCGTGCTGTCGGCTCTGTCGCCGATTACAAATACGGCGAGTCGATTGTCGCCGTCGGTGCCAAGGGCGTCGTCTGGGACGAGGCGCTGTTGGCCGCCTATGTGGCCGATCCGGCCAAATGGCTGAAAGAGCAGACGGGCGACGCCTCGGCGAAATCCAAGATGACCTTCAAGCTGGCCAAGGGCGGCGAAGACATGGCCGCCTATCTGGCTTCGGTCAAACCTGCGGCGAACTGACGCAGCTAAGCACCTCTGACGCGCAGGTTTTTTGATCTGCATCAAACTCTGCAATTGCCGCCGCCTGATCCCCGCTCTAGAAATAGCGCCATCAGGCGGCGGGATTCCTTCCCGGTCGCCCATTTCGAGCAACGCAACGGGAGGCGCCAATGGCCGACGCAGCCATTCATGGCCACGACCATGACACCCGCGGGTTCTTTACCCGCTGGTTCATGTCGACAAACCACAAAGACATCGGGATCCTGTATCTCTTCTCCGGCGGTATCGTCGGCCTGATTTCGGTGCTGTTCACCGTCTTCATGCGCTACGAGCTGATGGAGCCGGGCGTTCAGTACATGTGCATGGAAGGCACGCGCTTCGTGGCAGATGCCGCGCAGACCTGCACGCCCAACGGCCACCTGTGGAACGTCACGGTCACCGCCCACGGCATCCTGATGATGTTCTTCGTCGTCATTCCGGCGCTGTTCGGCGGTTTCGGCAACTATTTCATGCCGCTGCAGATCGGTGCGCCGGACATGGCCTTCCCGCGCATGAACAACCTCAGCTACTGGCTCTATGTGGCGGGCACCTCGCTCGCCGTGGCCTCGGTGTTCTCGCCGGGCGGCAATGACCAGCTGGGTTCGGGCGTGGGCTGGGTGCTCTACCCGCCGCTGTCGACCAACGAAGGCGGCTATTCGATGGACCTCGCGATCTTCGCGGTCCACCTGTCGGGGGCCTCGTCGATCCTGGGCGCCATCAACATCATCACCACCTTCCTCAACATGCGTGCCCCCGGCATGACCATGCACAAGGTGCCGCTGTTCGCCTGGTCGATCTTCGTGACCGCCTGGCTGATCCTGCTGGCGCTGCCGGTGCTGGCCGGTGCCATCACCATGCTGCTGACCGACCGGAACTTCGGCACCACCTTCTTCCAGCCCTCGGGCGGCGGTGACCCGATCCTGTATCAGCACATCCTGTGGTTCTTCGGCCACCCCGAAGTGTATATCATCGTACTCCCCGCCTTCGGCATCATCAGCCAGGTCATCGCCACCTTCTCGCGCAAGCCGATCTTCGGTTATCTGCCGATGGTCTATGCGATGGTCGGCATCGGTGTGCTGGGCTTTGTCGTCTGGGCGCACCACATGTACACCGTCGGCATGTCGCTGACGCAGCAAAGCTACTTCATGATGGCCACCATGGTGATCGCCGTGCCGACCGGCATCAAGATCTTCTCGTGGATTGCCACCATGTGGGGCGGCTCGCTCGAGTTCAAAACCCCGATGCTGTTCGCACAGGGTTTCCTGTTCCTGTTCACCGTGGGCGGCGTGACCGGCATCGTGCTGAGCCAGGCCTCGGTCGACCGCGCCTATCACGACACCTATTACGTCGTGGCACACTTCCACTATGTGATGAGCCTCGGCGCCGTGTTCGGGATCTTTGCCGGCATCTATTTCTGGATGGGCAAGATGTCGGGCCGCCACTACCCGGAATGGGCAGGCAAGGTGCACTTCTGGCTCATGTTCATCGGCTCCAACCTGACCTTCTTCCCCCAGCACTTCCTGGGCCGTCAGGGCATGCCGCGCCGTTACATCGACTACCCGGAGGCGTTTGCCTACTTCAACAAACTCTCCAGCTACGGTGCCTTCCTGTCGTTCGTGTCCTTCGTGTTCTTCATCGGCATCGTGTTCTACACGCTGTTCTTCGGCAAACGCGTCACCGAGAACAACTACTGGAACGAATATGCCGACACGCTGGAATGGACCCTGCCCTGCCCGCCGCCGGAACACACCTTCGAGCAACTGCCGAAGCGTGAGGACTGGGACAAGGGCCACGCACACTAAGTCCTGATCAAACACAAAGGCCCCGGAGCGATCCGGGGCCTTTTGCATTGGGATGGCGGCACCCCGGCCGCGCCTGATATACCGCTCCCAGATCAATATCCGAGTCCGCCGCCCATGCCCTATGAATGGCTTCCCCCCACCCCCGATGGCGACCGGCTGCGGCTCTGGCCGCATCGGTCCTTGCCGCGGCGTGGCTTTGTCTGGTTTGTCGGCGGCACCGCCCTGCTGATCGGCCTGCCCTTGCTGTCGGTCCTCGGCTCGCCCGTGCTCTGGGGCTTGCTGCCATTTCTGCTGCTGACCATCGCCGCGATCTGGTGGGCGCTGGAACGCTCGTATCGCGATGGCGAGATTGTCGAGGATTTGACCCTTGGCCCCGACCGGATCAACCTGATCCGCCGTGGCCCGCGCGGGATGCGCAAGGACTGGCAGGCCAATCCGCATTGGGTGCGGGTGATCCGGCACGAAACGGGCGGGCCGGTGCCGCAGTATCTGACGCTGCATGGCGGCCCACGCGAGGTAGAGATCGGCGCGTTTCTGTCAGAGGACGAACGACTCGCCCTGGCGCAGGATCTGTCGGCCCGGCTCAGGGCGCTGCGCTAACCGCTTCGACAAGCAAGCACACAACAAAAAAGGGGCCGAACCGGCCCCCTTCCCACAGCGATCCGGCTTGGCCCTCAGGCCAGCTTGTCCTTGACCATCGGGCCCACCGCGCCGAAATCCATCTGGCCGGTATATTTACCCTTCAGCACCGCCATCACCTTGCCCATGTCGCGGATGCTGGTCGCCCCCGCCTCGGCAATCGCCGCATCAATGGCGGATCCGACCTCGGCCCCGTCCAGCTGGCGCGGCAGAAATTCCGAAATGACCGTGATTTCAGACAGTTCCTTTTCCGCCAGTTCCAGCCGCCCGCCTTCTTCATAGGCGCGCGCGCTTTCCTGGCGCTGTTTCACCATGCGGCCCAGAATGGCAAGAATGGCGGCATCATCGACCACCGCCGCTTCGCTTTCACCGCGCAGCGCGATCTCCCGGTCCTTGATGGCGGCATTGATCAGGCGCAGCGTCGACAGACGATCCGCCTCTTTCGCCTTCATCGCCTCTTTCAGTGCTGTTTGCAGCTGGTCGCGCAAGCTCATCCGATACCCATCCCCAGGTTTCAACAGATTGCGACTCTACCCGGTCACGGCCTGTAACACAACCGGGCCAATTTATGCCAAGTCATTGAAATCATTACACAAGACTTTTACGGTTTCTGCGGCTGCATTGGGGTTGACCCAAAGCCGCCCTCCCCTTAGGTTCCCCCCGGTTTACCCGGAGAGTCGCATCATGCCCAGCACCGCTGTCCCAACTGCCTGCCTTGCCCTCGCAGACGGTACGATCTTTTACGGCAAGGGCTTTGGCGCTACAGGCGAAACGGTGGCAGAGCTGGTGTTCAACACCGCAATGACCGGTTACCAGGAGATCATGACCGATCCCTCCTATGCCAGCCAGATCGTCACCTTCACCTTCCCGCATATCGGCAATACCGGCGTGACGGTGGAAGATGACGAAACCGCCGAGCCGGTGGCGGCAGGCATGGTGGTGAAATGGGATCCCACGGCGCCGTCGAACTGGCGCGCCACCGCCGATCTTCAGACCTGGATGGTGTCGAAGGGCCGCATCGGCATCGGCGGGCTTGATACCCGCCGCCTGACCCGTGCGATCCGCCAGCAAGGCGCGCCGCATGTGGCACTGGCGCATGACCCCGATGGCAATTTCGACATCGAGGCGCTGGTGGCCAAGGCGCGCGCCTGGAAGGGCCTTGTCGGGCTGGATCTGGCCAAGGACGTGACCTGCGCGCAATCCTACCGCTGGGATGAGATGCGGTGGGCCTGGCCTGAAGGCTATAGCAAACGCGAAGGCGCGGGCCTGCGCGTGGTGGCGATCGACTATGGTGCCAAGCGCAATATTCTGCGCTGCCTCGCTTCGGCGGGCTGCGAAGTGACGGTGCTGCCGGCCAGCGCCACCGCCGAGGATGTGCTGGCGCTGAACCCGGAAGGCGTGTTTCTCTCCAACGGTCCGGGCGATCCGGCGGCCACCGGCAGCTATGCCGTGCCGATGATCAAGGGCGTGCTGGCGGCGGATCTGCCGGTGTTCGGCATCTGCCTTGGCCATCAGATGCTGGCGCTGGCCTTGGGCGCGCAGACCGTGAAGATGGGTCATGGCCACCATGGCGCCAACCATCCGGTGAAGGATCAGGACACCGGCAAGGTGGAAATCACTTCGATGAACCACGGTTTCACTGTGGACAGCCAGACCCTGCCCGCCGGGGTGATCGAAACCCATATCTCGCTGTTCGACGGCACCAATTGCGGCCTCCGCGTCGATGGCAAGCCGGTGTTCTCGGTGCAGCACCACCCCGAGGCCAGCCCCGGCCCGCAGGACAGCTTCTATCTGTTCGAGCGGTTTGCCGAAGCGATGCGCGCCCGCCGCGCCGCATAAGGCCCGCCCCGAAGCCTGTAGTGAACGAAAGGCCGCGTGTTTTAACGCGGCCTTAACCATTTCTGGAGAAGCCTTGCGCCATATCGCACAGGGTTCGCATGGCCATTCCGCGTCTTCAGCTTCTGCCCGATCCGGTGACCTCCGCTGCGGTGGCTCTGCCGGGTTGGCAGGCGCGGGAGGCGGCCCCCTCGGCCGAAACGCTGGCCGTGGTCTTGCTGCGGGCCGGGCTGGTCGCGCCGCATGACATGGTGCAGGCGCTGACGCTGCACCGCCAGCGGCGCGGGCGATTGGCCGACATCCTGCTGTCGCGCGGCATGATCTCCGAGACGGCGCTCTATCGCGCCATGGCGCAGCATTGGGGCGCCGATCTGGCCGATGTGCAGGCCTGCCCGCCCGATCCCCGGCTGATTGATGCGCTGGGGGCCGCGACCTGCCTGCGCGAAAGCCTGCTGCCGTGGCGGCGGCTGGGCGATGTGACCGTGATCGCCACCGCGCATCCCGAAGACTTCGCCCGCAACCAGCCGCGCCTGCACGCCACCTTTGGCAAGATCGCGCTGGCGGTCCTGCCCGCCAACCGGATCGAGGCGGCCATCCTGCTGGCGCGCGGCCCGCAGCTGGATCACGCGGCGCAGCGGCGCGTCGCCGCCGCCGAAAGCTGCCGCGACTGGGGGGGCCAGACACAGGGGCTCTGGGCGCGCTGTGGCGTGATCCTGCTGGCGTCCTGGGCGGTGCTGGCACCGTTTTCGCTGCTCTGTGCCGCGACCTTCTGGGCCATGCTGACGCTGCTGCTGGCCACCCTGTTGAAAACCGCCGCCATCTTTGCCGCCCTGCGCCGCCCGCCACCGGAAGGGCCGCCGGTGCATATCCAGCGCCTGCCCATCGTGTCGGTCATGGTGGCGCTGTATCGCGAGGGCACGATTGCACCGCGTCTGGTGCAGCGGCTGGGGCTGTTGGACTATCCGCGCGAATTGCTCGATATCCTGCTGGTGGTCGAGGAGGAGGACAGCCTGACCCGCGCCGCCTTGCAGCGCGCCTGCCTGCCGCCCTGGATGCGGGTTGTGGTGGTGCCCGATGGGCGGCTGAAAACCAAACCCCGCGCGCTGAACTATGCGCTGGATGCCTGTCGCGGCAGCATCATCGGCGTCTATGACGCCGAAGACGCGCCCGAGCCCGACCAGATCCGCCGCGTGGTCGACAGGTTTCATCACCGCGGGGCCGAGGTCGCCTGCCTGCAAGGCGTGCTGGATTTCTACAATCCGCATACCAACTGGCTCAGCCGCTGTTTTACCATGGAATATGCCACCTGGTTCCGCATCATCCTGCCGGGGCTGGAGCGTCTGGGCCTTGCCATTCCTTTGGGCGGCACCACGCTGTTTTTCCGCCGCGCGGCGCTGGAGCAGCTGGGCGGCTGGGATGCGTTCAACGTCACCGAAGATGCCGATCTGGGGATGCGGCTGGCCCGCCACGGCTTTAGGACCGAGCTGATCGCCACCACCACCTTTGAAGAGGCCAATTGCCGCGTCCTGCCCTGGGTCCGGCAGCGGTCGCGCTGGCTGAAAGGTTATATGATGACCTATGCCGTGCATATGCGGCAGCCCGCCTTGCTGCTGCGGCAGCTGGGCTGGTGGAAGTTCATCGGCTTTCAGGTGTTTTTCCTGACCACCCTGTCACAGTTCCTGCTGGCGCCGCTGCTCTGGACGTTCTGGGCCGTGCCGCTGGGGCTGCCGCATCCGCTGGTCGATAGTCTGCCGCCGCTGCTTTATGACAGTATCGCCACGATCTTCCTCTTTACCGAGGTGATGTTGCTGGCGGTGACGCTGGTGTCGTTGCGGATGACGCCGAACCGGATCCATCCTCTCTGGGCGCCGGTGCTGCATCTCTATTTCCCGCTCGGCTCGCTGGCCTCCTACAAGGCCGCGTGGGAACTGGTCACCAAACCCTTCTGGTGGGACAAGACCAGCCACGGCCATTTCGCCCCGCCAGAGATGCCCGCACCTAGCGCAGCTTCAGCTCACCCGCATCCACCCTGAGCCGGGTTTCAAACGCCTTGGAGATATGCGCCCGCAGCGCTGCATAGGCCGCATCACCATCGCGTGCGGCAATGGCGCGCACGATGTCGTCATGTTCCGCCATCGCCACCTCGTCGCGGCCTTCGGCGGCGAAAGAGGTATTGGCCATCAACGCCATCGACCGATGCACCAGATCAAGCTGCTGCACCAGAAAGCGGTTGTGCGAGGCGAGGTGGATCTGCTTGTGAAACCGCTTGTTGGCCCGGCTCAGATTGCGCGGATCACCGCCCAGCAACTGCCGGTCCTCCTCGACCATGGATTTCAGCACGCTGATCTCTTCATCTGTCGCATGACGGGCCGCCAGCCGCGCGGCCAGCCCTTCCAGCTCGGTCCGCACCGCGTAAAGCTCTGCCAGCTGGTTGTGATCCAGCGTGGCGACGATCAGGCTGCGCCCGTCACGCGTCAGCATGGATTGGGTTTCCAGCCGCTGCAACGCCTCGCGCACCGGGGTGCGCGACACGCCCAGCCGCTCGGCCAGTTCTGATTCCACCAGCCGGTCGCCGGGTTTGTAGACCCCCGCTTCGATGGCTTCGAGGATCAGCGTATAGGCGTCTTTCTGCACGGCGGGCCCTTTCGTAACAGTGGCGCGACACTATGCCGGGGCCGCGCTGCGTTTCAACCGGCATTTGCCGCAACCTTGCCCGCAATGCCACTCTGCGGTAGACTGGGGGCATGATCGCGCAGCAGTTCTCTCATGTCCGCCACTGGGTCTTTGACCTCGACAACACGCTTTATCCGCCCGAAGCCCGGCTTTTCGACCAGATCGAAGTGAAGATGACCGATTGGGTGATGCACACGCTGGGTGTGGACAAACCCGAGGCGAACCGCCTGCGCCAGCATTACTGGCAGCTTTACGGCACCACTCTGGCCGGGCTGATGGCAGAACATGAAATGCCGCCCGACGGCTATCTGCACGCGGTACATGACATCAGCTTTGACGCGCTGATCCCCGATCCGCATCTGGCTGCCCAAATCCGGGCACTGCCCGGGCGGCGCATCGTCTATACCAACGGCTCGGCCCCCTATGCCGAAAAAGTCTTGGCGGCGCGGGGCTTGGCCGGGGTGTTTGATGCGATTTACGGTGTGGAACATGCCGGTTTCCGCCCCAAGCCCGACCGTGCCGCCTTTGAGGCAGTCTTTGCGCAGGATGGCGTTGATCCGCCGCGCGCCGCGATGTTCGAGGATGATCCGCGCAACCTTGCCGTGCCGCATGCGCTGGGGATGCGCACCGTGCATGTGGCCCCCGCGCCGGTGACGGCCCCGCATATCCAGCACCATACGGCAGACCTCAGCGGCTTTCTGTCGCAGCTTCTGGCGTGACCTGCGACAAGGTGTATTCTGGATGCAGATTTTCGGAGGCGGCATAGTGGCCGCACAGCAATCCGGAGACTGCCATGACCGCCCTGCCCGCCATCAGCTTCAGCCGCCTGCCCCTGATCGGCTTCATTGCGCGCGACATCGCCCGTGATGTGAATGTGATCTTCTATCTGCTGACCATCGCCGTCACGCTGGTCGTGCTGGCGGTCAAGACCTGGGGTCTGGTGGCGCTGACCATGGTGGCGCTGGTCATGGTGGCGGTGATGTTCGTGATCCTGATCGCCATCACGCGCGCCTGACGCGGCCCCAGGGCGCGGTGTCGCGTGGACGCCCCGCCGCTTCTGCCGTATCCAGACCCAATGCAGAGGAGCTGGCGATGCGTGACGAGACCGATATCCTGATTTCCGGCGGCGGCGTTGCCGGGTTGGCCGCCGCCTGCGCCTTTGGCTCTGCCGGGTTTCAGGTGGTCTGCGTGGAGCCGAACCCGCCGGTGACCGAGGCGGACGCCGCCGGATCGGATCTGCGCAGCACCGCCTTCCTGCACCCCTCGATCCCGGTGCTGGAGACGGCGGGCCTCTGGGCGCGGCTGGCACCCCATGCTGCTGCGCTTCAGATCATGCGTATCGTCGATGCGGGCGGGCCGGTGGCCGAACCGCGGGTGGTCAAGGATTTCAACGCCGCCGATCTGTCGGATCAGCCCTTTGGCTGGAACCTGCCGAACTGGTTGCTCCGGCGGGAAATGGTGGCGCGGCTGGCCGAATTGCCGAACGTGCGCTTTCTGCCCGGCCTCTCAACCGCCGCTGTGCTGACCCGCGAATCGGCGGCGCTGGTCACGCTGTCGGATGGGCAGCGGCTGTCGGCGCGGCTTCTGATCGGTGCGGATGGCCGCGACAGTCTGGTGCGCACAGCGCTTGGCATCCCGGTCAAGACCCTGCGCTATGGGCAGAAGGCGCTGGCCTTCGCCGTGCGGCATCCGATCCCGCACCAGAACATCTCGACCGAGATCCACCGCGCGGGCGGCCCCTTCACCTTCGTGCCGCTGCCCGACCGCGACGGCCAGCCCTGCTCTGCCGTGGTCTGGATGGATCACGCCGCCGAGATCGACCGGCGCGCCGCCCTTCCGGTGGCGGATTTCGAGGCCGAGATGATGGAGCGGTCCTGCGGCCTGCTTGGCCCGCTGCGCCTGATCAGCCGCCTGACGCAATGGCCAATCATTGCCCAGATCGCCGCGCGCATGGCGGGCGAGCGCAGTGCGCTGATGGCCGAGGCCGCGCATGTGATGCCGCCCATCGGCGCGCAGGGCCTGAACATGAGCCTGGCCGATCTGACCGTCCTGCTGGATCTTGCGCTGGCAGATCGCGCTTCGCTGGGGTCGGTGGCGATGCTCGATGCCTATCACCGCAAGCGCCATCTGGATGTGCAGGCGCGCGTCAGCGGCATTGACCTGCTGAACCGTGCCTCGATGCTGGGCGCACAGCCGCTGCGCGACCTGCGGGCGGGGGCGCTGGATGCGTTCTATTCCATCGCCCCGCTGCGCCGCACCCTGATGCGGGCCGGGATCGGCGTGCGCTGAGCCGCAAGGCACCCGCTCGCCGCAGGCATTTGGCATTGTGCGGCTGCGGCATGGCGGCTATTCCGGCGCAAAGGCGGAGGGCGCATGAACGGGATTTCGGTGCAGGATGTGGCATATGCCGTTGCGGGCAAACCGATCCTGCACGGCATTTCCCTGCATCTGACCGAGGCGCGGATCGGCATCATCGGGCGCAACGGATCAGGCAAGACCACCTTGCTGCGGCTGATCGCCGGGCTGATCGCGCCGAGTTCGGGGCAGGTGCGGCTGGGGGACATGGATCCGGCGCAGGATCGGCGCGGCGTGCTGTCGCGCATCGGCATCCTGTTCCAGAACCCGGACCACCAGATCATCTTTCCGACGGTCGAGGAAGAGCTGGCCTTCGGCCTGCGCCAGATGGGCCTGTCCACCGCCGAGGCGATGGCGCGGGTGCAGGCGGCTCTGTCCGCCGAGGGCCGCGCCGATTGGGCCGCGCGCTCGGTCCAGACGCTGAGCCAGGGGCAGCGGCAATATCTGTGCCTGCTGTCGGTGCTGCTGATGGCCCCCGAAACCATCCTGCTGGACGAACCTTTCGCCGCGCTGGACCTGCCGATGCAGATGCGGCTGACCCGGCGGCTGGCCGCCTTGCCGCAACGGCTGGTGGTAATCAGCCATGATCCCGATGCGGTGGCGGCCTGTGACCGGGTGATCTGGCTGGAGGCGGGCCGCGTGGCCCGCGATGGTGCGGCGGCAGAGGTTCTGGCCGCGTTCCGGGCCGAAATGGCGCGTTTGGGGGCGGATGATGCTGACGCTGACCTCACCGATTGAGACATGGCTGCACCGCTGGCCGGTGGGGGTCAAGCTGGGGCTGATGGCGCTGGGAACGGCGCTGGTGTTTCCGGTGCAGAGCCCATGGGTGATGGGCGCGGCGCTGCTGGCGCTGCTGGCGCTCTATCTCGCCTTGGGGTTGCGCTTTGCACGGCACGGGCTGGCAATGCTGCGCCCGCTCTGGCCGTTCTTTCTCATCCTCGCGCTGTGGCATCTGTGGCAGGACGAGATTGCGCGCGGCCTGATCATCGCCGGGCGCATGGGTTTTGCCGTGGCGCTGGCCAATCTGGTGACGATGACAACCCGTCTGGATGCCATGCTGGCGTTGGTGGAGCGGCTGTTGCAACCGCTGCGCCACATCGGGGTCAACCCGCGCATGGTTGCGCTCGCCATGGCCATGGTCATCCGCTTTACGCCGGTTTTGCTGGACAAGATGTCGCAACTGATGCAGGCATGGCGCGCGCGCAGCCCGAAACGGGTGGGTGCGCGCATCGTTCTGCCGGTGGTTCTGCTGGCGCTGGATGATGCAGACCATGTGGCCGAAGCCCTGCGCGCGCGCGGCGGCCTTTAGGAGACTCGAATGGAACGCAACCTCACCCATATCGCCCTGTTTGCGGCACTGATCGCCGTTCTGGGCCTTGTGCCCAAGATCGACCTCATCTCGGGCGTGCCGATCACCGCCCAGTCTTTGGGCATCATGCTTTGCGGCACCGTGCTGGGGTCCAAGCGCGGCGCGCTGGCCGTGCTGCTGTTTCTGGCGCTGGTCGCGGTGGGTCTGCCGCTGCTGTCCGGGGGCCGGGGTGGGCTTGGTGTCTTTGCCGGGCCGTCGGTCGGTTATCTGATCGCCTTCCCGATTTCGGCCTTCGTCGCGGGCTGGGTTGTCGAACGCTGGTCGGCGCCGATCGGGGTGGCAAGCTTTGCCGGCGCCGTGCTGGGCGGCATCGTGATCATGTCGGTTCTGGGCACCATCGGCATGGCGGTTGTGCTGGGCAAGACCCTGCCGGAAGCCGCCCTGCTGGCTGCGCCCTTCCTGGCTGGCGACGTGCTGAAAGCCGGGATCGCGGCGGCCATCACTCAAGGCTTGGCCAAGGTGCGCCCGGCGGCCGTGCTGTCGCGCGCCTGAGATCAGCGCCCGCAGTCAACTTTGGGGGCGGCCGCAGGGCCGCCCTTTTTCATGCGCTGAGGATCAGTGCAGACCCGATGCCCCCCGCCGCCGCAATCGCGGCAAGCCCATGGCCCTGCCGCAGATCATGGAACAGGCGCGTCGCCAAGATGGTGCCCGAGGCCCCGATGGGATGGCCACGGGCCAGCGCGCCGCCGTTCAGGTTCACCCGATCCTCGGGCAGGCCGCAGGCATCCATGCAGGCCAGCGCCTGCACCGCATAGGCCTCCATCAGCTCCACCTGCGCCAGATCGCGAGCCTCCAGCCCGGCCTTGGCCAGCACCGCCCGGATCGCGGGCACGGGCGACAGGCCCGGCTCGTCCGGGGCCGCCCCCAGCGTGGCACTGGCGCGGATCTGCACCGCCCGCGCCGCCTGCGCCGCCAGCCGGGCGGAGACCACCAGCACAAAGGCGCTGGCATCGGCGGCCACCGCCGTAGTGGCGCTGGTGATCCCGCCCGCCAGCAGCCTCGCCCGCGCCAGCAACGCCGGGGTCAGCTGGCGTGGAAACCCGTCCCGTGCGGCTTCGGCAAAGGCCAGCAGTTCGGGCAGATCGGCGTCCAGCGCCCGCTGATGGCTGCGCATCGCCCAGGCCTCTTGCCGCGCGCGCGAGATACCCAGCCGGGTGGCAAGCGCGGCAGCGGCAGCCGTCATGTCGGGGTCCCGCTCCGGCCATGGGGTGAAGGGCGGCTGGTTATAGGGCTGCGGGTCCTGCCCCGGTGCTGTGGCGAAACGCAGCGGACGGCGCGAATAGCTTTCCGCCCCGCCCGCCAGCACCACTTCGGCCTGCCCGGCCACGACCATCGCCGCCGCCAGCCGGATCGCATCCAGCCCCCCGGCACATTGCCGATCAATCGTCAGCCCCGCCACCCGCTCTGGCAGGCCCGCTGCAAGCGCCGCCAACCGCGCCGGATTGCCACCCGCCCCCAGCGCATTCGACAGGATCAGCTCATCCACCTGATCCACAGCCAGCCCGGCATCCGCCAGCGTGGCGCGGATCACCGGGGCGGCCAGTTCATGCGGCAGCAGCGCGCGAAACGCCCCGCCGCGCGGCATGACCGGCGAGCGACGCGCCGCGATGATATGGGCGCTCATGCCCCCGCTCCGGCAAGATCCGCCGCAAGCGCGGCAAGATCGGTCTTACCCGAGGGCAGCACCGGCCAGTTGCTGCGCCAGATCAAGCGGCGCGGGGCCTTCAGCGGCCCCAGCCGGGCGCGCAGCTGCGCCAGAATATCCCCCGCCTGCGCGCCATCGCCCATCAGCACCGCCACCAGCACATGACCGCGCAGCGGATCGGCTGCGGGCAGACAGGCGGCGCGGCAGATGCCCGGCAGGGCAAGCAACAGCGCCTCGATCTCTTCGGGATAGACCGCCTGATCGGCGATCTTCACCATGCGCGAGGCCCGCCCGGCCAGATAAAGCAACCCCTCGGCCATGCGCCCATGTTCGCCGACCGAGACCCAGCCGTCGTGCCAGATATCGCTGTCTGCATCGCCATAGCCCAGCGCCAGATAGGGCGACCGCACCCGGATCTCGCCGTCCTGCACCGCGATCTCCACCCCCGGATAGGGGCGGCCCACGCTGTCTGGCGGCGTGGTGTCATCGGCCAGCGTGATAAAGCTGGTTTCCGCCGCGCCGTAAAACTCCACCACCCGCGCCGGGGTCATCGCCACAAGGCTGGCGCGCAGGGCCTGATCCAGCTTCGATCCGCCCACAAGGATCAGCCGCAGATCGGGCAAGGCGGCCCCGCCCGCCTCGGTCATCAGCCGCAATTGTGCGGGCGTCGCGTAAAGCACCTGAACCCGGTGCTGTGCCAGTGCCGCGCGCTGCCGATCCGGGCGCTGACGATCCAGCAGGTGCAACCTGCCGCCCAGATGCAGCGTCTCGATCGCGCCATAGAGCGCCAGCGAATGCACCAGCCGCCCCAGCACCGCCGCCGCACAGCCAGGGCCAAGGCCGAAAAGCCGGGCATTCACCGCAAAGCTGGCAATCCACGAGGCCTGCGTGCGGCGGATCCGCTTCGGCGCGCCGGATGTGCCGCCCGACAGCGTTTCAAACAGCGGCACAGCGCCGGGATCGGGCGGCGGTGCATCCTCGGCCCCGATGCGGAACACCTGAGCGCCAAGCGCCGCCTGCAAGGCGCGCAGGGCGGGCCGGTCCGGCAGCACAAGCGCCTGCCCGATGGGGCGCGCGTCACCGGCCTGCACCTGTTCGCCGCCCTCCGATGCCTGCGCGGCGGGGTGCCAGCGAAACTGCGCCATCCCCGCGCTCAGGGTGTGAACTGCCGGGCAAGGCCGCGCGCCGCCTGCGCCAGCAGCGACAGATCCATGCCGACCGCCGTGAACCGCGTGCCCCAGCCCATGCAGGTCACCGCGAAATCGGGCGATAGGGTCAGGATGCCCGCAGGTTTGCCCGCCGTCACAATGCGCTTGATCGCAAGCTCGATGGCCGCCACCACCTCGGGATGCGCCGCCTGCCCCGGATAGCCCATCGAGGCCGCCAGATCGGCGGGGCCGATAAAGATGCCATGCACCCCGTCCACCGCGGCAATCGCCTCAATCTCGTCCAAAGCGCTCGCGGTTTCCACCTGCACGATCAGGCACAGCTCGTCTTCGGCGCGCTGCGCGTAATCGGCCACCTGCCCAAACCGCGAGGCGCGGGTCAGCCCCGCCACACCCCGGATGCCGCGCGGCGCATAGCGCATCGCGGCAACGGCGGCGCGGGCTTCGGCCTCGGTCTGCACATAGGGAATCATCAGGGTCTGCGCCCCCAGATCCAGCACGCGCTTGATCAGCACCGCGTCATTGCTGGCCGGGCGCACCACCGCGCTGACGGGATAGGCCGCCATTGACTGCATCATCGCCAGCGTGTCGGGAATATCGGTCAGCGCATGTTCGGTGTCGATCACGATCCAGTCAAAACCGCAGCCCGCCAGCAATTCCGCCGTCAGCGAGCCGGGGATGGAGTTCCACAGGCCGATCTGTTGCCGCCCCTCGGCCAGCGCGCGTTTGAATGCATTCACCGGCAGGGTCATGCACCCGCCCCCAGCAGGCTGGCCACACGGCGCAGCGCCAGAAGATAGCCTTCGGTGCCGCAGCCCGCGATCACGCCCTCGGCCCGCAGCGACACATAGGAATGATGGCGGAAGCTTTCGCGCTTGTGCACGTTGGAGATATGCACCTCGATCACCGGCCCTTCAAAGGTGTGCAGCGCATCGAGGATCGCCACCGATGTATGGGTATAGGCCGCCGGATTGATGATGATGGCCGAAGCCTCGGCCCGCGCCGCGTGGATCCAGTCGACCAGCTGCCCCTCGTGGTTGGATTGCAGGAATTGCGTGGTGTGACCCAGCTCTGCCGCCAGCGCCGCACAGCGCGCCGCCACATCGGCCAGCGTTTCATGCCCGTAAATCTCGGGCTGGCGCAGACCCAGCAGGTTGAGGTTCGGACCGTTGAGGATGTGGACGGGCTTCATGCGGCTGCCTTTGGGGTAATGAGGCGTGCAGGATAGCGGCTTGGCAGACGGGGGCAAGCCTGTGCGCCGCGCCACCGCCGGAAACAGCGCCCTCATAAACACGGCCCCCCAATGGCCCGCCGCAGCCGCAAAACTTGTCTCTGCGCCAAAGCTTTGTTATGCGGCCCGCAGCAGACTGGACCCGGTGCAATTCCGGGTGGCTCTTCCGGCCGCCGATCCGCCGGACAACCGAAGACCGCATCGCGCACAGGCGCGGCGGAAGACCGGACCCTTACATGATCCCCTCCATTTCCTATGCCCGTCAGTGGACGGGCAATATCCGTGGCGATTTGCTGTCGGGCCTTGTGGTGGCGCTGGCGCTGATTCCCGAAGCCATCGCCTTTTCACTGATTGCGGGCGTCGATCCGAAGATCGGCCTCTATGCCTCGTTCTCCATTGCCGTGGTGACGGCGATTGCGGGCGGGCGGCCCGCGATGATTTCGGCGGCAACGGCGGCCACCGCCGTTCTGATGGTGACGCTGGTGCGCGACCACGGGCTGCAATATCTGCTGGCCACCACCATTCTGGCCGGGCTGATCCAGATCCTTGCCGGGCTGCTGAAGCTGGGTCAGGTGATGCGCTTCGTGTCGCGGTCGGTGATGACCGGCTTTGTCAACGCGCTGGCCATCCTGATCTTTCTGGCGCAACTGCCCGAGCTGATCGGCGTGCCGCCGCTGACCTATGTCATGGTCGCCGCCGGGCTTGCGATCATCTATCTGTTTCCGCGCCTGACCACGGCCATCCCCTCGCCGCTGGTTTGTATCCTTGTGCTGACAGCGATCACGCTGGGCTTCGGGCTGGATCTGCGCACGGTCGGTGACATGGGCGCACTGCCCGATACCCTGCCGGTCTTCCTGCTGCCGGACATTCCGCTGACGCTGGAAACCTTGCAGATCATCCTGCCCTATGCGGTGGCGGTGGCGGCGGTGGGCCTGCTGGAATCCCTGATGACCCAGAACATCGTCGACGAGATGACCGAAACCACCTCGGACAAGAATCGCGAATGTCTCGGGCAGGGTCTGGCCAATACCGTCACCGGCTTCATCGGCGGCATGGCCGGCTGTGCGATGATCGGGCAATCCATCATCAACGTGAAATCCGGGGGGCGCACCCGGCTGTCTTGCGGCTTTGCCGGCGTGATGCTGCTGATCTTTTGCGTGTTTCTGGGCGATTGGGTGGCGCGGATCCCGATGGCGGCGCTGGTTGCCATCATGGTCATGGTCTCCATCGGCACATTCAGCTGGGGCTCGCTGCGCGATCTGCGCCGCCATCCGGCCAGTTCCTCCATCGTGATGCTGGTCACGGTGGTGATCGTGGTCTGGACCCACAACCTCGCGCTGGGGGTGCTGGCGGGGGTCTTGCTGTCGGGCGTGTTCTTTGCCTGGAAAATCGCCCATCTGTTCCGCGTCACCAGCACGCTGGAAGACGGCGTGCGGATCTACCGGCTGGAGGGGCAGCTGTTCTTCGCCTCGGCGGAAACCTTCATGCAGGCCTTCGATTTTCACGAACGCCCGGCCCGCGTGGTGATTGATCTGTCAGAGGCGCATATCTGGGATATTTCTTCGGTCGCGGCGCTGGATCAGACGGTGTTCCGCCTGCGCCGGGGCGGTACCGAGGTGACTGTCACCGGCATGAACGCGGCCACCCGAAGCCTTGTCGACAAGCTGGGCCAGCATGACAAGGACGGCGGCGAGGCCGGGCTGGCCGCGCATTGATCCGGGCATAAAAAAAACGCCCGGCCCCTCCTGAGGGTCCGGGCGCAGGTATGCTGGAAATGCCTGTCAGGCCACCTTTTCCAGCGCCACCTCGGGGGTGATGCCCAGCGCGTGGCAGACATCACGGGTCAGATGCGGACGGTTCAGGGTGTAGAAATGCAGATCTTCCACCCCTTCCGACAGAAGCGTGTCACAGAGTTCGGTGCAGAGCGCGACCGACAGCAATTCCTCGCGGCCATCGCGTTTCGCCACCGTATAGGCCTCGTCGAGCCATTGCGGCACATGCGCACCGCAGCGAGCCGAGAATTTCTTGACGCCTGCAAAATTCTCGATCGGCAGGATGCCCGGCAGGATCGGCGCGGTGATGCCTTCCTTCACGCAGAGATCGCGGAAGCGCAGGAAGGTTTCGGCCTCAAAGAAGAATTGCGTGATCGCCGAAGAGGCACCCGCATCCAGCTTGCGCTTCAGCCAGCGCACATCGGCCAGCGTGTCGGCGGCATCGGGATGCGGTTCGGGATAGGCCCCGACGCGCAGGGTAAAATTGCCGGTGGCTGCCAGCGCCTCGATCAGCTCCACCGAATTGGCAAAGCCTTCGGGATGCGGCGTAAAACGCACGGCCCCTTTCGGCGCATCGCCACGCAGCGCCACGATTTCACGCACCCCGGCATCGGCATAGGCCTGCGCGATTTCCAGCGTTTCGGCCTTGGTGGCATCCACACAGGTCAGATGCGCCGCGACATTCAGACCCGAGGTGCGGCCGATGGTCGTCACCGCCTCATGGGTCAGCTTGCGGGTGGTGCCGCCTGCGCCATAGGTGACGCTGGCGAAGGTGGGTTTCAGGGGCGCGAGCATCTGCACCGTTTCCCACAGCTTGAACGACGCATCGAGCGTCTGCGGCGGGAAAAACTCGAAAGAGATACGGGGCGTGGGCATTTTCGGCTCCTGTTTGATGGCTCTCTTGTGCCGGAAAAGTGGATGTGAGACAAATTCATAATACTCAAGATCAATATGAGGTTTACTCATGTACTTCGAGCTGCGCCACCTGCGCACCATCCGCGCGATCCATGAATGTGGCGGGCTGGCCCGCGCCGCCGATCTGCTGAACATGACGCAAAGCGCGCTCAGCCATCAGGTGAAGGGGCTGGAGGATCAGGCGGGCGTGGAGCTGTTCGTGCGCCGCTCCAAGCCATTGAAGCTGTCTGCGGCGGGGCAGCGGATGCTGCGGCTGGCCGAACGGGTGCTGCCCGAGGTGGAGGCACTGGAGGAAGAGTTCCGCGCCCTGCTGTCGGGCAAGACCGGGCGGCTGCACATCACGCTGGAATGTCACGCCTGTTTCGACTGGCTGTTCCCGGTGCTGGAGAAATTCCGCCACGCCTGGCCCGATGTCGATGTGGATATCCGCGCGGGGCTGGCCTTTGACGCCCTGCCCGCGCTGGACCGCGAAGAGGTGGATCTGGTGATTTCGTCCAACCCGGTCGATCTGCCCGGCATCATCTTCAATCCGCTGTTCGATTATCACCCGACGCTGGTTGCGGCGGCCAGCAATCCGATTGCCGCCCTGCCGATGATCGCCGCCGAGGATCTGCGCGACCAGATCCTGATCACCTATCCGGTGAACCGCGACCGTCTGGATGTGTTCACCGAATTGCTGACCCCGGCCCGGGTGGAGCCGCGCGGGCTGAGGCAGGCCGAACTGACCGCGGTGATCCTGATGCTGGTGGGGTCGAATCGCGGCGTGGCCGTGCTGCCCGACTGGGTGCTGCGCAGCGTCAAGGATCACCCGGATTACGCCCTGCGCCCGCTGGCCCCCGGCGATGTGACCAAACGCATGTATGCCGCCACCCGCAGCGAGGATGCGACCCAGCCCTATATGGCGCATTTCCTGCGCCTGATCCGCACCGAGGCGGTGAAGTTGCAGCGCGGCTGACCCCTGCTGTTTCCAAGGGAACAGCCAACGCCCTCCCCCCATGCGATCAGGGGACACCCCATCACAGGAGACTCCGATGCCCCGCACCCTGACCTTCACCAATGGCGCCGACACCTTCACCCAGGGCGGCAGCGCCCAGAACATCGGCATCACCCTGCGCATGTTGGGCGGCAATGACCGGGTAGAGCTGACCCGCAATGATGATTTCGGCGGCGGCACAGTGGTGGATGCCGGCGCGGGCGCGGATGTGGTGATCAATCTGGCCGAAAACGGCAGCCTGATCCGGCTGGGCAGCGGCAATGACACCTATGCGGGCGGCGGCTTCGGCAGCTTTGCCACAGACCGTTCCGACACGGTTCTGGGTGGCGCGGGCAATGATTTCATCGCCGTCACCACCTTTGCCAGCCTCTACAAGGGCGGCACAGGCAATGACCGGTTTCTGACCGTCGGTTGGCAGAACCGCTATGAGGGCGGCGCGGGCCGCGACAGCATCAGCTATGCCGAGCGCGATTTCGACAACACGCAGGGCGGCAGCGGCGTCACCGTCGATCTGGGCGCGCGACAGGCGCAGACCGGGGCCAACCGCTTTGAAACCCTGATCGGGATCGAGGATGTGATCGGCTCGGGCGCGGATGATGCGCTGTTCGGCACAGCGGGGACCAACCGCCTGACCGGCGGCATGGGGCTGGATCAGCTGGCCGGGCGCGGCGGGGCCGATGTCTTTGTGTGGCGCAGCGTCAGTGAGGCCGCCATGGCCGAAGATGCCATCGACCTTGTGCAGGATTTCAGCACCGCGCAGGGCGACCGGCTCGATCTGCGCGGCATGGATGCGGTGGCGGGGCGGGCAGGCAATCAGGCCTTCCGCTTTATCGAGGATGATGCGTTCAGCGGCCGCGCCGGGCAGCTGCGCTTTGCGGATCAGATCCTGTCGGGCGATGTGAACGGCGATGGCATCGCGGATTTCCGCATCGGGCTGCTGGATGTCAGCGCCCTTGCCGCCGCTGACTTGCTGCTCTGAGTGCAAGGCGACCTCCCCCCGTTCGGGCAAACGGGGAGAGGCGGATTGGGGCAATCAATATTTGCGCGGCACATAAAGCTCGGGCGGCAGGACGGCCCGTTCGTAGTCGGGATTGAAGATCCGCTCGGGCAGCGTGATCTCTTCATGCGGGACGGGTTCATAAGGGAACAGGCCCAAAAGATGGTCGATGCAGTTCAGCCGGGCGCGCTTCTTGTCATTGCCCTCGACGATATACCACGGCGCTTCGGGGATGTTGGTGCGCGCCATCATCTCTTCCTTGGCCTTGGTATAGATCTCCCAGCGGACCCGGCTTTGCAGATCCATCGGTGACAGTTTCCACTGTTTCATCGGATCATGGATCCGCATCAGAAAGCGCATCTGCTGTTCTTCATCGGTGATCGAGAACCAGTATTTCACCACCCGGATTCCCGACCGCACCAACATGCGCTCGAACTCGGGCACGTCATGGAAGAACTGCTCGACCTGCGCGTCCTCGGCAAAGCCCATCACCCGTTCGACCCCGGCACGGTTGTACCAGCTGCGGTCGAACAGCACGATTTCGCCCCCGGCGGGCAGATGCGGCACATAGCGCTGGAAATACCACTGGCTCTTTTCCCGGTCCGACGGCGCCGGCAGCGCCACCGTGCGCACCACGCGCGGGTTGAGGCGCTGCGAGATGCGCTTGATCACGCCGCCCTTGCCGGCGGAATCGCGGCCTTCGAAAATCACAACGACCTTTTCTTTGTGATGCACCACCCAGTCCTGCAACTTGATCAGCTCGGACTGAAGCCGGATCAGCGCGTGCATATAAGTGGCACGGTCCAGTGCATCGGGGTGGTTCTGCTTGTAGATCCGGGCGATTTCTTCCGAAACGACGGCATCTTCCAGTTCGAGTTCGTATTCCTCGTCCAGCGCATCGGCGAGTTCGGCGGCCAGCCAGTCGCGGCCCGGAAGGTCTTGGCTTTCAGTCATCTGCATCTCCTGCGGTCGCGCGCACCCAACCACAGGCACATGACCCTTTTACGACAGGCCCTACTGCCGCCTTGGGGCCTTCACAAAGGGGGCACAGCCGTGTAGAAGCCGCCGCTTGAACACTTGAAATCCGATAATCGCCGTCCCCGCCCAAGGAGTCCGCCCATGCAAGGCAGCGCCAACCTGAACGTAATGATCAAGGCGGCCCGCAAGGCCGGGCGCAGCCTTGTGAAAGACTTCCGCGAGGTCGAGAACCTTCAGGTCTCTGCCAAGGGCCCCGGCGATTTCGTCACCAAGGCCGACCGCGAGGCCGAGCGCATCATCCGCGACGAGCTGATGGGTGCGCGCCCGACCTACGGCTTTCTGGGCGAAGAAACCGGCGAGACCGCCGGGCAGGATCCGACCCGCCGCTGGATCGTCGATCCGCTGGATGGCACCACCAACTTCCTGCACGGCCTGCCGCATTGGGCCGTGTCGATCGCGCTGGAACACAAGGGCGAGATTGTCTCGGCCGTGGTGTTCGATGCCGCGAAGGACGAAATGTACTGGGCTGAAAAAGGCGCCGGGGCTTGGATGAACGAAGCGCGGATGCGCGTCTCGGGGCGGCGGCAGATGATCGACGCGGTGTTTGCCACCGGCGTGCCCTTCGGGGGCCGGGGCACCCTGCCCGCGACGCTGCAAGACCTTGCCCGCCTGATGCCGGTCTGTTCGGGGGTGCGCCGCTGGGGCGCGGCCTCGCTCGATCTCGCCTATGTGGCGGCGGGCCGCTATGACGGCTTCTGGGAGCGCGGCCTGAACGCCTGGGACATGGCCGCGGGCCTGCTGCTGGTCAAAGAGGCGGGCGGCATGGTGTCGGCCATCCGCGAAGGCGATCAGCCGCTGGAGAAAGGCGCTGTGATCTGCGCCAACGAACCGCTGTTCGAACCCTTCCGCAAGATCATCCGCGGCGAATAATCCCGCCCTCCACATCCGACATCCCGCAAAAGGGGCAAGGCCAGACCTTGCCCCTTTTGTTTTGCGCGCCCGATCACACCACAGAACCGCATGGCAAAAGGGCCGGGAGGCACATGCCCCCCGGCCCTGTCGTCAGATCCGGCCTGTGATCAGAAGAAGCCGAGTTTCTTCGGGTTGTAGCTCACCAGCAGGTTCTTGGTTTCCTGATAGTGGTCCAGCATCATCTTGTGGGTTTCGCGCCCGATGCCCGACTGTTTGTAACCGCCAAAGGCCGCCCCCGCCGGATAGGCATGATAGCAGTTGGTCCAGACCCGGCCCGCCTCGATCCCGCGCCCGGCGCGGTAGGCGGTGTTCATGTCGCGGCTCCAGACCCCGGCACCCAGCCCGAACACCGTGTCATTGGCGATTTCGATGGCTTCTTCCGGGGTCTTGAAGGTGGTCACCGACACGACAGGGCCAAAGATCTCTTCCTGGAACACCCGCATGTTGTTGGTGCCCTCGAACACCGTCGGCTTGATGTAATAGCCATTGGCCAGATCGCCGCCGAAATGGTTTGCCGCCCCGCCCGTCAGCACTTTCGCGCCTTCGTTCTGGCCGATTTCCATATAGCGCAGGATCTTTTCATACTGCTGCTGGCTGGCCTGTGCGCCGATCATCGTGCCTGCGGCGCGCGGATCACCCGCCTGGATCGCCTCGACCCGTTTCAGCGCCCGTTCCATGAAACGGTCATAGATCGATTCCTGGATCAGCGCGCGCGACGGGCAGGTGCAGACCTCGCCCTGGTTGAGCGCAAACAGCGTGAAGCCTTCCAGCGCCTTGTCGAAGTAATCGTCGTCTTCGTTCATCACATCGGCAAAGAAGATGTTGGGCGATTTGCCACCCAGTTCCAGCGTGATGTTGGTCAGATTGTCGGCGGCGGCCTTCATGATCGCCTTGCCGACCGGGGTAGAGCCGGTGAAGGCGATCTTGGCGATGCGCGGGCTGGCGGCCAGCGGTGCGCCCGCCTCCATGCCGGTGCCGTTGACGACGTTCAGCACGCCCGCAGGCAGCAGATCCTCGATAAGGCCCAGCAGGAACAGGATCGACGCCGGGGTCTGTTCTGCCGGTTTCAGCACCACGCAATTGCCTGCGGCCAGCGCCGGGGCCAGTTTCCAGGCCGCCATCAGGATCGGGAAGTTCCACGGAATGATCTGGCCGACAACGCCCAGCGGCTCGTGGAAGTGATAGGCCACGGTATCATCGTCGATCTGGCCGATGGAGCCTTCCTGCGCGCGGATCGCCCCGGCGAAATACCGGAAATGGTCAATCGCCAGCGGAATATCGGCGGCCATGGTCTCGCGCAGCGGTTTGCCATTGTCCAGCGTTTCGGCCAGCGCGATGGCGTCGAGGTTCTGCTCCAGCCGGTCCGCGATTTTCAGCAGCATGTTCGAACGCTGCGTGCTGGAGGTCTGCCCCCAGGCGCGGCGGGCGGCATGGGCGGCATCCAGCGCCGCTTCGATGTCACTGGCGTCCGAACGGGCCACTTCGCACAGCACCTGCCCGGTCACGGGCGACAGGTTTTCCATATAGCGCCCGGATTTGGGGGCCACCCATTTGCCGCCGATGAAATTGTCATAGCGCGACTGGAACGGCGAGCCCTTGATCTCGAATGTTTCGACCTTGGTCATGTTCTTCTCCTCCTCTGTGGGCCGCCTCCTCGCGGCCGATGATTGAAAGGTGGCCCCTTGGCGCGAGTCGGTCACGGGGGGGCCGGTCTGTCGCATCGGCCATCTGTCTCAGATCTGCGACAGATGGCGCGGCGGATGTTCACCGCAGCCGGTTGCCCAGTTTGCGGTGAAAGGTGGCGCGGCTGATGCCCAGATCCCGCGCCGCCGCCGAAACATTGCCGCCCACCCGCGCCAGCGCCCGTGCCATCACCGCGCGCTCGCCCGCCTCCAGCGTATTGGCCGAGGCCACGCCCAGCAGATCGGCGGCAGGCACCGGGCGGCGGGTCAGATCGCCCTTCAGGCCGAAATGGGCGCGGGCGGCGCGGGTCGCGCCGATCACCAGCTCTTCGGCATCCACCGCGAGCAAGGCCCCCGCCCCCCGGTCCAGCCCCGGTGCCAGCAGCAGCCGCGCTTCGGGAAAGGCGGCGCGGAACAGATCGGCTTCGATCCTGCGCGCGGCCTCCAGCACCGCATGGCTGATCAGCCCCGCCACCGCCTCGGAGAGATCGGGTTTGGCCGACGAGACATCCAGCACCGCCACCAGCCGACCATCGGCATCATGCAGCGGCGCGCTCATGCAGGTGAGGCCGATATTGGCCGACAGGAAATGCTGGTCGCGGCAGATCGTCACCGCCCGACCTTCGGCCAGACAGGTGCCGATGCCATTGGTGCCCGCCTCTGCCTCGGACCAGCGGGTGCCGGTCCACAGGCCAAAACCCGCAAAATCCAGATCTTCCGAAGGGTGGCCGCGCCGGTCCACCGGCACGCCATGCCGGTCGGCCAGGATCACACAGGCCCCCAGCCCGCCCACCACCTGAAACAGCCGGTCAAGGCTGGGGCGGGCGGCGTGCAGCACCGGGGCCATCGCCTCGGTCACTTCGGCGAATTCCGACTGGGTCAGGCGTTCCGACGGGCGGCGTAGCGCCGGGTCCAGGCCATGCACCCGGACCGAGCGGTTCCATGACGCGACAATGGCCGACCGGGCCGCCTCGCCCGCCGCCAGCGCCGCCTCGACCGCCACATGATGCGCCCGCATCTCCTTTGCCAGCATCTTCCGCCTCCTCGCAGCCCCCTTTTGGCTTAGCGCCCCCGCTGACCGCGCGACATACGCCATTCGTCGTAGTGCAGCGCGCGTTCGGGCCTTGCATCGCGCGGCACCGCTTGGGAACATCCCCGCATGAGTCCTGATCCCGCCTCCACCCCGCCCGCCCCCCGCCTGCGCCTGCGCATCGTCCTTGGTCCGGGCGCAATGCTGGGGCCGGGCAAGGCCGAGTTGCTGGAACGGATCCACGACAGCGGCTCCATTTCTGCCGCCGGGCGGCAGATGGGCATGAGCTACAAACGCGCCTGGATGCTGGTCGAAGAGATGAATGCCGCCTTTGCCGCCCCGCTGGTGGACAGCGCGCGCGGCGGGCCGGGCGGCGGAGGCGCAAAGCTGACCGCGACAGGTTCGGCGGTGCTGCGCCATTACCATGCGATCACCGCGGCGGCGGCGCAGGCCGGGGCCGCCGATCTGGCCGCGCTGTCGGCCCTGCTGAGACCTCCCCCGGCTGCCGACAGTCCGAACGATATGTCTGACGGGAAATAACCCTTGCCTTCCCGGCATCGGCAAGTGTTATATCCGACGAAACATATCGTCAGGAGGTTTCATGTCCCGCATCCCGTCCGCCCTCGGCCTCGCGCTTTGCCTCGCACTGCCCCTCGGTGCCCAGGCCGCCGAGATCACGGTCTTCGCCGCCGCATCACTGAAAAACGCGCTGGACCCGATTGCCGCCGACTGGGCCGCGCAAACCGGGCATAGTGCCACGATTTCCTATGAAGGATCCTCGAAACTGGCGAAACAGATTCAGGCCGGGGCCCCGGCTGATCTGTTCGTCTCGGCGGCGGTGAACTGGATGGACACGCTGCAAGCCGATGGCCTGATCGTGCAGGACAGCCGCCGCGACCTGCTGGGCAATACGCTGGTTTTGGTGGCGCATGGCGATGCCGTCCCCCCGGTAGAGATCGACGCAGCGCTGGATCTGAAGGCAATGCTTGGCGGCGGCAAACTGGCGATGGCGATGGTCGATTCCGTGCCTGCGGGCCAGTATGGCAAGGCCGCGCTGGAACAGCTCGGACTCTGGGCCAGCGTGGAGGCCGATGTGGCGCAGGCCGAAAACGTGCGCTCGGCACTGGCGCTGGTGTCCACCGGCGAGGCGCCGCTGGGGATCGTTTATGCCTCGGATGCGATTGCCGATGATGCGGCCGACAATCAGGTTTCGGTCATCGGCACCTTCCCCGCCGACAGCCATGCCCCGATCACCTATCCCGCCGCCGTGATCGCCCCCGGCACACCGGAAGCACAGGATTTTCTCGATTTCCTCTCGACACCGGGGGCACAGGCCGTGTTTGAAGAACAGGGATTCACTGTGTTGAAGTAAAGGCGCCATGGCCGACTGGCTTTCCCCCGAAGAATGGCAGGCGGTGGCCTTGTCGCTGCGCGTGGCGGTGTGGTCGACGCTGCTCAGCCTGCCCTTCGGCATTGCCATCGCCTATGCGCTGGCGCGTGGGCGCTTTCCGGGCAAACAACTGCTGAACGGTCTGGTGCATCTGCCGCTGATCCTGCCGCCGGTCGTCACCGGCTATCTGCTGCTGCTGACCTTCGGGCGCAAGGGCGCGGTGGGGCAGGTGCTGGACCAATGGTTCGGCATCGTGCTGGCCTTTCGCTGGACCGGGGCGGTTCTGGCCGCCGCCGTCATGGCCTTTCCGCTGATGGTGCGGGCAATCCGGCTGGCAATCGAGGCGGTGGACCCGAAGCTGGAACAGGCCGCCGCCACCTTGGGCGCGCCCCGCCCTTGGGTCTTTGTCACCGTCACCCTGCCGCTGATCCTGCCGGGCATCATCGCCGGGGCCATCCTCGCCTTCGCCAAGGCGATGGGTGAATTCGGCGCGACGATCACCTTCGTCTCCAATATCCCCGGCCAGACCCAGACCCTGCCCTCGGCCATCTATGCCTTTCTGCAAGTGCCGGGGGGCGAGGCCCCGGCGCTGCGGCTGGTGGCGATTGCGGTGGCGGTGGCGATGACGGCGCTGCTCGCCTCGGAATGGCTGGCCCGTGCCATGGCCCGCCGGGTGGCCGGACGATGAGCCTATCGCTACACCTGCGCCATGCGCTGCCCGGCTTCACCCTCGATGTGGCCTTTGACGCGCCGCCGGGCATCACCACCCTGTTCGGACGCTCCGGCGCGGGAAAGACCACCATTGTCAACGCCGTCGCCGGGCTGCTGCGCCCCGATACGGGCCGCATCACGCTCGACGGTCAGGTTCTGCTGGATACCGGCAGCGGTCGGATGCTGCCGCCGCATCGCCGCCGCATCGGGTATGTGTTTCAGGACGCGCGGCTGTTTCCGCATCTGACGGTGCGGCAGAACCTGCTCTATGGCCGCTGGTTCGCCCCGCGCAACGGCAGCGGCGCAAGTCTTGAGCGGGTGGTCGATCTGCTGGGCCTCTCTGCCTTGCTGTCCCGCCGCCCTGCCCTGCTCTCGGGCGGCGAAACGCAGCGTGTTGCCATCGGGCGCGCGATCCTGTCCAACCCGCGCCTGCTGTTGCTGGACGAACCGCTTGCCGCGCTGGATGAGGCACGCAAGGCCGAAATCCTGCCCTATCTGGAACGTCTGCGCGACGAGATGGGCCTGCCGATGCTCTATGTCAGCCATTCGGTGGCCGAGGTGGCGCGGCTGGCCACCACGGTTGTGCTGATCGAGGCCGGACGGGTGCGCCATTGCGGCCCGGCAACCGAGGTTCTGTCAGATCCGGCCACTGCGCCCGCGCTGGGGATCCGCGCGGCGGGGGCGCTGCTGGCGGCAACGGTCGCCGCGCATGAGGCCGACGGTCTGACCCGGCTCGACAGCCCGGCAGGTCCGCTCTGGCTGCCGCATGTGCCGTCCGCCATCGGTAGCCCGCTGCGGTTGCGCATCCTTGCGCAGGATGTGATGCTGGCCCGCCAACGCCCGGTGGGCCTGTCGGCGCTGAACATCCTGCCGGTCACGCTGCACGACATCCGCCTTGGCGATGGCCCCGGCGCGATGGTGCAGATGGATGCGGGCGGCACGCGGTTGCTCGCGCGCCTGACCCGCCGCTCTGTCACCATGCTGAACCTCGCCGCCGGGGATCAGGTCTTTGCCGTGATCAAGGCCGTGTCGGTCGCCCCCGATGATATCGGCGGGCGCTGAGGCGGCTCAGCCCCAGTCCAGCACCACCTTGCCAGACTGGCCCGAGCGCATCACCTCGAACCCGTCCACGAAATCACCGGCCTTGAAGCGATGGGTGATCACCTTGCGGATATCCAGCCCGTTTTCCAGCATGGCGATCATCTTGTACCAGGTCTCGAAGATCTCGCGGCCATAGACGCCCTTGATGGTGATGGCCTTGAACACGATGCGGCTCCAGTCCACCGGGCTTTTCCCCGGCGGGATGCCCAGAATGGCGATGCGCCCGCCCATCACCAGCGCCTCGACCATCTGGTCCAGTGCGCGCTGATTGCCGCTCATTTCCATGCCTACGTCAAAGCCCTGGGTCATCTTCAGCCGGGCCTGCACATCGCGCAAATCCTCGGTGGCCACATTCACCGGCACCACATCGGCAACTTGCGCCGCCAGCTCCAGCCGCGCCGGGTTCACATCGGTGATCACCACATGGCGCGCGCCGACATGCCGCGCCACCGCCGCCGCCATGATGCCAATGGGGCCTGCCCCGGTGATCAGCACATCCTCGCCCACCAGATCAAAGCTCAGCGCCGTATGCACCGCATTGCCCAAGGGATCAAGGATCGCGCCGATCTCGTCATCAATCGCATCCGGCAGTGGCACCACATTGAAGGCGGGCAGCCGCAGGTACTGCGCGAAAGCTCCCTGCTCGTTCACGCCAATGCCCCGCGTCTCCGGGTCCAGATGGAACTTGCCCGCGCGGGACTGGCGCGAGTGCCGCCCGATCAGATGCCCCTCTCCCGAACAGCGCTGACCAATCGCCAGATCCGTCACATTGCGGCCCAGTTCCACAATCTCGCCCGCAAACTCATGACCCGTCACAAGGTCCAGCGGCACGGTGCGCGCCGCCCAGTCATCCCAGTTCCAGATATGGATGTCGGTGCCGCAGATCCCGGTCTTGCGGATGCGGATCAGCACATCATCCGGCCCGATCTCGGGCACCGGACGCGTCACCTGCCACAAACCAACCTCGGGTCTGGTCTTGGCCAAAGCCTTCATTTCATTGCTCATCAGATCGCCCCCACGGCCTTGCCCGCCGCCCGGAAGGCATCGAGCGCAAAATCCAGATCGTCCCTGCTCAGCCGCGCATTCATCTGCGTGCGGATGCGCGCCTGCCCCTTCGGCACCACCGGGAAGAAGAACCCGGCCACATAAACGCCCCGGTCATACAACGCCGCCGCCATGGCCTGCGCGAGCTTGGCATCGCCCAGCATCACTGGAATGATCGGATGCTCACCCGGCAACAGCCGGAACCCCGCATCTGTCAAACCTGCCCGCCAATAGGCCGCGTTTTCAAACAACTGCCCCCGCAGATCATCCGCCGCCTCGACAATATCCAGCGCTGCCAGCCCCGCCGCCACCACCGCAGGTGGCAAGGCGTTGGAGAACAGATAGGGCCGCGCCCTTTGCCGCAGCAGATCAATCACCGGCTGCGGCCCGGCAATATAGCCGCCCAAAGCGCCGCCCAGCGCCTTGCCCAAAGTGCCGGTCAGAATATCCACCTGCACCCCCGCAAGTGCGGGCGTGCCGCGCCCCTGCGGCCCCATGAATCCGGTGGCATGGCAATCATCCACCATAACCATGGCGCCATAGCGGTCAGCCAAACCCTTGATCTCGCCCAGTTTCGCCAGATACCCGTCCATCGAGAACACACCATCGGTTGCAATCAGGATGAAGCGCGCACCCTCGGCCCGCGCGGCCTGCAACTGTGCCTCCAGATCCGCCATATCGGAATTGGCGTAACGATAGCGCCTGGCCTTGCACAGCCGGATGCCGTCAATGATGCTGGCATGGTTCAGACTGTCGGAAATCACCGCATCCTCCGGCCCCAGCAGCGGCTCGAACAGCCCGCCATTGGCATCGAAACAGGCCGCGAACAGGATGCTGTCCTCCTGCCCCAGAAACTGCGCGATCCGCGTCTCCAGCGCCCGGTGCAGATCCTGCGTGCCGCAGATGAAGCGCACCGAGGCCATGCCATAACCCTGCTCCGCCATCGCCGCCTGCGCCGCCGCCACCAGCCGCGGATCATCCGCGAGCCCGAGGTAATTGTTGGCGCAAAGGTTCAACAGCTTGCGCCCCGCCACCTCGACATGCGCGCCCTGCGGCCCGTGGATCAGCCGCTCGCGTTTCATCAACCCCTCCGCGTCGATCCCTGCCAATACCCCGCCCAGATGCGCCAGAAACGCCGCCCGATCCATATCCGTCATTACAGAACCCCATCCGTTATATCGGAACATTTGCCGCAAAACCGTGATCACGTCAAGATAGCGGAATGTAATCCGCTAAAACGGATTACATTCACTTTGGTCCAAATATCCTCGGGGGGTGCGGGGGGCAGACAGCCCCCCGCTCCGCCGGATCAACTGTCCTGCACGATCAGAATGGCGCGGGCAGCACCCTCTGCCCGGATTGCGTGATCGCGGTCCGCCGCATAGCGCGCGGTATCGCCCATCCCCAGATCCTGCATGTCCTCGCCGCTGGTCACGCGCAGACTGCCTTCGATCACCGTCAGATGTTCGCGGCAGCCGGGGCTGTGCGGATCCGACACCAGCGCGCCGCCGGGCGCGAAATTCAGCTCATAGACCTCATGCTCGCCCACCGCCTCGGCGGGCGACAGGATGCGGATGCGCACGCCGGTGCCGCGCCCGGCAATCACCGGCGCCGCCGAGGCCCGCGTCACCTCGATCCCGCCCGAAGGTTTGCCCTCCAGCAGCCCGGCAAAATCGACCTGAAGCGCCTGTGTCAGGTTCCACAGCGTCGCCACCGTGGGAGAGCTTTCGCCGCGTTCGATCTGGCTCACCATCGAGCGGCTGACGCCTGACAGTTTGGCCACGGCATCAAGGCTCAGCCCGCGCGCCTTGCGCGCTTCGCGCAGGCTGGCCGCCAAACGGTCATGGATGTCAGAGCGGCTGTTCATGGCGCCATGATTGCCGCGAGACGCAAGCCCGGTCAATCGCACATTCATGTGCCGCAGAAGGTGCGGAACGTGTCGGCAAAGGCCTCGGGGGCAGGCAGGGCATAGGCCTCCAGCCCCGGCCGTTCGGTATAAGGATCGGTGATTACCGCCAGCAGCCGTTCAAACGGCGCCATATCCCCGGCCTCGGCGGCGCTCAGCGCCTCTTCCACCCGCTGATTGCGGGGAATGTAGATCGGATTGGCGGCACGGATGCGAGCCGGGGCATCGGGAGCCAGCCGCGCCTGCCACTGTGGCAGCCAGCGTTCCAGCGCCGCGCGGTCGCCGAACAGCCCGTGCAACCGGCCCGGATCGCGGACCGCATCGGCCAGCGCCCCGAAGCCGCGGGTGAAATCCGTGCCGGTCAGCGCCGCCAGAAACCCTTCGGCCAGCGCCGCATCGCCCGCATCTTCCCCTGCCAGCCCCAGCTTGCCGCGCATCACCGCCAGCCATTCGGCCTGATACAGCGCCGCGATGCCCTCCAGCCGGGCATTGGCCAGATCGACGGCGGTTTTCTCATCGGCATCAAACAGCGGCAACAGCGTCTCGGCCAGCCGGGCAAGGTTCCACCCCAGAATCGCGGGCTGGTTGCCATAGGCATAACGGCCCTGCCGGTCGATCGAGGAAAACACCGTGCCGGGGGCATAGGCCTCCATGAAGGCGCAGGGGCCGTAATCAATCGTCTCGCCCGAGATCGTCATATTGTCGGTGTTCATCACCCCATGGATGAAGCCAAGCCCCATCCATTGCGCAATCAGCCGCGCCTGCCGCGCCACAACCGCATCGAAAAACGCCAGATAAGGCCGCTCTGCCCCCCGCAGTTCAGGGTCATGCCGGGCCATGGCGTAATCGGCCAGCCGCTGCACCATATCGGCCTGCCCGCGTGCGGCAAAGAACTGGAACGTGCCCACCCGCAGATGGCTGGACGCCACACGGGTCAGCACCGCCCCCGGCAAGGCACCGCTGTCGCGCCAGACCTGCCCGCCCGTGGCCACCGCCGCCAGCGCCCGCGTTGTCGGCACGCCCAGCGCCGCCATCGCCTCGCCGATCAGATATTCGCGCAAGACCGGCCCCACCGCCGCCAGCCCGTCGCCGCCCCGCGAAAACGGCGTGCGGCCCGAGCCTTTCAGGGCAATGTCGCGCCGGGCACCGTGACTGTCGATCACCTCGCCCAGCAGCAGCGCCCGCCCATCGCCCAGTTGCGTGGAAAAGCCGCCGAACTGATGCCCGGCATAGGCCTGTGCAATCGGTTCGGCCCCTTCGGGCAGGTGCGCGCCGGAAAACACCTCGGCGGCAACCGGGGCCAGCGCCACCGGGTCCAGCCCCAGCTCTTCGGCCAGCGCGGTATTCAGCCGCAGCAGCCGGGGGGCGGCCACGGCGGCGGGGCGCTGCGCCACATACATACCCGCCAGATCGCGGGCATAGCTGTTGTCAAAGCTGAAATCGGCCATTGTCATCCCCATGCCCTGCCCCACCCGGCATCCCGAGGGCGGTGCCCCCTATATGGGCTGGCCGCGTGTCGGCAGCAAGCGGCGCGGCTTACAGCAAGACCTGATGCTCGGCCTGCCCCTGTGCCACATCCGCCAGCGCGAAAGTGCCGCCCGCCTGCGGATAGGCCGCCCGCGCCGCCGCATCCATGCCCTGCAATGCGGTGGTGCAGAACAGCGTGGTCAGCCCCGGCCCGCCAAAGGCCGGGCAAGAGGTATGCGGCGAGGCAAATTCGACCTGCCGCACCAATGTGCCATCGGGCGCAAAGGCGCTGACCCGCCCCGCGCCCCATTGCGCCAGCCACATGAGCCCCGCCGCGTCGATCACCGCCCCATCCGGCCCCGAGGGATCAGCGGTCAGATCCAGATACAGCTCGGGCGTGCCCTGTGGCCAGCCCGCCGCATCCAGCGCCACCCGCATCACCCGGCTGGTCTTGGTATCGGTGAAATGCGCCACCCGGCCATCGGGGCTGAAACAGATCGCATTGGTGATCGAGATGCCCTTGAACAGGCAGCGCAACTCGCCCCGGTAATAGCGATAGATGGCGCCCGCGCCCGCTTCGGCGCTCTTGCCCATCGTGCCGATCCAGAACCCGCCCAGCGGATCGGCGCGGCCATCATTGGACCGGGTCAGCCGGTTGTCGGCCTCCAGCTCGATCAGGCTTTCGGTTTCTTCGGTTTCGACATCGAACAGGAACAGATCACGCTCGCCCGCAATCAGCAGCACATCGCGGCTGACCCAGCCCGCCGCCGATACCATTTCGGGAAAGCGCCATTGCAGCGCCTCGCCCCGGTGCTGCGACAACATGCGCTGGCCGGTGATGTCGAACCAGAACAGCTGGCCGCGAAGCGGGTGCCACAGCGGGCCTTCGCCAAGATCACAGGGGCGGGGGTCAAAGATCATGTCAGGGCCTCTCGATAGGCAGTCACAAGCCGCACCGCGCGGGCGGCCACATCATCCGGCGCGCGACCGGGGCTGTAAAGGGCCGTGCCGATGCCAAAGCCATCCGCCCCGGCCCGCAGCCAGGCGGCAAAGGTTTCAGGTCCGGCCCCGCCCACGGCATAGACGGGCACCGTATCGGGCAGGACCGCCCGCATCGCCGCCAGCCCCGCCGGGCCAACCAGCGTCGCCGGAAACAGCTTCAGCCCCGAGGCTCCGGCGGCAATCGCCTGAAAGGCCTCGGTCGGGGTCATCACGCCGGGCCAGCTCAGCAGGCCTTGCGCGCGGGTGGCGCGGATCACCGCCGCATCGCAATTGGGCGACACGATCAGCCGCCCGCCCAATGCGGCCACCTGCATCACATCATTCACTGTCAGCACCGTGCCCGCCCCGATCAGCGCCCGGTCGCCACAGGCCGCGACCAGCGCCGCCATCGAACGCAACGCATCGGGGGAATTGAGCGGCACCTCGATCTGCGTGATGCCAGCGGCCATCAGCGCCTCGGCCACCGCGACAACCTCTGCCGGGGTGATGCCGCGCAGGATGGCGATGATCGGCAGGCTCACAGGCAGGCCCAGAGGCGCGACAGCCCGGCCAGACTGCACGCTGCCCCCGGCAGATGTTCTGCCGTGATCCCCTGCGCCGCCAGAGCCTGCGCATAGGGGGCCGCAACCGCTTCGGCGCCGATCAGCAGCACCGGCTGCCCCAGCCAATAGGGCCGCGCCGCCGCCAGCTCTGCCCCGATCAGCAGGCCCGACAGCCGCGCCCGCGCGGTCACCGGCGACAGGCCCTCCAGCAGCGCCTCGGCGCGCAGGCTGAACAGCCGCGCCGCCAGCCGCTCGGGGCGCGACTGGGCTTCTGACAGGGCCTCGGCAAAGGCGGCGGCATCCCAGCCCTCGGCGGCGATGCCATGGCGCAGCACCGACACCTGCGACAGCAGCGCAAACATCTCGCCGGTCAGGAAGGTCTGGAAACTGACCACCTCGCCCGCACTGACATGCACCCATTTGCTATGGGTGCCGGGCAGGCAGATCACCCCGTCAAAGCCGGGCCGCACCGCCAGCGCACCGGCAATCTGCACCTCTTCGCCGCGCATCACATCGGCAGGCCGGGCCTGCATCAGCCCCGGCACGATGCGCAGGGACAGGCGCGGATCGTGGCAGGGCACCGCCATCAGCGCCGCCGGATCCAGCGGCGCGCAGGGGGTTGCGCGATAGGGGGCCTCGCGCCAGCCCTGCCGCGCGCCCACCATGCCGCAGGCCAGCACCGGCACCTGCCGACCCTGCGGCAGCCAGTCACCGATCAGCGCCAGCAGCGCAGGTTCAAACGCCTTGGGCGTGGCCAGCCGCGCCATGCCATCCTCGGACCCGGCCTCGGCCAGCACGCCCTCTGGCCCCAATGCGGTGGCCCGCAGATGCGTGCTGCCCCAATCCACCGCGATCCAGTGCAGATCCGGCAGGCCGCCCCGCGATCCGCCGTCGCCGCTCATCCGGTGACCACCACGCCGCCGTCGATCACCAGCGCCTGCCCCGTCATCATCTTCGATGCGCGCGAGGCCAGGAACAGCACCCCGCCGACGATATCGGCAGGCTCCAGCGGATCGGACAGGCATTGGCGATCCAGATGCGCCTGCAGGCCTTCGGGCGTGACCCAGAGGTCTTTCTGCTTCTGCGTCAGCACCCATCCCGGGGCCAGCGCATTGACGCGGATGCGCGACGGCCCGAATTCGCGCGCAAGGCTGCGCGTCATGCCGTTGATCGCGGAATTTGCCGTCGTATAGGCGGGGTAGCCCGCATTGCCCATCATATAGCTGATGGAGGTGAAATTCACGATGGAGCCGCCGCCCGCCGCCACCATGCCGGGAATGACCGCCTGCGCCGCAAAGAAATAGCTCTTGAGGTTGATCGCCTGCGACCAGTCCCAGAACTCTTCGGTCACCTCCAGCGTGGCATGGCGTTTGTCATTGGCGGCATTGTTCACCAGCACCGTCACCGGCCCATGTGCCGCCGCCGCCGCCGCGATGGCCGCCTGCAAGGCGGGCGTATCGGTGATGTCACAGGGCAGGAACAGCGGTCGCTGCCCGGTGGCCGCTTCCATCTCGTCACAAAAGCCGGTCGCATCCGACCGCTGCACGAAGGCCACTTTCGCCCCCTGCCGCAGGAAACCTTCGGTCAGGAAGGCCCCGATACCGGAGCCGCCGCCGGTGATGAACACCGAAGCACCGGACAGATCGGGGAAGAGCGGCAGATCTTGCATGGCAATCACTTTCTGGGAATGGCAGAGCGTCAGACAGCGGGCCGCGGCACCGGGGCGGCCCGCGCGCCTTCTCTATAACCCGGCAGCATCGCCGCTGAAAAGCCGCAGCCGACACCGGCGATGCCTGTGGCCCCGCAAATCTGCGCCGCGCGGCCACTGGACAAGCGCCGCCTGCCGCCTATCCTCTGCCCCTCCCTCTGGACCAGATCTCATGCCCGATGCCCTGATCATTGCCCATGGCTCCCCCGCCGATCCGCTGCCGCAAGAGGCGGCGATGCAGGCGCTGGCGGTGCGCGTGGCGCTGTGGCTGCCCGGCTGGCGCATCCGTGGCACGACGCTGGCCCTGCCCGGCGCGCTGGAGGCGGCTGTTGCCGCGCTACCCGACGCCTGGATCTATCCGTTCTTCATGGCCGAAGGCTGGTTCACCCGGCAGCAACTGCCGAAACGGCTGGCCGCCGCAGGCATGGCGCAACCGCAGCAAGTGCCCGCCTTTGGCCATGAGCCGCAGATGCCTGCCCTGCTGGCCCGCACCGCGCAACAGGCCGCCGCGGCGCGGGGTCTGGCCGAGGCAGAGACAAGCCTGCTGCTGGCGGCGCATGGATCGCGGGTGTCGCGCGCCTCGGCCAGCATCACCGAAGCCCATGCAGCGACCCTGCGCCAGCAGACCCGGTTCCGCTCCGTCATCACCGGCTATGTCGAAGAAGAACCGTTTCTGCGCGATGCCGCCCGGATCGACGGCCCGGCCCTGTGCCTGCCGCTGTTTGCCACCCGCGCGGGCCATGTGGCCGAAGATCTGCCCGAGGCTTTGGCCGAAGCAGGCTTTGCCGGGACGCTGCTGCCCGCCATCGGGGAACATGCGGATGTGGCCGCCCTGATCGCCGACAGCCTGCGCCGCCGCGCGGGCTGAGGGGCCGTCAGACTTTGGCCGTCAGACCTTGGGGCGGAAGGCGGCGCAGATGGCGGGATCCGTCTCGATCCGCCCGGCCTCCATCAGATCCAGACAATAGGGCACCGCCGGAAAAACCGCATCCAGACAA